>CAIVJW010000378.1 GCA_903906315.1 uncultured delta proteobacterium | reverse complement strand
GCACGGCGGCGCGCGCCTCGTCGGGGCCGCCGAGCGCGCGGGCGAGCACCTCGGCCGCGCGCGGGTGGCCGGCGAGCGCCATCGCGGCCCAGGCGGCCTCGCGCACCTCCGGCTCGGGGCGCTCGAGCGCCGCTTCGACCACGCCGAGGAGCCCGTCGGGGGCGACGATCGCGAGCGCGGGCAGGGCGAGGCTCGCGACCTCGGGCGCCGGGTCGATCGCGGCGGCCGCGAGCTCGGCCTGCGTCGCGAGGCCGCGGTACGCGAGCACGTCGATCGCGATCGCGCGCATCGCGGGGGCCTCGTCGTCGAGCTCGGTGCGCAGGGCGAGCGCGAGCTCCGGGTGGGGCGCGAGCCGGAGCGCGCTGACGACGAGCGCGCGCACCTCGTCGTCCTCCGGCCCGAGGTGCCGCGCCAGCCGCAGCGCGGCCGCAAGCGCGTCGCGCCCGGCGAGGCACCCGAAGACCATGGCCGCCGCGAACCCGCGCGCGGGGTCCTTCGCCGGCGCGTCGAGGACGAGGGGCTCGATGCGGGCGATCGCGGTCGGTCCGAGCGCGGCGATCGCGTCGATGGCCGCGAGCATCCGGCGCTCGAGCACCCGCGAGGTGCGCCAGGCGTCACCCTGGAGCGGCGACCGCTGCGTGCCCACCATCGCGACCTCCTCGAAGCACTCGCGCATGCGATTCGCGAGGAAGTCGACCTCCGTGACCGGCGGGGGCAGCTCGTCGACGAAGCCGGGGAGGGGCGGGGCGGGCGCGTCCGCGGGGGCTTTTTCCTGCCCGCGGCCGGCGCGCTTCTCGGCGGCTGCGAGTCGGCGCGCTCCGGCGCGGCGCTTCAGCTCGGCGATCGTGCCCTCGAGCTCCTCGACGGTCGTCGGCGCGGGGAGCGCGGGGGCGGGCGGAGGCGGGAGCGGGGCGGCCGGCTCGGCGACGCGGATCCGGGGCACGAGCGACGCGCGCCGGACCTCGTGCAGGCGCGGGACGTCGCCCGACGCGGCGAGCGCCGGCGCGGGCCGATCCGGCTCGGCGGGCGCGCGCGAGAAGGTCTCGACCGCGGGCCCGAGCGAGAGCCGCGCGGCGCGCAGCATCCCCGCGGCGGCGAGCAGCTCGGGCAGCTCGACGGGCGCCTCGCCGAGGGCGTCGAGATCGTCGGCGGCGCGATCGAGCGCGGACTGCGCGGACTGCGTCGCGTGGAGGCGATCGGCCCGCCGGTCGAATGCGTCGTAGAGGTGTCCGAGCGCGGCCTCGACCTCGCGCGCCACCGGGCGCAGGTCCGCCGCGCCCACCTCGGCGGCTTCGAGCGCGCGAGCGCACGCCGCCACGAGCCCGTGGGCTCGTTCGAGGGCCGAGAGCCACTGGGGCGGCGCCTCCCGCGCGAGGGTGGTGCCCGGGGCGCTCGCTGCGGCGCGAGGATCTGCGGGATTCACCGCTCCGATCTACCACGAGCGCCGCCGCGAAATCTCGGGCGAAAGGCCCCTCGCTCGCTCCGATGGGGTAGGATCCGCGCGTGACGGAGCAACGCGGGCTCGACGACGACGTGGTCCTGTACGCGGAGCTCGCGGCCGAGCTGTCCGGCGCTCCTCGCCCGCGGGACGTGGTGCTCGCCGATCACGGGCTCGATGAGGACGCCTGGGCAGAGATCGACTCCCGGTGGCAGGACCGGCTCTCCGTCGCGCTCGCGTCGGCCGCCGAGGGTATCCCGCCGCTCGTCGCGGCCCACGCCGAGGCGTTCGCGCGCGCTCAGCATTCGCTCGGGGGTGTGCCGATGCCCCTCGCGCGGTTCGCCGAAGCCACGGCCATCGTGCAGCGAGGGGGCGACGTCGGCGCGGGCCTGGCGAGGCTGGGCGTCGACCTGGCGGCGTACCTCACGGCGAGCCGCCACTACACGACGCTGGCCGCCCACGACCGCGCGGTGGCCGACGCGCTACGCGCGGCCATGTCGGGCGTGCCGCAGCGCTGAACGACGTCGAACGAGGAAAAGCGCAGCGCGAGGAAGCTCCCCGCGCCGCCCCGGCGCATTGTTCGCCGCCCGCTCCCGGTCGCCCAGGCTGCTGCGGGCCGGGGCCCTGGTAGGCCCCGGGGTCAGCGCCTGATCAGCCCTGGTCCTGCGACTTGGGCAGCTTGGCCGCTTTGCGGTCGAGCGCCTCGGCGAGGCCGATTCGGGCCGCCTGGCAGCGCTTGACGCGCTTCTTCTTCAGGGGAGTGGCAAGCCACTCGTGACGCTGACGGATATTCCACTTCGGGGTGTTGGCCATGGTGAGGGCGCGCAAACTAGTTTGGACGGGCGGCTCCGTCAAGGCCCCTTCGCGGGGTCGCACGCTCACGCGCGCGTCAGTCGGGGACGGGCTCGAGCTTGACCTCGAGGAGGACCGGCTCGGCCTTCGCGTCCACCAGCCGATCCCACGCGAAGTAGCCTGCCCGCTCGACGGTGACCCGGTGCGGACCGGGCGGCAGCGCTACGCCGCGCTTCGCCACGTACGCGAGCGCGCCGACGTACCGATCGTCGACCGTCACCGACGCGTCCGCCACGTTGCCGCGCAGCCGCAGCGACACCGTGCGCGCGTCGTGCGCGGGCAGGCAGGCCGCGAGTGCGGTCGCGGCGGTGAGGATGGCGACGGCGATCGGGGCGCGCACGGTCACTCCCACTCGATCGTCGCCGGCGGCTTCGACGACACGTCGTAGACCACGCGGTTCACGCCGCGGACCTCGTTGATGATGCGCGTGCTGGTCCGCGCGAGCACCTCGTAGGGCATGCGCACCCAGTCGGCCGTCATGCCGTCCGTCGAGTGGATCGCGCGCAGGGCGATGGTCTCGTCGTACGTGCGCTCGTCGCCCATCACGCCGACTGATCGCACGGGCAGGAGCACCGCGAAGCTCTGCCAGATCGAGTCGTAGAGCCCGGCTGCGCGGATCTCCTCGTCGAAGATCGCGTCCGCTGCGCGCAGCACGCGCAGGCGCGTCTCGGTGAGCTCGCCGAGGCAGCGCACGGCGAGGCCGGGGCCCGGGAACGGGTGCCTCCAGAGCACCGCGTGCGGCATGCCGAGCGCGTGCCCGGCGGCGCGCACCTCGTCCTTGAAGAGCTCGCGCAGCGGCTCGATGAGCGCGAGCTTCATGCGATCGGGGAGGCCGCCGACGTTGTGGTGGCTCTTGATCACCGCGCTCGGCCCCTTGTGCGAGACGCTCTCGATGACGTCCGGGTAGAGCGTGCCCTGGACGAGGAAGCGCGCGCCCTCGACCTTGGCGGCTTCCTCCTCGAAGACCTCGATGAACACGCGGCCGATGATCTTGCGCTTCTTCTCGGGGTCGGTGACGCCCTCGAGCGCGTCGAGGAAGCGCGTGGCCGCGTCCACGTGCACGAGGCGCAGGTGGAAGTGGTCGCGGAACATCTTCACGACCGCCTCGGCCTCGCGCTCGCGCAGCAGGCCGTTGTCGACGAAGATGCACACCAGCCGGTCGCCGATGGCCTTGTGGCAGAGGATGGCCGCGACCGAGGAGTCGACGCCGCCCGAGAGGCCGAGGATGACGCGGCCGTCGGGGCCGACCTTCGTGCGGACGTCCTCGATGGCCTCCTCGACGAAGGACGCGCTCGTCCAGGTCGGCGCGAGGCCGGCGACGTCGAAGAGGAACGCCTCGAGGATCTCCTTGCCGCGCGGCGTGTGGGCGACCTCGGGGTGGAACTGCAGGCCGTAGATCTTGCGGCCCTCGTCGCCGATCGCGCAGAGGGGCGTGCTGGCCGTGGTGCCGAGCGGCTCGAACCCGGGCGGCGCCGCCACCAGGCTGTCGCCGTGGCTCATCCACACGTCGATCGTCTCGCCGGGGACGAGCCGCGCGAACACGCCGACCGCGCGGTCCACGCGCACTTTCGCGGCGCCGTACTCGCGCTCCTCGGCGCGCTCGACGCGGCCTCCGAGCAGGTGCGCGAGGAGCTGCAGGCCGTAGCAGATGCCGAGGATGGGCACCCCGAGCTCGAGGACCTCGGGGGCGACGCGCGGGGCGCCTTCCCCGTAGACGCTCGACGGGCCGCCCGACAGGACGACGGCCTTCGGCGCGAGGGCGCGCACGCGATCGATCGGGAGGTTGTACGGGTGGATCTCGCAGTAGACGCCGCACTCGCGGATCCGGCGCGCGATGAGCTGCGTGTACTGCGACCCGAAGTCGAGCACGATCACGAGATCGCGGCGCGTATGCGGGGAAGTGGCCATGCGCGAGCGGGTAGCACGAGGCCCCGAGCGCGACCAGACGGCCTCCCGACGAGGAGGGTCGTGAAGCCGCTCGCGCCGGTCTACCCGCGACGCACGCCCTCGGGCGGCCTCGACGGCGTCCCAGAGGGCGCTTCGTTTCGGGTAGGATCGCCCGACATGAGCCACCGCGCCCTCCTCCTCCCGCTCCTCGGCCTCCTCGGCTGCACCATCACCAGCTCGTCGACGACCTCGTCGACCGGCGCGGGCGGCGCGGGCGCCACGACGACCGGCGCGACGACCACGACGATCACCGGCAGCACGACGACGACGGAGACCGGCGCGGGCGGATCGGGGGGTAGCGGCGGCGCGGCCGTGGGCGGCGCCGGTGGCGGCGCGAGCACCGGGGGCTTCGGCCCGTGCGGGCCGGACGCCGACGTGGGCGAGGAGGTGCTCGGGAGCGGGCCCGACCCGGAGAAGGGGTCGTTCACGCTGGACGAGGCGCTCGCCGGCCTCCCCGACGGCCCCGGGCCGCTGCGCGCGATCCTCGACACGGACCTCGGCGCGCTGACGTGCACGCTCCGCCCCGACAAGGCGCCGAATGGCGTCGCCAACTTCGTCGGGCTCGCGCGCGGTCGTCGGCCGTGGAAGGACCCGAAGACGACGAAGTGGGTGAAGCGCCGCTTCTACGACGGGCTCATCTTTCACCGGGTGATCCCCGACTTCATGGCGCAGGGCGGCGACCCGCTCGGCACGGGGTACGGCGGGCCGGGCTACAAGTTCGCCGACGAGATCTCCGACCTCGTGCACGACCCGGGCGCGCTCGCGTACGCGAACTCCGGCGTGGACACGAACGGAAGCCAGTTCTACGTCACCGATTCGGCGCAGCACGGCCTCGACGGGGGGTACGTCGTCTTCGGGCAGTGCGATCCGGTGAGCGTGGTGGTCGCGCTCACGCACGTCGAGACCGGCGCGGGCGACAAGCCGACGACGCCGCTCTACCTGAAGAGCGTGACCATCACTCGCTGCGCGCCGTAGGTCCGCGGCGACCGCGGCGCGGCGCGGGGCCTACGGCGCCGGAACGGGGGCGGGCTTCGGCGCGGCGGCCGCGGGGCTCGGTCCCTCGCCGACGCCGCCGTCGTAGCCGCGCGGGGCCTCGTACTCGGGCGCGGGGCCGGAGGGCAGCGGCTTCGGGGCGCCGCCGCACGCGGCGACCGTGGCGATCGCGGCGATCGCGGCGAGGGCGGCGACCTTCGCGGCGCGGGCCGCGCGGATCGGTGGGACGAGGTCGATCACAGCGCGAGCCCCTTCGGCTTGGGTGGCTTCTTCGGCGGAGGCAGCGGCTTCGGCGGGCCGCCTCCCTCGCCCTCGCCTGCGCCTTCGTTGCCGAACGGATCGGGCGGCAGCGCCGGCGGCGGCGGGCTCGCCTTCGGGTGCCCGTTGAACATGCGCGGGGGGCCGGACGCCGTCGCGGCGGCCGGGGCGTCGAAGCTCGCGCCCACGGCCCCCGTCGCGGCCGCGGGAATGCCCGTGGCGAGCGGCGAGGGCGCGGCGTCGTCCGGCAGCTCGCGGCCGGAGCAGCCGCCGACCGGCAGCGCGACGAGGAACGCCACGGTGATCGAGGACGCGCGAGGCAGCACGCCGAAACCCTAGCACGCCGTCCGCGCCCTTCGCCGCGATCCCGCGGTCGGCGCCCGTGTCCGCGCCGTGCGGACCGGTCGCGCCGCGGCGCCGCCTCCCCCGCGATCCCCTTCCGCCGGGCGGAACCGACCAGTACGGTGCGCCGCGTGCACCTCGAGACCTCGATCCACGACGCGCTCCTCGGCCTCTGCGCGCGGGCGAAGGCGGCCGCTCGCGCCCTGCGCCCGGTCGCCCGCGCCCCCAAGGACCACGCGCTCCGGCTGCTCGCCGAGCGCCTCCGCGCCGCGGCCGAACCCGGCTCTGCGCTGCTCGCGGAGAACGCGCTCGACGTCGCCGCGGCGCGCGCGGCGGGGCTCGCCGAGGCGCTCGTCGACCGCCTCGTCCTCGACGGGCCGCGCATCGGCGCGATGGTCGACGCCGTGCTCGAGATCGCCTCGTTCGACGATCCGGTCGGCGAGGTGATCGGGATGAAGCGCCGGCCGAACGGCCTGCTCGTCGGACAGGCGCGCATCCCGCTCGGCGTGATCGCGATGATCTACGAGGCGCGGCCGAACGTTACCGTCGACGCGGCGGCGCTCTGCCTCAAGAGCGGCAACGCCGTGCTGCTGCGGGGCGGCAAGGAGGCCGCGCGATCGAACCTCGCCCTCGGCGCCATCGTGCGCGACGCGATCGCCGCCGCGGGCCTGCCGGCCGATGCGGTGCAGATCGTGCCGGCCGGCGATCGGGAGCAGATGAAGGCGCTGATCGGCCTCACGGGGCAGATCGACCTCGTGATCCCGCGCGGTGGCGAGGGCCTCATCCGCTTCGTCGCCGAGCACGCGCGCGTGCCCGTGATCGAGCATTACAAGGGCGTCTGCCACCTGTTCGTTGACGAGGGGGCGGACCTCGACATGGCTCTTCGCCTGGTCGAGAACGGCAAGCTCCAGCGGCCGGGGGTCTGCAACGCGCTCGAGTGCCTCCTCGTGCACCGCGCGGTGGCGGCCCCGCTGCTCGCGCGCGTCGCCGGGCTCGCCGATCGCGGGCTCGAGCTGCGCGTCGACGCCGAGGGGCTGCCGCTCGCTCCGGGCGCCACGCCCGCGACGGACGACGATTTCGGCCGCGAGTTCCTGGCGCCGATCCTGGCGGTGCGCGTGATCGGATCGCTCGACGAGGCGCTCGATCACATCGCGCGCCACGGGTCGCGCCACACCGAGGTGATCTGCACGGCGAGCTATGACCGATCGCAGCGCTTCCTCCGCGAAGTGGACGCCAGCTGCGTGCTCGTCAACGCCTCGACGCGCTTCAACGACGGGGGCCAGCTCGGCCTCGGCGCCGAGATCGGCATCTCGACGACGAAGCTGCATGCGTACGGCCCGATGGGGCTCGAGAGCCTCACGGCGCGGAAGTGGATCGCCTACGGCGACGGGCAGACCCGGACGTGACGGAGGGACCCGCCGAGGGGGGGGGCGGCGCTTCCCTTCGGCGAGCCCTCGCGGATCGGGCGCAAACGCGCTAGATCCCGGCGCGGCGGCCGCGAGGCGCGGCAGGCGTGAACGATCCCGGCCGTGCGGTCGGGGCTCGGCAGACAGCGAGGCGACTCTTGGCGACGAAGAAGACGGGCGGGGACGGCGGCGGCGCGCGGGCGAAGAAGGACGGCGGGGCCGAGGGCGGCGGGGCGAAGAGCCGCCCGGCGGCGCGCAAGGCGGTGGCCCGGCCGCGGCTGCGATCGTCGTATACGAGCGCGTCCGGCGAGAAGAAGGCGGCGGCGCCCGGTCGCGAGGCGAGGAGCTCGGCGCCCCCGGCCAAGCGCCGCGCGGCGGCAGGCGGCCCCGCGGCACCGCGATCGCGGGCGCCGGCAGGTGGTGGTGGTGCCGCTCCGCGATCGCGGGCGCCGGCAGGTGGTGGTGGTGCCGCTCCGCGATCGCGGGCGCCGGCAGGTGGTGGTGGTGCCGCTCCGCGATCGCG
>CAIVJW010000377.1 GCA_903906315.1 uncultured delta proteobacterium | reverse complement strand
CTCGTCGGCGCGGCGCTCGCGGTCGCGATCGCGAGGGCTCCGGCGACGCCCGCGAGCCCGCGCGCGCGCGCCGCGTGGGAGGCCGCCGGCCTGGCCGCGGCGGCGTTCCTCGGCTTCGCGTGGGTCGCGTTCGCCGGCGACGGGCCGCGCGTCTATCGCGGAGGGCTCCTCGCCTCGAGCCTCGCGGCGGGGGTCGTGATCGCCGCCGTCGTGCGCTCGCCGCCGGGGCCGCTCGCGCGCGCCCTCGCGCTGCCGCCCCTGCGCGCGCTGGGCGCCCTCAGCTACGGGCTCTACCTCTTCCACTGGCCGGTCTTCGTCGCGCTCACGGGCGATCGGACCGGCCTCGGCGGCGCCGGGCTCCTCCTCGCGCGCCTGGGAGCGAGCTTCGCCCTCGCGGCGATCTCGTACTTCGCGATCGAGCGGCCCATCCGGCGAGGCGCGATCGGCGGGCGCGCGAGGTGGGTGGTGGCGCCGCTCGCGCTCGCCGCCACCGTCGGCGTGGTCCTCGCGTCGACGGCAGGGGCCGTCGCGCTGCCCGAGACGGGCCGGGACCCCGAGGTCTCGCCGGCGCCGTCCGGCCCGGCGCGCGCCTCCTGCGGAGATCGCCTGCTGCTCGTCGGCGACTCGGTCGCCTTCTTCCTCGGTCGCGACGGGTCCGACGTCGCGACCGACCTCGGCGTCACCCTCGAAAGCCGCGCGGTCGTGGGCTGCGGTCTCGTCCGAGGCTCGCAGCGCGTGCGCCTCCCCTCCGGCAAGGTCACCGTCCGCGCGAGGTGCACCGACTGGGAGGCGCGCTGGGCCCGGGAGGTCGCCGAGACGCGGCCCGACGTCGTCCTCGTCGCCCTCGCCGCTCCGGTGGACGGCGACCTGGACCTCGACGGGCGCTGGCTCCACGCGTGCGAGCCCGAGTTCGACCGGTACTACCTCGAGGCGACCTCGCGCGCGATCGACGTCCTCGGCGCGGGCGGCGCGGCCGTGGTCGTCGCGACGGCGCCCTACGTCGACGCCCCCGAGGGCGGCGAGGCGACGTACGCCGACAACCGTGCCCGCACCGACTGCGTGAACCGCGTGTACGAGGCGGCCGTCGCGAGGCGCGGCTTCGCCGAGACCGTCGACCTCGCGCGCTGGGTGTGCCCGAGCCGGGCGTGTCGCAAGCGCCAGGGGTCGGTGACGCTGCGCCCCGACGGGACGCACTTCGACGGGGCCGGCGCGAAGCTGGCGCTCCGCTGGCTCGTGGAGGCGACGTGGGCGCTCCCGCTCGCAGAGCTGCGGGCCAATTCCCCCCGGCGCTGACCCGCGCGCGGTCGGACCTCGCGCCCTGCCCGGGCGCCCCTTTCGATCCTCGGCTTGAATGCCCATGCGGGGCGCACCTCGGGGCGGGCACACGGCCTGCGAGCGGCCCAGCACGACGAGGGTCGCGACCCCAGGGCTCGCGGCCTCGAGGACCGGACGATAGGCCTCCTCCGCGTGGCCCGACCCCACCGTGAGCCCCGCAGCGAGGCCCCGGTGCGTGACCGGGATGCCCGCGAGGGCTGGCGCTGCGATCGCTATCGAAAGGCGAGCGGGGCGCATCCAACGGCCGGCCTCCGGCCCCGCAGCGCCCGCTTGATCCTTCCTCTCGATCGGCGTCCCTGGCGTTTTCCCGGGCCCGCGGAGGGCGGCCCGCCGTCACACCGGTCCTCCTCCGCCGCACGGCACCTCCGCCAGGCGGCGGGTCGGTCGCCCGCGCCCACCGGATCGCCCCATCCCCCCCCGCCCCCGCTCCCCCTCGCCCGCCGGCCCCCTCCATCCCCCCCTCGCGCCCTCGTCCTGCGCGCGCGGGATCGCGCCGGGACCCCTCGCGCCCTCGTCCTGCACGCGCAGGATCGCGCCGTGACCCCCCGACGCCCCGGTCCTGCGAGTGCGCGGACACCTCGTGAGCCGCCGACGCCAGAACCTTCCCCTCTTGCGGTTCGCCCCGCGCTCTCGCTAGCCCCTCGCCGAAGAGCGCTGCCGCCTTGGCGACCGTCCGAGAGCCGTGATCTTCACCACGGAGGCACGAAGGCACGGAGGCACGGAGGCACGGAGCTCCGATCTGATCTGCCTCCGTGCCTCCGTGGTGAGCTTCTGCTCCGGGTGGCCCACGAGTCCCGCGTGAGGTTGCTGCAAGTCCTTTTCGGCGAGGGTCTAGCCCGCGAGCGCGGGGTCGCCGGGCGCGATCAGGCGGATCGACTCGGGCGGCAGCGCCACCGTGATGAACGCGAGGAAGCCGCGCCGGCCCTGCTCGTCCATGTCCACGAACTCCACGCCGAGGCCGCGAGGCTCGGGCGGGACGGCGACGCGACGGACCCGCGCCTCGAGGGAGAACGTCGAGCCGTCCGCGGGGTGGTGGACCTCGACGCGGAGCCTCGCCCCGAGCGACAGCTCGAGGTCGGTCACGATGAACATGCCGCCGGCCGACACGTCCCGCGTGTAGAGCGTCAGCAGCTGGTCGACGCTCGCGAGCTCGAGCTCGAGCTCGACCGAGGTGCGCGGGTGCCGCCTGCGCACCGGCTCGCCTTCGACGAGCGCCGACCGCGCGGCGGCCTGCGCGCCCAGCTCGCTCTTCAGGCGGCCGAAGAACGCCCCCCAGCGACCCGCCACGTCGCCGTTCAGCGCGTAGAACTGCACCCCGACGCCGGGGATGCGAGCGGAGGACCCACCGGGCTCGATCACGTGGACGGCCATGCCGTGGACGGAGAGCGGCGCGGGATCGCCCGGCAGCGCGATCTCGAGGCGCAGCAGCTGCCGCAGGCGCGGGGGCGTGTCGGTGCGCACGAACACCCCGCGCTCGCCGACGTCCTCGGTCCGCGCCCGGTGCTGGTTGCGACCCGCCTGGACGATCACGGCCAAGCTGCACGGCAGGCGCGCGTCGATGCGGTTGCTCTTGTCGTCCACGTGCGGCTCCGGGATGCCTCGTCGGCGCGCGGAGCCTATCGCAAAAGCGAGCGCCCCGGGGCGATCCGGTCGCCCGATCGAGGCCGCGATCTACGATTGAGAGGGCGGGAGTCCGACCGCGCGGCCCTCGCGGACGAACCCCCCTTCGGTGTCAGTCGCGCGCGGGCGTGCGACGCCGCGAGCGCGCCCCGGCGAGCAGCGCGAAAGCCAGCCCCGCGATCCAACCGGACGAGCCGCTCCGCCGAGGGGCGCCGCCCACCGCGCACGACCCGCCCTCCACGGCCTCGCCGCCCGAGGCGTCGCCCGACGTCGCCTGCGGGGCGCCGCCGCGCCCGGCCGCCGACGACCCGCCCGCGCCGCCCGGATCCGCGCCGCCGTGGCCGTTGCCCACGCCGCCGGGCCCGCCCGTCCCCGGCACCTCGGGGCAGGTGACGACGTTGAAGCTCATCGACATCGTCGGCCCGAACCAGCCGCGCCCCTCGTCGACGAGCTGCCAGGTCGACGTGTAGACGCCCGGATCGGCCGGCGCCTTGCCGGCGAGGCCGGCCTTCGTGAACACCGTGCGGTTGCAGCCGGGCTGATCGTTGCAGTCGGGGCCGCCGGCCTGGACCAGGTCATTGGCGTTGTCGGCGACGCTCACGCGCGTGGCGCCGGTGATCGGGTCGGGGAGGTCGCCGGGCGCGCCGAGCCGGACGGCCTCTCCCGACTTCGTCGCGGAGTCGCCGAGATCGCGCCAGTCGTCCGCGCCCGTGTTCTTGATCTCGAACCACATGCGGACCGGCGCGCGCGCGCAGACGCGAAAATGCGCCTTGGCCTCCGGATCGGGATCGGCGTCCGACCATTGCGCGACGAACGAGGCGTCGACGTGCGGCCCCTCGTCGAGCGCGCGCCGGCGAATGACGATGTACGTGTCATTGGCCGTGCGGATGTTGTGCGGGCAGCCCCACGAGCAACCCTTGCACTCGTAAGCCCAGTGGTCGCCCCACGGGTCGTCCTTCTCGTAGACGTAGGTGTGACCCGCGCCGTTGTCGTTGTGGACGAAGGCGTCGCCGCGCGTCGCCTGGCCGCGATCGATCGGGTCCCAGTGCGTCTGATCGTTCTTGAAGTTGTAGGTCGAGTACGGGTGGTCGTCGTGGTCGAGATCGCTCGGGCTCGGCACCTGCCAGGCCTTGCCGACGAGCCCGGAGCAGTCGCCGCCATGACTGCCGCCGTGCGTGCAGTCGGGGCAGCTGCCCGAGCACGACCCGAGGTCCGACTTGTCGAGGCGGAACCGGCCGTGCCCCCACCAGTACGAATAGCCCTCGGAGTAGCTCGCGAGCTCGAGGATCTTGTCGCGGGTGATGGGATCGAGCGCGGACGCGGGCGCGGCCATCGTCGTGGCGATCGCGAGGGCGGCGAAGAGCGGGGCACGAGGCTTCACGGCGACACCTTCCAGATCTCGGCGCCCGAGCGCGTGGAGCGGAGCACGTAGAGCGCGCCGTCGGCGCCGAGCCGCACCGATCGGAACGTCTCCTCGGCGACGTCCGCGGCGGGCACCTCGTGGCGCGCGATCACGCGGCCGTCGCGAAGGTCGATGAGCAGGACGACGTGCGCGTTCGGCGCCGGATCCATGGGGCCCGCGGGCGTCGGGCGGGTCACGGCGGAGAGGAACAGGCGCCCGGGGCCGCCGGGCTCGACCCCGCTGACGCGCGCGATCGGCGCGCCCAGGTCGACCGTGATCTCGCGCAGGGCCTTGCCCGGATCGCGCACGCGGAGCGCGACCTCGGCGCCGCGCCGGCTCGCCTCGACGCGCGCGTCGCCGTCGCCGAGGAAGCGCCCGATCACCACCGGGCGTTCGGCGTCCGCGCGCGCCTGGCCGTCGGCGACGCGCACGAGCCGCTGGTGCTCGACCTCGACCCAGGTGCCGTCGGCCCGCTGGAACAACGCGGTGACCGCGCCGCCCTCGGGCACGCCGCGCCCGACGAGCGGCACCTCGTGCGACAGGCGCCCGGACTCGTCCACGTACGCGATCGCGCGGCGCACGAGCCGATCGAGCAGCACCCAGCCGTGATCGGTCGCCGCCAGATCCTGCGCGGTGCGCCCGGGGATCGGCACCACCCGCGCGGCCGCGCCGTCGAACACGGCGATGCGCTCGTTCACCTGGTCGAGCACCGCGACGCGGCCGGCCTCGTCGACGACGAAGCTCATCGGCCCCTCGGGCGAGCCCTCGACCGGGCGCGCGCGGCCGATCTCGCCCACGCCGCTGCCCCACGGCGCGTCGACCACGCGCGTGACCCCCGACGCGGGGGCGGGCCGCGCGTTCGCCGGGCGCGCTGGGGCCGTCGCGCGCGCCGTCACGGGCGGCGCCGAGGCCGGCCGAGCGGCGGCGGGCTGCGCGAGGGGGCCGCGCGGCGCGGTGGACGAGCTGACTGACTTCACGGTCAGTACGGCCGTCGCGGCGAGCGCGGCGACGCCGACGGCGACCGAGATCTTCACACCGAACATCCGCGGATCCTAGGCCACTCCGGGCCCCGCGCCGATGAACTTCTCGGGGCCCGCCTGCGGCTCCGCGCGATCGGCCCCGCCTCGCGGCAAGCGGCTCGCCCCGGAGCAGGATCCCGGGGCTTGGCGCCCGCGAAGGAGAGACCGCGCCGCGACCGTCGGCGAGAGGTCACGCTCCCCCGCGGTCGCGGTCGTGCTTCGGCGCGGATCCTCGGGGGCCGATCGCGGCCCCCTCGCGAGCTGCGACTAGTGCCGCAGGTGCTCGTCGCCGTGCGTCTCGAGGTACTCCTCGTAGGTGCCGTTGAAGAGCTGCGGCCCGATCCGCGTGAGCGCGAGCACGCGGGTGCCGATCTTGCTGACGAAGTGGCGGTCGTGGCTGGTCATCACGACCGTGCCCTTGTAGCCGACCAGCGCCTCGACGAGCGCGTCGATGCTCTCGACGTCGAGGTGGTTGGTCGGCTCGTCGAGCACGACCACGTTGTTCTTCAGCAGGATGAGCTTCGCGAGCAGCAGGCGCGCCGCCTCGCCGCCCGACAGCGTCTCGGTGCGCTTCAGGCCCGCGTCGCCGCTGAAGAGCAGCCGCCCGAGCACCGCGCGCACCGTCTCGAGGTCGGCGAGCGGGTCGAAGCGGTGCAGCCACTCGTAGGCCGAGTACCCGGCCTCGAGCGCCTCGTGGTGGTCCTGCGCGAAGTAGCCGATGTTCGTCTCGTGGCCCCAGATCACGGTGCCGGCGTCGGGCACGTACTCGCTCACGAGGCACTTGAGCAGCGTCGACTTGCCGATGCCGCTCGGCCCGATCACGGCCATCTTGTCGCCGCGGTTCAGGTTGAAGTCGAGGCCGTCGAGCACCTTCTTGTCGCCGAAGCTCTTCGACAGGCCCGTCACGCGCAGGACGTCGCGGCCCGAGGGCTTGTCGATGTCGAACCGGATGTACGGCCGCACGACGCTCGACCGCCGCACCGTGAGCGTGGCCTGGAGCTTCTCTATCTCCTTCACCCGCGCCTGCGCCTGACTCGCCCGGCTCGCGCTCGCGCCGAAGCGGCTGACGAAGTCCTTGAGCTCGCCGATCTTCTTCTTCGTGGCCGCGGTCTCGGCCGAGAGCTGGCGCGCGCCCGTCGTCTTCTGCACGATGAAATCGTCGTAGTCGCCGGTGTACGTGGTGACCGTCTGGTAGTCGACGTCCGCGACGTGCGTGGCGATCGCGTTCATGAAGTGGCGGTCGTGACTGACCACCACGAGCGTGCCGCGGAACGTGTCCGTGAGGTACGACTCCAGCCATCGAATGGAGTCGAGGTCGAGGTGGTTCGTCGGCTCGTCGAGCAGGAGCACGTCCGCGCCGCCGAACAGCGTCTGCGCGATGAGCACGCGGAGCTTGTAGCCGCCGGCGAGCGTCGAGACGGGGTCCTGGTGCCGATCGCTCGCGATGCCGAGGCCCTCGAGGATCTCGGCGGCGTTCGACTCGGCCATGTAGCCGTCCTCCTCGCCGATCGTGCCCTCGAGCTCGGCGAGGCGCATGCCGATCTCGTCGGTCATCTCGCCCTCGAGCAGGCGGTCCTTCTCGTGCATCGCGTCCCAGAGCACCTTGTTGCCCATGAGCACGGCGTCGAGGATCTTCACGTCCTCGTAGGCGAAGTGGTCCTGCTTCAGGACGCCCACGCGCAGGCGCTTCGGGATCTCGACCGTGCCGTAGTCCGAGTCCTGCTCCCCGGAGATGACCTTGAGCAGCGTCGACTTGCCGGCGCCGTTGGCCCCGACGAGCGCGTAGCGCTTTCCGGGGTCGAACCGCATCGAGACGTTCTCGAAGAGGATCTTGGGGCCGAAACGCTTGGTGAGCTTCTCGAGGGTGATCATGGAGGGCGCGGGGGCCTACCACATCGGGGCGTTTCCCGCCGCCGAAAGTCGCACGGCCTTCTCAGCGCGCGGGGCGGGTGCCGACCAAGAGGACCTGCCGGGCCCCCCGCGGCGCGCCGGCGGCCGATCGGTGCGCCCGCGCCGGCCAGGTCGCGACGGCGAGCCCCGCGGCCGCCATTCGGGCGGAAAACGCGGGGTCGTCGCCCGTGGACCACACCACGATCCGCCCCCCCGGCCGGAGCGCGCCCGCGGCCGCCGCGATCCCGCGCGCGCCGTAGAGGCGGGCGTTCGGCTGCTGCGTGGCCGGCCGCGGGCCGTTGTCGACGTCGAGCAGCACGGCGTCGAAGGCCCCGCGCGCCTCGCCGAGAACGTCCGCGACGTCGCGCACCGTGACAGTGACCCGCGGGTCATCGAGCGGCCGCCCGGCCAGCGACGCGAGCGGTCCGCGCGCCCAGGCCACGACCTCCGGGACGAGCTCGGCCACGACGACTCGCGCGGCCGGCCCGAGGCCGTCGAGCGCGGCGCGCAGCGTGAAGCCCATGCCGAGCCCGCCGACGAGCACCGCCGCGCCCGGGCCGAGCGCCTCGACGCCCCGGGCGCCGAGATCGTCCTCGGAGGCGTGCTGCCGGCTCGACATCAGCACCACCGCGCCCGCGCGGATGGCGAGCTCCGCGCCGCGCCGGTAGAGCCCGAGCGGCGTGCCGTCCGGGGCGCGCGCCTCGCCGATCCGCTCCCAGGGGATCACGGGCCGGGCGGCGCCTCGCGCCGGAGGACGAGCGCGTCGAGACCGCTACCCACCACGGGCGCGCCCGCCCCCGTGCGCTCCACAGGCCCGCCGTGCGCCGGGTTCATCGCGCCGACGATACACCCGTGCGCCGCGACGCGCCGCTCCGGCCGCGCTTCGACTACCCTGAGCCTCGAGGCCGACATGGCGAGCATCGACGTGATCCTGGACCGGATGGCCGACCGCGGCGCCGACGCGCTCGTGCTGCGGGTCGGGGCGGTGCCCGTGGTGCGCGTCGGGGCCGCGACGGTCCCGGTGCAGCGCGTGGCGCTCACCGCCGAGCAGGTGATGGCCCTGACGCGCCCGATGGCGAGCGCCGAGGACGCCGCGCGCCTCGACCGCAAGCTGCCCAGCGCGTTCCGCTATCGCACCTTCGAGGTCGTGGTCGCGTTCGAGCAGGAGGCCGTGCAGGGCCTGCCGCAGCGGCTCGCGAAGCTCCGCGAGTGACCTCCGCGCGGCGCCCGGGCGCCGAACGGGCTATCCTGGGCTCCCGGTCATGACCATCAAGCGCCTCCGCCTCCTCGCCGACGGTCCGAAGCCCCTGCTCGTGGTCTGGGAGATCACGCTGCGCTGCGACCAGCACTGCCGCTTCTGCGGCACGCGCGCGGGCCGCCCGGCGCCCGACGAGCTCACGACCACCGAGGCGCTCGAGGTCGTGAAGCAGCTCGCCGACCTCGGCACCGTCGAGCTCGCCATCCACGGCGGCGAGGCGTACCTCCGCGCCGACTGGCTCGATATCGTCCGCGCCATCCGCGCCGAGGGCATCGACTGCACCATGGTCACCGGCGGGCGCGGCTTCGGCCCCGAGCTCGCGCGCGACGCCGCCGCGGCCGGCATGAGCTCGGTCAGCATCTCCGTCGACGGCGTCGAGGAGACCCACGACGCGCTCCGCGGCCTCAAGGGCAGCCACGCCGGCGCGATGGCCGCGATGCGCAACCTCCGCGAGGCGGGCGTGCGCATCGGCTGCAACACCCAGGTGAACCGCCAGAACTGGCGGGAGCTGCCGGCGATCCTCGACCTCGTCGCGGCGCACGCGATCTACGGCTGGCAGGTGCAGCTCATGGTGCCGATGGGCCGTGCCGCCGAGGCCGACGACCTCTGGCTCGAGCCCTACGACCTGCTCGAGGTCATGCCGCTCCTGGCCTCGGTGCGCGAGCGCGCCGACGCCCTCGGGGTGAAGCTCTGGCCCGGCAACAACGTCGGCTACTTCGGCCCCTACGAGCACCTGCTGCGCGACGGCCGGTCGTTCGGCGGCTTCTCGAGCGGCTGTGGCGGCGGCATCCGCACGCTCGGCATCGAGGCCAACGGCGACATCAAGGGCTGCTCGGCGATGTCGTCGCAGGGCTTCGTCGGCGGCAACGTCCGCGACCGTTCGATCGCGGAGATCTGGCTCGAGGCGCCGGAGCTCAAGTTCGCGCGCGACTTCGTGGTCGACGATCTCTGGGGCTTCTGCCGCGACTGCTACTACGCCGAGACCTGCAAGGGCGGCTGCATCTGGACGGCGTCGACGATCCTCGGCAAGCGCGGCAACAACCCCTATTGCCACCACCGCGCGGTCGAGCTGCTCGCGGCCGGCAAGCGCGAGCGCATGCGCCTCGTGAGCGCCGCGCCCGGGCTCATCCGCGACGCGGCGAGGTTCGAGCTCGTCGTCGAGGACGCCCCGGCCGACTGGGTCGCGTCACTGCCCGCCATTCCGACCTGAGGCCCGGCCGGCGGGCGCGCGAGCCGGGTGAACGGATCGCGTCGACCCCTTCACCCGGCAGAGTGCCAATCAACCGGCGATCAGACGCCGCCGTCGGGAGGCGGGCCGTAGGCGCCCATCGCGCCGCCCGCGCCGCCCTGCCCGCCCGCGCCGGCGTCGTCGTTCGGCGGCGGACCGTAGGCCGCCATCCCGCCGCCCTGGCCGCTGCCGCCCGGAGGCGGGCCGTACGCCGGCATCATGCCGCCCTGACCCTGGCCGCCGCCGCCCTGGGGGGGCGGGCCGTAGGCCGCGACCGCGCCGCCGCCGCCGGTCGGCGTGCCGCCCGCGCCGCCCGTGCCCGTCGCCGTCGTCGTGCCGGTGTCGGTGGAGGTCGTGACCGAGGTCGTCGACGAGTCGGTCGTCGTGCTGCTGCACGCGCCGATCGTCATGCCGAACCCGACCGCGAGCGCGCCGGCGAGCGACGTCCCACGCGACATCGAGCCGCGGCAGAACGGGCAGCTAGCGTCCTTGGCCTTCACGTGACGGCGACACTTGGGACAAACGGCAAAGTCATCCATGGCGGACACTCCTTCGAAGTGCGTACCCGACCATCTTCGCGCCACCGTCCAGGGTCGTAGTTGATCGTCGTCAAGTCCCGGGCCATCGTGCCACCCCGACCGTCGGTGGGGATTGCGGCCGGTCGCGAGCCGGCGTCGGATGCGCGCCGATCGACGCCGCGAGCGGGGGACGCGCGCGAGAGCAGACGAGAGAGAGGAACGACCGATGGTGCGAACGAACTGGACCCGCCTCCTGCCGATCGGGCTCTGCGCCCTGACGGCCTGCGCGACGAATGCCCTGCCGCTGTCCGGCCTCGGGTCGGGCGACACGATCACGGATGGCGAGACGACGACCGAGACAGCGACGGGCCAAGGCGGCGCGAGCGGCACGACGACGAGCACGTCGAGCTCGACCACCTCGACGTCGAGCTCGAGCACGTCGACCACCTCGGGCTCGTCGAGCTCGAGCACGTCGACCACGTCGACCACCTCGAGCTCGTCGAGCACGACCTCGACCGGCGCGCCCGACTGCGCCGGGGTCTACGACTCGGGCATCCCGGCCTGCAACGCCTGCCTCGAGGGCAGCTGTTGCCAGGAGCTCGTCGACTGCAATGGTGACGCCGACTGCGCGCCCTGCCTCGCTGGCGACCCGGCCTGCACGCAATCGGGCGCGGCGTTCGACAACCTCGTGGCGTGCCTGTCGAACGGCTGCGGCCTGGAGTGCACCCCGCCGGCGCCTCCCGGGTGCAACCCGGTGACGGGCGACCCGTGCGACCTCGCCGGCGGCGAGGCCTGCGACCTCGGCTCGGACGGCAACGGCGGCAGCAGCTTCCAGTGCTTCCCGGCGCCCAACGACGCGGCGCTCTGCGCGGCGTGCGACAACACGGCCGGGCCGTTCTGCCAGGGCGGCCTGCACTGCGACACGAACACCTGCGCGAAGTACTGCTGCTCGGACGCCGACTGCGGCGCGGGCAACGTCTGTGACTTCGTGTTCGCGCCCGACTTCGCCGCCGGCCTCTGCCACGACGCCGTGGGCGGCGCCGCCGCGTGCAGCGCGCCCAAGCCGAGCCCCTCGGGCGGCGCCTGCATGCCGTAAGCCCGCGCCCGACGCGCCTCGCCGGACCGGGCGAGGCGCGTGCGGAGCCTTTCGATCAGGCGACGAGCCGCTCGGCGAAGACCGACGCCAGCGCCATGATCGTGTGCTGCGGGTTCACCCCGATCGTCGTCGGGATGACGGATGCGTCGACGACGTAGAGCCCCTCGACGCCGTACACCTTGCCGTGCGCGTCGCAGACGCCCTGCCGCGGGTCGGCGCTCATCGCGCAGCCGCCGAAGAGGTGGCTCAGGATCGCGATGTACGCGCGCGGATCGAGCGGGCCCTCCTCGATGAGGTGCGGCTCGTCGGGGCCGATCGCGTAGGGGAGGCCGTAGATCCCGGGGATGACCGCGCGCGCGCCGGCCGCGAAGTGCATGCGCGCGACGAGCGCGAGCCCCTGCCGGAAGCGGTGCATGTCCGCCGCGTCGAGCACGTAGCGCACGACCGGCTCGCCGAAGAGGCCCGGCCGCACGGTGCCGGCGGACTCGGCGCGCACGGCGGCGACCCACATCGCCAGGTGTCGGTACTCCGCGAAGCGCCGCACGAGCTCCGCGCCGCCGCCGGGCAGGCGGCCCGCGACCATCTCCGGCGGGATCGCGAGCGTCTCGAGCTTGAGGCCCGGCTCGACGCGGAACGCCGTCGACGCCCACGCCTGCGTGGCGCCGACGTTCTGATCGACCGGATCGTCGTACACGCCGAACACGCCCGTGCCCGGGTGCGCGCGAAACAGCGTGCCGAGGGGCTTGTTCTTGAGGCCGCTGCGCGCGAGCAGGACGGGGCTCTTGGTCGCCGAGGCCGCGACGAGCACGGCGCGGCGCGCGCGCACGCGGAAGGAGGACCCCCAGCGATGGGTGACCGGATCGCGCAGGCGCCCGCTGACACCGCTCGCGCGCGATCCGTCGAAGTCCACGCGGTCGACCGGCGCGCACGACAGGACCCAGCCGCCGCGCTCGAGGACCTCGGGGAGCCAGTTGGCGTTGGTGCTCTGCTTGCGCGCCTTGCGGCAGCCCTGCAGGCACTGGCCGGTGCCCTCGCACCGGTCGACGGACCGGACCATGTAGTGCGAGTCCCAGCCGAGCGCCTCGGCGCCGTCCATCGCGAGCGTGTTGAAGCGACCGCGCGCGTCGGCCGGCACGACGCCCGCGCAGAGCTCGTCCTCGATGCGGTCCTGGTGCTCCCAGACGCGATCGCGCAGCTCGTCGCCTTCGATGCCGTACTCCTCTTCCCAGCGATCGAAGCAGTCGGCGGGCGTGCGCACGACGATCGCGCTGTTTACGACCGTGGTGCCGCCGACGCACGACGCCTGCACGATCGGCCACAGCGCGCGGCTCTGCGTGACGAGCGCGCCCCAGTCGGCGAAGAGATCGCGCATCGTGCCCGTCGTGGTGGACGGGTAGTCCTCGGGCGCGCGCCACGGGCCGGCCTCGACGACCGCGACCGATCGCCCCGATCGCGCGAGGATCGCCGCCGCCGCCGCGCCGCCCGCGCCGCTGCCGACGACGACGTAGTCGGCCTCGAGCTCGATGGCCGGCTGGCCGAAGCGCTCGAACGTGAGGTGACCGCCGGCGATCACGCGACCCTCCGGCTGGCGTGATCGCCGCGACCGCGGGCGAGCTCGTCGCGACCGACCTGGACGAGCACCTCGGACGGCGCGCGCGGGCCGATCACGGGGCGCGCGACGAGGCGCTCGGTGCGCCGCGTGCCAGGATCGGCAGGGTACGGCGGCAGCGCGATCGTGGCGCGGATCGCGGCCGACTGCCCCCAGATCATGCCGGCGAGCAGCTTGAGCAGCACGATGATCTGCCGCACGTGGTAGCTCGGGTGCGTCGCGATCAGGTGGGCGTGGCGGTCGAGGTCCTCGCCGCCGAGCAGCACGGCGGGCACGGGTCTCTTCAGCGTGATCAGCGGCGTGAGCTGGAAGAACACCGCGGCCCCGACGACGCCCACCCAGAAGAGCGGGGTCGAGTCGCGCCGGATGGCGGCGATCGCGTCGTCGACGCCGAGCTCCGCGAGCCCGGGCAGGTCATCGACGCGGGGGTAGAAGGCGCAGAGGGCGAAGCGGACCAGGCCGTTCATGAGGCGGCACGGTACGTGGACGGCGCGGCGCGTCGCAAGGCCGCCCGCGCTGACCCGAAGGTCACTTCGCCTTCGGGTGCGCGCCTCGGAAGCCCGCGCACGGGTCCTCGTCGGTCGCGCGCGGCGTGAACCAGACGAAGTCGAACGGCAGCGCCTTCGAGCCGTAGCGGGGCGCGTAGGCGCGCGGGTCGGGCGTGTCGCGGTCGGCCTCGGCGAACGCGAGGGTCACGATCGAGGCGCCCGCCTTGCGCGCGCGCAGGTAGAGGGGCGCCCCGCGGTCGCGGTGCACGTGGCCCGCCCCCGCGACGAGCACCACGCCGCCCCCTCGGTCGGCGCCGATCATCGCGTCGGCCATCGTGGCGTCGCGCGCGCGCTGCGCGAGGGCCATCGGAGCCACGCGCTTCTCGGGGAGCATGCCGCAGTGCGAGTCGCGCATCTCCTGCTCGAGAGCGGCCTGATCCGCCGGTGCGAGCGGGCGATCGAGCCCGAGGCGGGCGATCGTCGCCGGATCGATCGCGCCGGCGCCCTCGTGGACGATCGCGCGCGCCGTCGCGTGCGCGACGTTGGCGCCGACCATCGCGAGGCGCGCGCCGATCGCGACCTTGGCGATCGGCTCGTACTCCGGCCACGGGGGCCAGCCCGAGGTCTCCCACCCCACGGCCGCGCCGAGGCCCGCGCTCGTGGGGGCGCCGGCGAGGTACCCGTCGAGCGCCCCCTGCCGGTCCGTCTCGATCATCTCCAGCGCGACCGCGGGCCTGCGCCCGGCCGCGACCATCGCCTCGATCACGCGCGCCTGGAGCGCGTGGTGGTCGGGGTTGTCGTGCTTCTCTCCGAGCAGCACGTACGTGGCGCCGGCCGCCGCGCGATACACGGCGTCCGGCGTCGTGAAGTCGCCGCGCGCGACGTCGTAGACGCGCCCGACGAGCGGCGCGTCGCGGTCGAGCGTGGTGGTGAAGGCGTAGGGCGCGGCGACCGACGTGGGCGACATGGCGGCCCCCTTCGGGGTGGCAGGGAGAGGAAGCGACGGCGCGCGACCGCCGCACGCGGCGAGCGCGAGGCAAGCGGCGACGAGGAGTGGCGCGGTGGCGAAGCGCTGCGGCATTCGCCCGGTCTAGCACCTCGGGCGCCTTCCGCCGCGGGACGCCGCGCGCGGCCGCGCCGTCCTCATTCGGTGGCGTCCCTGGCGCCTTCCGGAGTCTAGCGAGACCCTCGCCGAGAAGGTCTCGCGGACCCGGCGAGCCTCGCCGCCCGACCCCGCCCCGGCCATTTCGGCGGATCAGCGGCTCGAGCTCGCCGCGCTGCCTGGGTGCACCGGCATGAATGCAGGGCAGCCAAGAGGCCCTGCACAGCAGGGCTCGAGCCGATCCGAGCCCGGCCGAGGCCGGGGCTTCTTGGCCGCTTTGCACCGGCTTTCAAGCCGTTGCTCGAAAGGGACGGCGACCGCACCTTCTCGGCGAGGGGCTAGCGAGAGTTTGCCCGATCCGCGGCCCGCCGCACGGGCGGGCTCCCGCGACGACCCCGAGCCATCCTCCCCTTTGGCGAGCTTGGCGTCCTCTGCGCGCTCCGGAGGACTGGCGCGCAGAAGGATCCGTAATCGCCCGAGAAGCGCAGCGCTGCGCGCACACGGCGTCACACGGCGTGAGGCCTCCGTCACCCGCGGTGCCGCCACCCAAGATCGTCGCAGAGTGCCTATCTGGCCCCGGCTTCTGCGACACCGCCCGGGCCGCGCGGGGCGAGCGACGCGGCGCCCGTCGGGCGGCATTCAGCCGCACGAAGCGCAGCGAGCGGCGCCCGCGGGGCAGACCCACGCCCCCGCGTCGCAGCCCGGCCACACGGACGCTCCCGCGCCCTCGTCCGCGCAGCAGGCGCAGTCGCCGGGCTCGCCCCAGCAGGTGTCGACGGGGCACGTATCGGAGCGGAGCGGCGCGAGGTGGCCGCAGGCCCACCCGGCGTCGGTGCAGGTCGGGTCGACCGCGACGTCGTCACCGCAGAACCCGACGCAGACCCACGGGGCAGCGACACCCTGGCAGGTGCAGAGGGCCGCGGCGCTCCCGCACGCAAAGGCACCGGCCTCGCACGTGGCGCTCGACACGCGCTTGCCGTCGCCATCGCAGCACCGCGGCGGCGGCGCGGACGACGTGCACGGAATCGCCGCGTCGGGCGCCGTCCCCGCGTCGGCAGGGACCACGGTGGCCGCGTCGGGCGAGGCGGCGTCCGTCGTCCCGACGCCGCCGTCACCCGGTCCCGGGTCGCCCCCGCCTCCGGCTCCTCCGCCGCCGGCGCACGACGCCGCGATCATCGTGACGGTGAGGAGAAACGAGCCCACCGCAATCGCGCTTCGCATCGGTCACCTCCGCGTCCACGGTCTGGATCGCCCGCCGCGCCCGCCTCGACCCCGGATCGAAGCGGCGCGGTCGGCGCCCTCCAGGGCCTCCGAGGCGGCCTGCGAAGGGACTCCTGCCGAGCAGCCCCCTCGGCGTCAGCCCTTCTTCCAGGCGCTCGCGTCGAAGTCGGGGAAGCTCACCGCGCAGTCGCCGGGGTCGATCTGATCGATCAAGGCGTATCCGTGCTGGTCGAGCATCCCCTCGCGGACCGACCCGCCGGGCAGCTCGACGCGATAGCGCTTGAAGGGGACGGGCACCGAGGGGTCGTCCTCGTCGACCAGCCGGACCGCGACGAAGGTCTTCTTCTCGGTCGTCGTGGGCTCGGGCTCGCGCGGATCGAGCTTCTCCAGCCGCTCCGACGCCCGGAACGTCGGCCACGCGTCGCGGAGCCGCTCGACGCGCAGGCGACCGTCGGCGACCGCCTCCGCCACGAAGGCGAAGACCTCCTCGGTCGGCGTGCGGTGCCCCTGGTCCGGGTCGAAGCCGAGCAGCGCCGCCGCGTCGAGGAGGGCCTCTCGCGCGAACACGTCGCCCGACGAGAACCACTCCTCGAGCGCCCACACGTCGGCGGTCTCGGCCGTGGAGGTGCGCACCCCGCGCTCCGCGAGGCGAAGCGAGACGGTCGCGCCCTGCGCGCGGTGGAGGATGGGCAGGGGCATCGGTCAGCCCAGGAGGGCCCCGGCGTCGCTCACGACGGCCGCCGACCCCGCGCGTCGCGATCCCACCACGAAGCGGGGCCACCCACCGGGCTCGCCGCGATCTCGGTGGCCTCGCCGCGCGTCCGCGCAGCCGTCACGATCGTCGACCGCTTTGCTCCTCGATCTCATCGACGTCCCGGCCGGTATGCTCAGCTTCCTGCCCGGAGCGTGTCAACGAGTTTGAGCGGTCGCCGGTCGAGCCCCGGGGAAGCTCCGCCTCCCGGCGCAGCTCGCGGCGAGAGCGGCCCAAGGTCGCTGCCCTGACGCCTCGCGGTCGGCGTCCCGCCGCCCCGGCTTCACGCCGCGGCGCACGGCGAGGGATCGCTCCGGCGAGCCCGCGCCGTCAGTGACGAGGCGTCACTTACGTCAGATTCGCGATGAGCGCCGCGAGGTCGCTTATCGTCTCCTGCGCGCGATCTCGCGGTCGACCCGCTTCGGGCGGGGTGGCAGCGAAATCGGCGCGCAGCTCCGCGAGCCGCTGCTCGAGGATCGCGACCTGCCCCGCTCGCGTCGCGGCCGCCTCCTCCTTCGTCGGGAACGCGCCCATCGCCTCGGCCATCGTCGGGTAGGGGAGCGCTCGCTCGGCGTGGTGCTGCTCGGGGTCGCGGGCGCGGTCGACACGAGCAAACCCGCGCGCCGCCCGCGAAGCCGTCGGCTACGATCGCGCCCTCACGCTGCTCCCCCTGCCCCCCGGCCTCGCTCGCTCTCCTGCCCTTCCTGGCCGCGTGCGCGGCCGCGGCGCCCCCCCCCCGGCGAGCGCGGGCGCGCCGGTCGCGTCCGCCGCGACGACGCCGCCGAAGCCCGTCGTCGACCCGGCCGCGGCGGTCCTCGCCGCCGACGGGCAGAGCGGCGACGCCCGGGTGCGCGATCTCGCGACCGCGTGCTCGGCGAAGGAGGCGCCGGCGTGCGCGCGGCTCGGCGACTCGCGGATCGACTCCGACGCGGCGCGCGCGACCGTCCACTACCGGCGCGCGTGCGGGCTCGGCGACCGGTCGGGCTGCTTCGGCTGGGGCTACGTCCTCGGCGGCGACACGGGCGCCGTGCCCCAGGACTTGCCGCGAGCGCGCGAGCTGTTCGCGCAGGCGTGCGACGCGGGCCACACGAACGCCTGCTCGATGCTCGGCCTCCAGTACTACTGGGGCCACGGCGTGGAAGCCGACCGACCGCGCGCGGTCCCCTACCTCGACCCTCGCCGAGAAGGATTCGCAACGACATCACGCGGGGCTCGTGGGCCACCCGGAACAGAAGCTCACCACGGAGGCACGGAGGCAGATCAAATCTGAACTCTGTGCCTCGGCGCCTCCGTGGTGAAAATCACGGCTGTTTCACGGCCGCCAAGGCGGCAGCGCTTTTCGGCGAGGGTCTACCTCGAGAAGACTAGTCGGCCGCGAGCGGCGTGCGCTCCACGGCGCCGTCGCGCGAGACGCCGTCGACCTCGATGTACAGGTGATCGCCGACGATCGTCACCGACCACTTCTGCCTGCGCTCCTGGTTCTCGGCGAGGGCGGCGACGAGCGCGGGGTCGACCTTCCACACCTCGATCGAGCTCGCGACCTTGCCCGCGCGCGCGGCGGGATCGCGCGCCGTCTCGAGCAGCTCGTCGCGACGGCGAGCGTCGGAGAAGACCGCGTGAACGGCGACCCCGGGGTTGTGCTGGACGACCTTCTTCAGCTTGTCGAAGGCCGCCGTCCCGCACTCGACCCAGGTCGTCGTGCGCCCCGCGGGATCGCGCGTCCAGAGGTCCGCTCCGTCGGCGTCGGCGAGCCCGGGGCCGAACGCGAGGCCGTCCTCGTGGAAGAGGCAATGGGAGATCACCCGCAGGACGACGTGCTCCGCCGACTCCGAAGGGTGCCGGGCGACGGCGACCTTCTCGCTCGCCTCGAGGCCGCGATCGACGTGCGAGAGGGCGATCACGAAGTCCATTCGAACGGAGGGGAGCGCCATGGGGCGCCGAGGCTACTCCAGATCCGCGCCGGACCCGTCAACCCGGCGCGGGGACCTCCGCCGGATCCGGGGCGAGCCGCGGGAGGCCCTCGCGGTCGCGGAACGCGCGCTCGACCTGCCCGAGCGCGGTCAGCTCGTCGCGCACCTGCTCGGCGATCTGCCGCCAGGTCTCGGCCTCGTCCGGCAGCGCGTCGAAGCGCGAGAGGTCCATCGCGGGGCCGAAGACCATCGTGATGGGCGCGCCGGTACCATCGTAGTTGCCGCGAATCTGGCCCAGGAAGTCGTTGAGGAGGCCGAGCGTGAACACCGGAATCACGATCGGCCGCGCGCGGCGCAGGATGGCCCCGATGCCGGGCTGGACGGGCATCAGCGTGTACGGATCGGGCCCCTTGGACCGCGCGCCCTCGGGGTGGAAGCCGACGATGTTGCCGCGCCGGCCGAGCGCGTCGACGAGGAAATCGGTGGTGTACCGGTTCCACGCCCGCCTGCGCTCGGATCGCACGACGGGGGGGAACATGGCCCAGCCCGACATCAGCGCGTTGACGAAGACCCCGAGGGGCCCGTCGTAGAAGAACGTCGACCGCACCGGGAAGAAGATGCGCTCGACCCACGGCGCGTTCTCGTAGATCACGGCCATGACCGCGTAGAAATCGAAGAAGCTCCTGTGGTTCGAGACGAACAGCACCCCCCGGTCGGGGTCGAGGTCGCGGACGTGCTCGACCCCGTGCACGCGCCGCAGCCGGCCGGTCGTCGCGCTCACCCAGCCACGCCCGACGACGCGCTGGAAGGGCTGCACCACGGACTGAATGCGCTGCGTCCGGTGCACGGTGTCGGCGATCTCGAAGCAGATGCGCTCGGTTGCGCCGAGCAGGGCGAGCTGCTCTCGGGAGGGCCGTTTCATGGGGGCTTCGGCCTTCGTATCACCCCGGGCTGTGGATGCCATTGCGAAGAGCGATCCCCGCGCCGGCCGCCGGCTCGCCTGGCTTCGCCGGGGCGAGGTCAGCGCCCCCGGCCGACGAGCTGGACGGTCCAGAACGCGAGGAAGCCGGCGAAGAGCACGAGCGTCGAGAAGGGCGTCTCCGGCTCGTCGCCTTCGTGGGCCTCCATGAGCAGCTCCTCGGTGACGAGGTAGAGGAGCGCCGCGGCGGCAAAGGAGAGCGCGCCGCCGATGACCGCGTGCGACGCGCCAGCGAGCACGACCTTGCCGATCACGGCCGCGACGAGCACGGTGCCGCCGATCGCGCCCGAGATCGCGATGATGCGCCACCCGCGCGTGGCCTCCGAGGCCAGGGCCAGCCCGAGGAAGAGCAGCTCGACCGACAGGCCGATGGCGAGGACGGCCCCGGTCTCCCCGCCGGCCGCGAAGCCGGCGCCGATGATGAAGCCGTCGACGGCGACGTCGATGAACGTGGCGAGCAGGAGCCCTTTGGGCACGCTCGCGCCCTTCGTCTTGGCCCCGCCCGCGTTCAGCTTCTGCGTGCCGATCTTGAGGCCGAACATGAAGAGGCTGCCGAGGGCGAACGAGCCCCCGAGCACCCAGCCGGGGGCGTGCTCGCGCTCGATCTCGGGCAGGAGCTCGACGGCGAGCGCGGCGAGCACGACCCCCGCGGCGAAGTGCTGGATGAGGCTGCGGGCCCGGTGCGACGGGTGCCAGAGGGCCGCCAGGACGCCGCCGGCGAGGGCCACGCACGCCGGGATGGCCATGAGAAGGAGCTCGCGGGACGTCATCGGGCGCGCATCCTACGCCGACCGGGGCTGCTCGGAAGGCGGGGCGCGTCGAGGGAGCTCGGAGGGGAGGGGCTGCGCCTTCTTGGCGTCCTTGGCGCTCCTCTCGCTCCCCGTCCGTCCGGTCGACGGCCCTGCGAGCCACCGGACGACGCGCGAACCGAGAGCCGTGAGCGCGGGCGCACCGGGCTTCGCGACCAGCGACGTCGAGCGATCCGGCGCGCGTGGCCTCGGCCTCGGGCGCGGGCCGGCGCTCGATTCAGCTCACGTCGCGCCGTAGCACCTCGACGAACGATCGTACGGCCGGGGCGGTGACCGCGACCGCGCGCGCGAGGCGCGCCGTCAGCGTCGCGAGGCGAGGGGCCTCGAGGTCCGCGGAGTAAGCGTGGCGGAGGAAGTGGCGAAACGCGAGGAGGTCGGCCCAGTCGGGCAGCACGTCGACCGGGACCAAGGCGGGACGCAGCCCAGGGATCGCGCGGGACGCCTCGTCGAGAATGGCTCGATGCCAGGCCGCCCCGCTGCGCTGGGGGAGCCCAAGGGATCGCTCGAAGCGGACGAGCATCGTCTCGAAGGCCTCGCATGCGTGGTCGATCGCGAGCGCGACCCAGGCGGACTCGGGGCCTGCTTTCGCGGGGTCGACCGACTGCGCCTTCTGGAGGTTCGCCTCCACCATCTGCCAGTCTCGCTCGGCCTCGGAGCCGAACAGCAGCGCTCGCGCGTCGACCGGGCTCATACCTGCAGCCCTTCCGCGATCACGCGGTCCCGGAGGCCCGCGGGAGCCGTCTCGAGATCGACCACGTGGGCCTCGCGCCCGCAGGCCCCGGCGACGAGGCTCGCGAGCCGAAACGGATCGGCGCAACGCTCGACGAGCAGGTCCACGTCGCTCGCCTCGCACGGCGATCCCCAGGCGAACGACCCGAAGATCCAAGCACGGCCGCAGAGCCCCGCCACCCGGGCCTCCGCGACCACGCGCTCGACCTTCGGGACCAGGTCGGCACGGAGCGCGGCCGCCGCCTCGGCTTCCCGCTCGAGGTCGCGGGCAATCACGGCCCGGACGGCGGTGCGGAAGTCGTCCAGGGTCGGCTCGGGCGGCGCGCTCACGATCGGGAGTGTACCGCGGGCTCGGGGCGGAGGGCCGATCCTCGTCCGGCGGCACCTCGTGCGATCCGTCGCCGGCGCGGATCCGCACGGCCGGACGCCCGTCGGCGGGGACGCGGATCTCGTCGCGTTCGCGCGAGCGCAGGGCCGGGCCGTCACCACGCTGGACTCCGATTTCGCTCGCCTCGTCGCCACGAGCCGCGCTTGCTCGCCCTCGCTCCTCCCTCTGCGGCTCGACGGCCTCTACCGGGCGCGGGCGACCCAGCTCCTCCGCGACCTCTTGCCAGACTTGGACGCCGATCTGGCTGCCGGCAGCATCACGGTGGGCACGCGGCCTATGGCAGGGTGGACCACTCCGTTCGGACACAGGAGAGTGTCTTCGCGCAACTCAACCTTCGTCCCGCGAGCAGTCCGTTCATGCAGGCGACAAGGTCTGGTGGCCCGGCCATGGCAGAAACGCAGCCATCGCTGAGCCACGCGGTAAGGGTCGATTCGGTGTGCGCGTAGCAGCAGTCGGCGATCTGTCGGAGCGTTCGATCTGCTCGCTCCTGGTCGGTGGCGGTCGGGCCGCCAGCGCACTCCGCGTCGGGCAGCGCTCCGCAGGCCGGCACCGCAGGGGCTTCCGTTGCGGCGTCGCTGGGCTCGCACGTGTCCATGCAGTAGCGGACCCTCTCCGCCCAGTACTCGCCGCAAGTGTCGAGCGTGAGACCTCCGGGCGACCTGTCGTAGGCGCACTGCAGTCCCGCCGTCGGGCAGGCGGAGCCGGGCGAGGGCTTGTTGGGTGGGCAAGACGCCGGATTCGCGACCGCGGCGTCGCACCACGACTGCGCTGGGGCTCCGGCGTCGGCCTCGGCGCCCTCCGGCGTTGGAAACACGCAGGCGGCTGTGCCGCTGCCGCCCGCTCCCCCTGTCGCCAGCGGGGCCCCGCCGGCGCCGCCGCCCCCGCTTTCGAGGGCGCCGCCTCCCGCACCCGCGCCTGCGCTCTGCGAACCGCTCGCCACGGTGTTTGACCCGGAGCTCGCCGAGGTGGAACAGCCCACGACGACCAGGCCGCTGGTCGCGGCCAGCACGGCCGCCGCGCGAAGTGCCGGGTGGGTAGCGTGGAGCATGCGGACAGCATACTGCGCGCGGAGGGCCTGGCAACACGAAGACACGCGCCCTCCGCTGGCCCGACGCCTGAAATTGAGCCGCGAACGGCCGTTTCCTCCGCCGCGCGAAGTACCACGCGGCCCGGCTCGCAAAGCGTCTCGAAACGCGAGGCCGCCGTTCGTCGGGTGCAACTTCCTGTTGGGGGGCGGTGGTCAAAGCATCGGAGTGCGTCCGCGCTGCGTGCTCCAATCGCCTTCCTCGACGCCTGGATCGACCCCAATGGCGGGCGGCCCACGGTCGTCGGGCTCCCACGCTGCGGCTCGCTGCTGCCTGACCTCGAAGGCGCCCGGCAGGACCTCGGCGCCTCGCACGCGGCCGACGGGAGGGCTCCCGCGGCCCTCGCAAGGGCGCAGCAGCGGTGCGAGCCCGGCACCGCCGCCGGGCGCCCGGGGATGCGCGCGACCCTGCGGATCGCCTGCGACACCCTGCGGGTCGGCGGTGGCGGTCCGCTGCCGCGCCCGCCGGGCCTCCCGCCTCGGCCGGCGAGGGGCGCGGTTCCACGTCCGACCCCCTCTTTCCCGCGGGAATCGCTGGGCGGATCGGTCGCGAGGCCGTCCTCGTCGGTTCGCGAGCCACCCGGACCGGCCGGTCGTCCTCGCCTCGCCACCCGCCACCCCGGCGCGGCCCACGCGAACCCCCCCCGCGGAGCGGCGAATTTCAATCGGCCTCCGTTCGACATGCTCCCCGCACCGAGCCGCATGGTCCGCCGGGCGACCCGCATGGTCCGCCGGGCGACCCGCAGGCTCCCCGCACCGACCCGCAGCGTCTGCGGAGCGTTCGACCTGCTCGCCCCGCCGAACCGCAAGCCGCAGCCTTCGATCCGAAAAGCACGCGACCCGATCACTTTGCTGAGCGCGACGCCGCGTAGACGATCACTACCCTTTCGAGGGGCATGACGGGCCGCTCGCGGCGCTCGACGGCACCGGCTGGTGCCGGCGCGTCGCGCGCGCGG
>CAIVJW010000376.1 GCA_903906315.1 uncultured delta proteobacterium | reverse complement strand
CACCTGCATGCTGCCCGAGGGCGTGAAGATGGTCATGCCGGGCGACAACATCACGATGGAGATCAGCCTCATCGCCCCGGTGGCGCTCGAGGAGCAGATGCGCTTCGCCATCCGTGAGGGTGGTCGCACCGTCGGCGCCGGCGTCGTCACCAAGATTCTCGAGTAGAGGCGCGACGACAGTGAGGAAAGAGACCGGGAGCGCGTCCCGTGGTACGCGCATCCCGGTTTCACTCGCTTGTGTCGAGTGTCAATCGCGGAACTACAAGACGACCAAAGCGCCCGCCAGCGCCCTTGAGATCAAGAAGTACTGCAAGGTCTGCAAGCGGCACACGCTTCATAAGGAAACGAAGTAGCGAAAACCCTAGGGGTATAGCTCAGTTGGTAGAGCAGCGGATTCCAAATCCGCAGGTCGGGAGTTCGAGCCTCTCTGCCCCTGCCCGGTCCCAACCCATCCGCCGGGGCGCCGCGCCGCCGGTCCTTGATTCCCGAAGGCGCTCGGCCAGTTACCGGCGCGCCAATCCTCCCGAGAACGAAGTCCACGATGGCCACTGGGCAAAAAGACAAAGAGGCTGCTCCGCCCTCGGATGACGAGGAGACGGGGGCGGATGCGTCCGGTCCGCCCTCGGAGCCCGAACCCGAGGAGACCGACGGCGAGGAGGGCGATGCGGGATCGTCAACCGCGGCTGGCGGAGAGCTTGCCGAGGGCGAAACGGAAGAGGAAGCGGCAGCCGCCCAGCTCGGCATGGACCGCTACGTCCTCGCCGGCTTCTTCGCGGGCGGAATGATTCTCGCGTTCGTTCTGGGGCGTTTCATTCACGGCGTTTGGGCGACCGTGTCCAACAAGGACTGGTTCAGCCGTGCGCTACCTGCGCTCGCGGGGATCGCCGACGACGACAAGACTACCTGGGGCACGGTCATCGGGGCCGTCGTCGCCATCTTCCTCGTCGTGAGGACGTATCGAAAGCCCGACGTGCGGGCTTGGAGCGACGAGGTCGCCACCGAGCTCACCAAGGTCAAGTGGCCGACCAAGAAGGAGGTCTCCAACTCGACCATCGTGGTGATCGCGGCCAGCGCGATCGCGACGATCTACCTGATGCTGCTCGACCGCCTGTGGGCGTTCGTGACCAACCTCGTCTACGGCGATGGAAGCTGAGGCATCTACTTCGAGGGGACCACGCGCCATGGCGAAGAAGTGGTACGTAATTCACACCTACTCGGGCTTCGAGGCGAAGGTGCGCGATGCGCTCATCTCTCGCGTGAAGCAGTTCAGCCTCGACGAGAAATTCGGCGAGGTGCTCATCCCGACCGAAACGGTCAGCGAAACGCGGCCGGGCGGGAAGACCCGCGTCCGCCAGAAACTCAGCTATCCGGGCTATATCTTCGTCGAGATGGAGATGAGCGAGACGGCGTGGCACCTCGTGAAGGACACGCCGAAGGTCACCGGCTTCATCGGTGATCAGAAGCCGCAAGAGGTCCCCCTCGCGCAGATCGAGAGCACCCGCCGCGGCATCGCCGAGGGCGCGGTCAAGCCCAAGCCGCGCGTCACCTTCGAAATCGGTGAGGAGGTTCGCGTCCTCGAGGGGCCGTTCGCGAACTTCACCGGCATCGTCGACGAGGTGAAGGCGGACAAGCAGAAGCTCAAGGTCAAGGTGTCGATCTTCGGGCGGCCCACGCCCGTCGACCTCGACTTCGCGGCCGTCGAGAAGCGCTGAGCACAGAGGGCGGCCCTCCGCGGGGCGCAGGAAGCACCGCGACCGTCAGGGGAGCGGGCCGGATTCGGAAGTCGAGAAGGTAACGAGCCATGGCTAAGAAGATCACCGGATACGTCAAGCTGCAGCTCCCCGCGGGGAAGGCGAACCCCTCGCCTCCCGTCGGTCCCGCCCTGGGTCAGCATGGCGTCAACATCATGGCGTTCTGCAAGGACTTCAACGCGCGGACGGCCTCGCAGGAGAACATGATCATCCCCGTGGTGATCACGGTCTTCTCCGACCGCTCGTTCACGTTCGTCCTCAAGACGCCGCCCGCCAGCGTCCTGCTCAAGAAGGCCGCCGGCCTAGCGACGTCGAAGAAGCCGGGTTCGGGCTCCAAGGAGCCGAACAAGCAGAAGGTCGGCCAGGTCACGCAGAAGCAGATTCGTGAGCTCGCCGCTCAGAAGATGCAGGACATGAACACGACGAACGTCGAGTCCGCCATGCGCAGCATGGCCGGTACGGCGCGCTCGATGGGCATCGAGATCGTCGACTGATTTCCCACTCAACTCGAGCGTCCCCTCGTCTCAACCGGGCGCGGGGCGATAGCTCGCCGGAGTGGAACAAGACCACCACGGCCGTTTGGGTACGCCGTGGGAGGCGCGAAAGCGCCGCTGAAAAGGAAGGCACATGCCGAAAGTCCCCAAGAGAAAAGTAGCAAGCCGGTCCCTCGTGGACAGGGCCAAGAAGTACACGCTGGACGAGGCGTGTACGCTCGTGAAGCAGGCTGCGAGCGCGAAGTTCGACGAGACGGTCGACATCGCGGTCCGGCTCGGCGTCAACCCGAAGCACGCGGACCAGATGGTGCGCGGCGCGGTCGTGCTTCCGCACGGCACGGGTCAGTCGCTGCGCGTCCTGGTCTTCGCCAAGGGCGAGAAGGCCAAGGAGGCGGAGGCCAACGGGGCTGACTTCGTCGGCGCCGACGATCTCGTCGCCAAGGTCCAAGAAGGCTTCATGGACTTCGACCGCGTGATCGCGACGCCCGACATGATGGGTCTCGTGGGCAAGCTCGGTCGTATCCTCGGCCCCCGCGGCCTCATGCCCAATCCGAAGGTCGGCACGGTCACGTTCGACGTGAAGACGGCCGTCTCCGAGGCGAAGGCCGGCAAGGTCGAGTACCGCGTCGAGAAGGCGGGCATCGTGCACGCTCGGATCGGCAAGGCCTCGTTCGCCGAGACGGCGCTCCACGCCAATGCGGACGCGATCCTGCAGGCGCTCGTCCGGGCCAAGCCGGCGACGGCGAAGGGTATCTACCTCCGCAGCATCACCCTGTCCTCGACGATGGGCCCCGGCGTGCGCGTCGACCCTGTCCACTTCGCCGACTCGACGGAGGCGTAGGCCATGGAGCGCAGCGAGAAGGAAAAGGTCGTAGAGACCATCAAGGGTCGCTTCGATCGTATGTCGTCGGCCGTGTTCCTCGACTTCCAGGGCCTCAACGTCGCAGCCGTAACCAAGCTGCGCGACGAGTTCCGGAAGAACGGCGTAGAGTACTACGTCGTCAAGAACACGCTCGTTCGTCACGCGATCGAGCACCAGCCCTGGGCGAAGAACCTCGCCAAGACGCTGACCGGAATGACCGGCATCGCGTGGAGCTTCGAGGACCCGTCTGCCGCCGCGAAGGTCGTGAAGGCCTTCCGGAGGGAGAAGGAGCACGAGAAGCTCAAGGTGAAGGGCGGCCTCATCGAGGGCCAGCTCCTCGGCGGCGACGCCGTCGAGAGCCAGCTCGCGACGATGCCCGGCAAGGACGAGCTGCGCGGAATGCTGCTCGCCACGATGCAGGCACCGCTCACCCAGTTCGTCCAGCAGCTCAACGCGCCGGCACAGAACTTCGTCTATCTCCTCAAGGCGAAGGAAGACGCGTCGGCGGCTCAGTAGGGCGCACAAGCGCGGGAAACCGCACGGGTTTTCACAAGGGCCTTGCGCCCTACGGGTTTTGGTTTACATGGCCCCCCTCCACGGGGCGCCACAGCGAGTTTGAAGGAGTCCGGTCATGGCTGACATCACGCGCGAGCAGGTCGTCGATTATCTCTCCAATCTCCCCGTCATCCAGATCGCGGAGATGATCAAGGACCTCGAGAACAAGTGGGGCGTCAAGGCTGCTCCGGCTGCCGTCGCGGTCGCCGCCCCGGCCGCCGCCGCCGCCGCTCCCGTCGAGGAGAAGACCGAGTTTGACGTCGTGCTCGCGGCCGCGGGCGCGAACAAGATCCAGGTCATCAAGGCGATCCGTGAGATCACCGGCCTCGGCCTCAAGGAGGCGAAGGACCTGGTCGAGGCTGCCCCGAAGAACGTCAAGGATGGCGTCTCGAAGGCTGACGCCGAGGACATGAAGAAGAAGCTGACCGAGGCGGGTGCTACGGTCGAGCTCAAGTAAGGATCAAAGGGCCCCTTTGGAGGGAGCTCGGATCCGCCGGCCGACGGCGGCAGGGTACACCTCCCTGCCGCTCGTCGCCGTTTTGTCCCGCCTCTGTTCGCTGCGCTCGCCGGGCTGGTCCGGCGCGGGCTCGGTGCCCGCGCTGCGCGCCGGGAGCCACGTGAGGCGAGGGGCCGCGCTTGGGGACGAAGGGGCCGCGAACGGCCCCAAACCCGAGCACGGCGCTTGGTCGTAGCTTCGTCGTTCTAGCTCGGTAGCGGGCGCGCGGCCCCACTCTGGTGAGCCGCGCGCGTCCGAGAGCCGGAGGAAATCGATGCCGTCGGTCGTCCAATCCAACTTTCGCGTCCGTAAGAACCTGGGTCGCGTTCGTCGCATCATCGACGTTCCGAACCTCATCGACATCCAGAAGTCGAGCTACGACAAATTCCTCCAGATGAATGTCCCGCCGAGTGAGCGGGAAGAGGTCGGTCTCCAGGCGGTGTTCCGCTCGGTCTTCCCGATCAAGGACTTCAACGGCACGAGCGAGCTGGTCTTCGTCTCCTACAACCTGGAGCCGCCGAAGTACGACGTCGACGAGTGCCGCCAGCGCGGCATGACGTTCTCGGCGCCGATCAAGGTGACGAACCAGCTGATGATCTACGACACGCGCGATGGCGGTGAGCGCATCGTGCGGGACATCAAGGAGCAGGAGGTCTACTTCGGCGAGCTGCCGCTCATGACCGAGACCGGCACCTTCATCATCAACGGCACCGAGCGCGTCGTCGTCAGCCAGCTGCACCGGTCGCCCGGCGTGTTCTTCGACCACGACAAGGGCAAGACGCATTCGAGCGGGAAGCTGCTGTACTCCGCGCGCGTCATCCCGTACCGCGGCTCGTGGCTCGACTTCGAGTTCGACCCGAAGGACATCATCTACGTCCGCATCGACCGCCGCCGGAAGATGCATGCGACGGTGCTCCTCCGGGCGCTCGGATACTCGACGCAGGACCTGCTCAACTACTTCTATAACACCGAGACGGTGTTCCTCGAGAAGGGTGGCAAGTACGCGAAGAGTGTCGAGTACGAGCTCCTCGCCGGGCAGCGCGCCACGCGCGACATCAAGCTCGGCAGCGACGTAATCGTCAAGAAGAACACCAAGTTCACTCGCGCCGCCATCCGCAAGATGAAGGAGGCGAAGCTCGAGCGCATGGCCGTCGAGAGCGAGGAGCTCGTCGGGAAGGTCGCCGCGCACGACATCGTCGACCCGGAGACCGGCGAGGTCGTGGTCGAGGTGAACGAGGAGCTTTCCGACGGGAAGCTCGAGCGCCTCCGCGACGCGAAGATCGAGAGCTTCCGCATCCTGTTCATTGACGGCTTGAACGTCGGCAGCTACCTCCGCGACACCCTGCTCGCCGACAAGGTGAAGACGACCGAGGACGCGATCCTCGAGATCTACCGCCGTCTGCGTCCGGGTGATCCCCCGACGCTCGAGACGGCGAAGACGCTCTTCCACAACCTGTTCTTCAACCCCGAGCGCTACGACCTTTCGAAGGTCGGCCGGTTGAAGCTCAACTACAAGTTCTACCGCGACGTCCCCGAGGACCAGAAGCCCGCGCTGGATCTCACGATCCTCACGCCGCAGGACATCCTCGAGACGGTTCGCCACCTCATCGAGCTCAAGAATGGTCGCGGCTCGGTCGACGACATCGACCACCTCGGCAACCGCCGCGTCCGCGCGGTCGGTGAGCTGATGGAGAACCAGTACCGGATCGGTCTGGTTCGTATGGAGCGCGCCATCAAGGAGCGCATGAGCATGTCGCAAGAGATCGACACGCTCATGCCGCACGACCTGATCAACGCGAAGCCCGTCTCGGCCGTGGTCAAGGAGTACTTCGGGAGCTCGCAGCTCTCGCAGTTCATGGACCAGACCAATCCGCTCAGCGAGGTCACCCACAAACGGCGCCTGTCGGCTCTCGGCCCCGGCGGTCTCACGCGAGAGCGAGCCGGCTTCGAGGTCCGTGACGTGCACGCGACGCACTACGGCCGCATCTGCCCGATCGAGACGCCCGAAGGTCCGAACATCGGCCTCATCGCGTCGCTGTCGACGTTCGCGCGGGTGAACGAGTACGGCTTCGTCGAGACGCCCTACCGCAAGGTCACCGGCAGCAAGGTGACCGACGAGGTGATGTGGCTCTCGGCGCTCGAGGAAGAGGGCAAGTACATCGCTCAGGCGACGGCCGGCCTCGACGACAAGAACAAGTTCCGCGAGACGCTCGTCTCGGCCCGGTACAACGGCGAGTTCAAGATCGTCACGGCCGAGATGATCGAGCTCATGGACGTCGCGCCGAACCAGATGGTTTCGGTCGCCGCGGCGCTCGTGCCTTTCCTCGAGCACGACGACGCGAACCGGGCGCTCATGGGCGCCAACATGCAGCGCCAGGCGGTGCCGCTCATCCGGAGCGAGGCTCCCTTCGTCGGCACGGGCATGGAAGAGCGCCTCGCCCGCGACTCCGGCGTCTGCGCCGTCGCGCGCCGCCCCGGCATCGTGGAGAGCGTGGATGCGACGCGCATCGTTGTCCGCGCCGAGGGCGAGGGCGCCGAGGTGCCGGACATCTACCACCTCATGAAGTTCCAGCGGTCGAACCAGTCGACCTGCTACACGCAGAAGCCGATCGTGCGGACGGGCGACGTCGTGCGGCGCGGCGACGTGCTCGCCGACGGGCCGTCGACGGACATGGGCGAGCTCGCGCTCGGCGCGAACGTCATGGTCGCGTTCATGCCCTGGCAGGGCTACAACTTCGAGGACTCGATCCTCGTCTCGGAACGCATCGCCAAGGACGACGTCTTCACCTCGATCCACATCGAGGAGTTCGAGTGCGTCGCCCGCGACACGAAGCTCGGCAAGGAAGAGATCACGCGCGACATCCCGAACGTCGGCGAGGAGGCCCTGAAGGACCTCGACGACTCGGGCATCGTGCGGATCGGCGCCGAGGTCCGCCCGGGCGACATCCTCGTCGGCAAGATCACGCCGAAGGGTGAGACCCAGCTGTCGCCCGAGGAGAAGCTCCTCCGCGCGATCTTCGGCGAGAAGGCGGGCGACGTCCGCGACAGCTCGCTCAAGGTCCCGCCGGGCGTGAGCGGCATCGTCATCAACGCCCGGGTCTTCTCGCGCAAGGGCACCGAGAAGGACGAGCGCGCGAAGGACATCGAGGACCAGGAGCGCATGCGCATCGAGCGCACGCGCGACGAGGAGATCAAGATCCTCCGGGACTCGTTCCACCGTCGCGTGAAGGAGATCCTCATCGGCCGGCCGACGACGGGCAAGCTCGTCGACGACAAGGGCAAGGTCCTCCTTCAGAAGGGCGTCGCCGTCGACGACGCCGCGCTCGTCGAGATTCCGCGGAAGTACTGGGGCGAGATTCCGGTCGAAGAGACCGAGCAAGTCCAGCAGATCCTCCGCGACCTCGAGGACCTCGTTCGCACGCGTGAGGAGCACTTCCGCGACAAGATCGAGAAGCTCTCCAAGGGCGATGAGCTGCCGCCGGGCGTCATCAAGATGGTGAAGGTCTACATCGCCATCAAGCGCAAGCTCCAGGTCGGCGACAAGATGGCCGGCCGCCACGGCAACAAGGGCGTCATCAGCCGCATCCTGCCCGAGGAGGACATGCCGTACCTCGCGGACGGGACGCCGGTCGACCTCGTCCTGAACCCCCTCGGCGTGCCGAGTCGCATGAACGTCGGGCAGATCCTCGAGATCCATCTCGGGTGGGGCGCTCGCGAGCTCGGCAACCAGGTCACGCGCATGCTGGAGCAGCAGCGCCAGGTCGAGGAGTTCCGCCAGAAGCTCAAGGACATCTACGCTGGCGATCACACCATGGAGGGCTTCTTCGACAAGCTCCCCGAGGCCGAGCTCAAGCTCTTCGCGAAGAAGATCGGGCGCGGCGTATTCATGGCGACGCCGGTCTTCGACGGCGCGAGCGAGACCGACATCAAGGGCGCGCTCGACCTCGCGAGCCTGCCGACCAGCGGCCAGGCCATTCTGTTCGACGGTCGCACGGGCGACGCGTTCGATCAGGAGGTGACGGTGGGCATCATGTACATGCTCAAGCTCCACCACCTGGTCGACGACAAGATCCACGCGCGGTCGATCGGGCCGTACTCGCTCGTCACGCAGCAGCCCCTCGGAGGCAAGGCCCAGTTCGGCGGCCAGCGTCTCGGCGAGATGGAGGTGTGGGCGATGGAGGCCTACGGCGCGGCCTATGCGCTGCAGGAGTTCCTCACGGTCAAGTCCGATGACGTCATGGGTCGCACCCGGATGTACGAGGCGATCGTGAAGGGCGACTACACGCTCGAGGCCGGGCTGCCGGAGAGCTTCAACGTGCTCATCAAGGAGCTTCAGTCTCTGTGTCTGAACGTCGAGCTGGTCGAGTCGGGAGCGGTCGATGCGCAGGCCGCCGAGGAGGAGGAATGAGCCGCACGCTGTCCTCGTCGCTCGTCCCCGCAACCGTTCCCGTCGTTTCCGGAGGTCTTCGCAATGCGTGACATCTTCAGCTTCTTCGAGAAGCCCAAGGATCCGCTCTCGTTCAGCGCGATCCGCATCTCGCTGGCCAGCCCGGAGAAGATCCGGGAGTGGTCGCACGGCGAGGTGAAGAAGCCCGAGACCATCAACTACCGGACGTTCAAGCCGGAGCGCGATGGCCTCTTCTGCGCGAAGATCTTCGGTCCGGTGAAGGACTACGAGTGCAACTGCGGCAAGTACAAGCGCATGAAGCACCGTGGGATCGTGTGCGAGAAGTGCGGCGTCGAGGTGATCCAGTCGAAGGTGCGTCGCGAGCGCCTCGGCCACATCTCGCTCGCCACGCCCGTTGCGCACATCTGGTTCCTCAAGAGCCTGCCTTCCCGCATCGGTAACGTCCTCGACATCACGCTGAAGGATCTCGAGAAGGTCCTCTATTGCGAGGCGTACATCGTCATCGACCCGCGGGAGACGAACCTCCAGCGCGGAGACCTGCTCTCGGAGGACCGGTACCTCCAGCACATCGAGGAGTACGGCGAGGAGAAGTTCGCGGCCGGCATGGGCGGCGAGGCGGTCCTCGAGATGCTCAAGCAGGTCGACGTGCACGCCCTCGCCGAGCTGCTCCGCACGGAGATGCGGGCGGCGACGAGCGAGGCGAAGCGAAAGAAGCTCGCGAAGCGCCTCAAGGTCGTCGAGGCGTTCCGCGAGAGCGGCAACCGACCCGAGTGGATGATGCTGACGGTGATCCCGGTGCTACCGCCGGACCTCCGCCCGCTCGTCCCGCTCGACGGCGGTCGCTTCGCGACCAGCGATCTCAACGACCTCTATCGGCGCGTCATCAACCGAAACAACCGCCTCAAGCGGCTGCTCGAGCTGAACGCGCCGGAGATCATCATCCGCAACGAGCGGCGCATGCTGCAGGAGGCCGTCGACGCGCTGTTCGACAACGGTCGCCGCGGCAAGACGATCACGGGGCCGAACAAGCGCCCGCTGAAGTCGCTCTCCGACATGCTGAAGGGCAAGCAGGGCCGGTTCCGCCAGAACCTGCTCGGCAAGCGCGTCGACTACTCGGGCCGTTCGGTCATCGTCGTCGGCCCGACGCTCCGGCTGCACCAGTGCGGTCTGCCGAAGAAGATGGCGCTCGAGCTCTTCAAGCCGTTCATCTACAACAAGCTCGAAGAGCGCGGGTACGTCAACACCATCAAGTCTGCGAAGAAGATGGTGGAGAAGGAGCGTCCCGAGGTCTGGGACATCCTCGAGGAAGTCATCAGCGAGCACCCCGTGCTGCTGAACCGCGCTCCGACGTTGCACCGCCTCGGCATCCAGGCGTTCGAGCCGGTGCTCATCGAGGGCAAGGCGATCCAGCTGCACCCGCTCGTCTGCGCGGCGTTCAACGCCGACTTCGACGGCGACCAGATGGCCGTCCACGTGCCGCTGTCGATCGAGGCGCAGATGGAGGCGCGCGTGCTCATGATGAGCACGAACAACATCCTCTCGCCGGCGAACGGCAAGCCGATCATCAACCCGACGCAGGACATCGTGCTCGGGCTCTACTACGCGACGCGCGAGCGCAAGTTCTCGAGGGGGAGCTACCGCGCCGACTCGCTGAAGCATGACAAGAAGACGGGCCTGACGGGCTACCTCCGGGGCGTGTTCTCGTCTCGCGAGGAGGTCCGCATGGCGTTCGACGCCGGCGAGGTCGCGCTTCACTCCGGCGTGCAGGTGCGCGTGCCGGTCGTCGACGAGGAAGGCAACCAGGTCTTCGACGACCACGGGCACCCGAAGCGCCGCCTCGTCGAGACCACCGTCGGTCGCGTCCTCATCTCCGAGGTGCTGCCCCAGGGCGTCGCCTTCGAGTACGCGAACAAGACGCTCAACAAGAAGGCGCTCTCGGCGCTCATCGACGTCTGCTACCGGACCCACCGCAACAAGGAGACCGTTCTCCTCGCGGACCGGCTGCGTACGCTGGGCTTCGACCACGCCATGCGCGCGGGCATCTCGATCTGCATGGATCACATGGTGATCCCGCCGAAGAAGAAGGTGCTGCTCGCCGAGGCCCACAAGGAGGTCGAGCACGTCATCGAGCAGTATCAGGAGGGCCTGATCACCGACGGCGAGCGCTACAACAAGATCGTCGACATCTGGGCCGGCGTCGCCGACAAGGTCACGTCGGAGATGATGGACGGCATCGGCAACGAGCGCGTCGTCGATCCGGAGACCGGCAAGGAGTCGATCGAGCCGAGCTTCAACCCGATCTACATCATGGCCGATTCGGGCGCCCGCGGCTCGACCCAGCAGATCCGGCAGCTCGCCGCGATGCGTGGCCTCATGGCCAAGCCCTCCGGCGAGATCATCGAGCAGCCGATCACGGCGAACTTCCGTGAGGGGCTCAAGGTGCTCGAGTACTTCATCTCGACGCACGGCGCTCGTAAGGGCCTCGCCGACACGGCGCTCAAGACGGCCAACTCGGGCTACCTCACGCGTCGTCTCGTCGACGTCGCGCAGGACGCGGTCATCAGCGACAATGACTGCGGGACCCTCGACGGCATCCGCGTCACCAAGCTCGAGGAGGCCGGCGAGGTCATCCAGCCGCTCGGTGATCGCATCCTCGGCCGCGTCGTCCTCGAGGACGTGATCGACCCGCTCACGGGCGAGGTGCTCATCACGGCCAACACCGAGCTCGACGAAGCCGCGGTGAAGCGCATCGAGGAGGCCGGCATCGAGGAGGTCGTCATCCGATCGGTGCTGACCTGCCAGACTCGGCGCGGCGTGTGCGCCCTCTGCTACGGGCGAGACCTCGCTCGCGGCTATCGCGTGAACATCGGCGAGGCGGTGGGCATCATTGCCGCGCAGTCGATCGGCGAGCCGGGCACGCAGCTCACGATGCGGACGTTCCACATCGGCGGCACGGCGGCGCGCGGCAAGATCGAGGCGAGCCACCACGAGGCGCGCACCGAGGGCCACGTCCGCATCCGGCGCGCGACGGTGCAGACGAAGAAGGACGGCACCATGGTGGTCATGAACCGCCACGGCGAGCTCGTCGTCGTCGACGAGACGGGCCGCGAGCGCGAGCACCACCGGCTCGTCTACGGCTGCACGATCCGGGTGCGGGAGAACGACCACGTCAAGCCGGGGACGCTCCTCTGCGAGTGGGATCAGTTCGCGATGCCGATCCTCACGGAGGTGTCCGGGCAGATCAAGTTCGGCGACCTCGTCGAGGGCGTCACCGTTCAGGACCGCGTCGACGAGGTCACGGGCCTGTCGCGCAAGGTCGTCATCGAGTCGAAGGCGGCGGACCTCCGTCCGCGCGTCTCGATCAAGGATGCGGATTCACACCGCACGCTCAAGCTGCCGGCGAGTGAGCTCGAGGCGCGGTACCTCCTCCCTGTCGGCGCTCACATCGTCGTGCAGGAGGGTGACGCGATCGAGGCCGGCGACATCCTCGCGAAGATCCCGCGCGAGTCTGCCAAGGTCCAGGACATCACGGGCGGTCTGCCTCGGGTCGCCGAGCTGTTCGAGGCTCGCAAGCCGAAGGATCACGCCATCATCACGGAGATCGATGGCGAGGTTTCGTTCGGCAAGGACACGAAGGGCAAGCGCAAGGTGCTCATCACGCCCGTGACGCCCGAGGGCAACATGCTCCTCGACCAGGCGCGCGAGTACTTGATCCCGAAGGGCAAGCACATCCAGGTGCAGCCCGGTGACCGCGTGCGCGCAGGCGACCCGCTTCAGGACGGTCCGCCGAACCCGCACGACATCCTGCGCGTGAAGGGCGAGAAGGAGCTCGCCGCTTGGCTCGTGAACGAGATCCAGCAGGTCTACCGCCTGCAGGGCGTCGGTATCAACGACAAGCACATCGAGGTCATCGTGCGGCAGATGCTTCGGCGCGTTCGCGTCAAGGACGTCGGCGACACGAATTTCCTCGTCGACGAGCAGGTGGAGAAGCACCTCTTCGAGCGCGAGAACGAGCGCGTCCTCGAGCGTGGCGGTCGTCCCGCCATCGCCGAGGCGCTCCTTCTCGGCATCACGAAGGCGAGCCTCTCGACCGAGTCGTTCATCAGCGCGTCGTCGTTCCAGGAGACGACGAAGGTGCTGACGGAGGCGGCGATCTGCGGCAAGACCGACGACCTTCGCGGTCTCAAGGAGAACGTCATCATGGGCCGGCTCATCCCGGCCGGCACGGGCCTGCCCGCGTACAAGCGCCTCACGGTGCTGATCGAGGGTGAGCCGGTGCCCCAGGCGTACGTCCCGCCGCGTCCGCGGCCGGAGGAGGCGCCCCTCGTTGCCGTGAACGAGGACTAGCCTGCACGGACGAGGGCTCCGCTCGGAGGAGCCTGGGAGTGAGGGCGGCGCGCTGACCGGCACGCCGCCCTCGCTTGCTTTTGTGCCGCGGGATGCGGCGACGAAGGCGAGCTCGAAATGCGGTCAGAACGCTGGAGGAAGGCGCTCTGCGCTACGCGGATGCTCGTTGCGCCGTTTCAACAGGTGCCGCAGGGTAGAGGGCGAACCGTCTCCGGCGCGGAGAGTGAGGGGTGCTTGTCGAGAAAGCCTCTGTCCGAAGGACCGAGCCCCAGCGCGCGTCGCGCGAGCTCGAGGCCTGGCTCCGACCGGCCGACGACCCGCCCGGCCGCGGGAGGCGGCATCCTCGTCGTGCGCTGCAGCAAGTGGTTCGCGGCGCGGTGCCAGTCGCTCGTGCCGACGGGGCAGGTGCTCGAGTGCGATCCGGCGCAGTTCGACGCGATGGCGACGCGCAACCGGCCGACCGCCATCGTCCTTCCGCGCGAGGTGTTCGACGCGGACCCCGCGCGGTATCGCGAGGTGGCGAAGGCGGTCGGCGCGATGCTCATCGGCATCCCCAACGAGCACGTGCCGACGGCACCGCTGCAGAAGGCGCTGCTCAAGGCGGTCGGCGGCTCGTCGAGCTGAACGGACTCGGCGGGGGAGGACTCCGGCGGGCGAGCTACGCGGTCTCGGGCGGCGGAGGCCCGACGGGCGGGGCCGACTCGGCCGTCGCGGGCGCTGGGCGGAGCGCGTGGGTCAGCCACAGGCAGGCGGCGAAGAGGAGCACGGCGCCAGCCTGGTGCGCGGCGGCGACCGATACCGGCACGACGAGGAGCAAGGTCGCGAGGCCCAAGGCGACCTGCAGGATGAGCGCGCCGAGCAGCGCGCCCGCTGCGCGGCGTGCTCGCGGGCCGAGGTCGCCGGAGGTGCGGACGCGGAGGACGAGGACCGGGATCGCGATGGCGAGCAGGGTCGCGATCAGGCGGTGGTCGAACTGGACGAGCGGGATGTTCTCGAAGACGTTGCGCCACCAGGGCTCGATGACGAAGAGACCGTCGGGCACCCAGTGGCCCGCCATCAGGGGGAAGGTGTTGAACGCGAAGCCCGCGTGCGTGCCCGCGACGAAGCCGCCCGAGAGGACCATCACGAAGGTGGCGGCGGTGATCGCGGCCGCGGCGCGATGGAACGGGGAGGCGGTCGGGCGCGCGGAGGGCTCCCCGTCGTCGAGCAGGTCGAAGGCCATCCAGAGCATCGGGGCGAGGATGGCGAACGCGAGGCCGAGGTGCGCGGAGAGCCGGTAGGGGCTCACGCGCGGATCGTCGACGAGGCCGCTCTTGACCATGTACCAGCCCATCGCGCCCTGGGCCGCGCCGAGCGCGAACACGGCGGCGAGGCGTCCGGCGAGGGCACGCGGGATCTGGCGCTGTGAGACGAAGCGAATCAGCGGGAGAAGGAAGACTAGGCCGATTGTGCGACCGAGCAGGCGGTGGACGTATTCCCACCAGAAGATGCGCTGAAACCCGGCGAGGGTCATTCCGAGGTTGACGGACCGGTACTCTGGGGTCGCCTTGTACTTGTCGAACAGCGCGAGCCAGTCGGCTTCCGACAGCGGAGGGAGGGCGCCGACGATGGGCTGCCACTCGACGATGGAGAGGCCGGACTTGGTCAGGCGCGTGACGCCCCCGACCACGACCATCGCGAAGACCATCGCGGCGCAGGCGAGGAGCCACGCGGCGACGCGCCTCCGAGCCGCCTGGTTCATCGTTTCGCTCACGGCGAGCGCATGGTGCCGCGGTCCTCGCAAAGAGCAAGCGAGGAAGCGGGCGTTGCGGCGCCTTCGAGGGGGCGGCTCGACTGGGTGACCGAGGTTCGATCCCGCACGCGGTGGGGTCGGGGGAGGCGACCGGACGTGGCCGGCTTCGTGGCCGCTCGACGTCGCAGGGTGAGCCACCGCGAGGCCCGGCCGCGTCGGGTCGGGGCGGCTCGAGGCCCCCTGGCGACTACGGCGCGCGGCAGCAGAGCTTGCGCGGGTGCTTGGCGAGAAGCTCGCCGGCCGGGGTCGCGCCGCTGCACGCGCCCGGCTGGGGATCGGCGAGGACGGGTGACAGGCTGCCGGTGTCCCAGTCGAGCTCGCCGCTCGTACCGGTGCAGTCGCCGTTGCCGACCCAGGACGTGCCGCCGTCGCAGCTGTTGCCGTCGCAGGCGTGGTAGCCGCCGCCGGTGCACGTCACCGTGCCCGGGTCGCAGCTGCACGCGCTGCACGCTCGCTGATCGTCGGCGTCGTCGTACCCGAGGACGCTCGCGTCCGTGAAGCCGAGGGGGCAGTCGTCGGTGCCGGCGCGCTGGACGCAGAGCGGGCCGTCGTAGGGAGCGCCGCCCGGCATGGCGGCGCACACGAGGCCGGGCGCGCAGCCGCCGCCCTTCTTGGCGAGGAGGACCGGGCAGACGTGCAGCGTCGTCGCCCAGGGATCGGCCGGGTCGAGGCCGCCCCCCACCGCGGCGCACGTGCCGGGGTCGAGCACGTGCGGGGCGCCGGTGAGCTTGCACGAGGCGAGGCTCGTGTACTTCGGGACGTGGATGTCCGATAGGCAGCCGGTGCTCTCCGCCTGGCGATCGAAGCTCGAGTCGAACCAGCAGCTGACCTGATCGTACCAGCACGAGATCTTCGGCGCGGAGCAGAGGGCGCCCGTGTACGAGCACGCGCACGCGGCGCACGTCGCGGGGCCCGCCGGACCCGCGAAGAGGACGGCTGGCGGCGAGCCGTCGGGGCACGCGACCGCCCCGGGGCCGGGGTAGGGCGCGCTGCCGAAGCGCACGAGGTCCCAGTCCTGCGGCGCTTCGACACAGGTCGCGACGGGGGCGCACGCGGGGTCGTCGCAGTCGACGTGGCCGTCGTTGTCGTCGTCCTTCCCGTTGAAGCAGTCCTCGGTGGGATCCGTCGTCGTGGTCGACCCGCCGGAGCCTCCCGCGCCGGTGCCGCCTCCGCCGGTGCCACCGACGCCGGTGGTCTCGCCTCCCGCGCCTCCCGCGCTCGTCGTCGCGCCGCCGCTGCCGCCGGAGGCGCTTGTCGACCCGCCGGAGCCGCCCGCGCCCGTGGTCGTCGCGCTGCCGCCCACGCCGGAGCTTGCAGCGCCGGCGGCGCCCGCGCCGGGCCTTCCACGTCCCGGGGAGGTCCCGCGCTGGTCGAGCCCGCAGCCCGCGAAGGCGAGGGCGATCGCAGCGAGCAGCGCCGCGATCCGGGTCGGGCCGGTCGTCATGATCGAAGCTAGCCACGAAACGTGCGCCGAATCCAGACGCAGCGGCGCGTCGGGAGCGGCGGCGTCAAACGAGGCGGGCGTCGAGGAAGCGCTCGCCGTCGAAGCGGATCTCGAAGACGGCCGCGTTGGCCAGGGGGGGGACGCCCTGCCCGAGGAGCGACTCGACGAACGTGCGTATGGCGCCGCCGTGGCTCACGACGAGCACGGTGTCGTGGTCGACGGCGACCTCGCGGCCCACGCGCGTGAACGCACGTCCGAGCCGGGCGACGAAGCTCGGTTGCTCCTCGCCGTCGGGGGGATCGATGCGGCGCTCGCGCCATGCGGCCCAGGCCTCGGCGTGCAGGGTTTCGCACTCGCGGCGGGTCCGTCCCTCGAAGACGCCGTAGCGACGCTCGCGCAGATCCGGGTCGACGTGGGCGAAGGGCACCCCGAGCCGGTGCGCGAGGATCTCGGCCGTCTCGCGGGCGCGAGCGAGATCGCTCGAGGCCACCGCCCCGAGCGGGCGACCGACCAGGCGATCGGCGAGCGCGGCGGCCTGGGCGCGGCCCTCTGCGTTGAGCGGGACGTCGGTTTGCCCCTGGAAGCGGCCGAGGCGGTTCCAGTCGGTCTGTCCGTGGCGGGCGACGAGGAGGGTTCGCGTGCGCTGCATGGGGCCGCGCGCCCCCTGCGGGCGCGTCCTCGAGGATAGCGCGCGGGAGCCGTCGCGTCCGGCGCGCGGGCCGGCGCGACGCGCTACGAGGCCGATTTCGGGCGTCGAGACGCGCGGCCCGAAGTGGTAAGGAGCCGGCCCATGAGGTCCCCGTCGCTCGCCGCCCTCCTCGCCCTGCCGCTCCTCGCGGCCTGTGGCTCGACGCTCCCGGATGCGCTCGCTCCGCAGCCCGTACCGCAGCCGCCGGCTCCGGTGCCGGTCGCCGCGCCGGCGCCGCCGCCTGCGCCGAAGCTCGATCGCGTGCCTCGCCTCGAGTGGAACCGGATCGCCGTCGAGCTGGCCCTTCCGGTGTTCTGGGTCGCGGATGGGAACAAGAACGGCGCCATCGAGGCGGACGAGGTGTCCGGCGTGTGGGGCGTCGCGCCGGCCGAGACGTGGGTCGCGGGGGGCGCGCTGACGCCGCGGTTTCACGCGGCCTACGAGGCGATCGCAGCCGTGAAGGAGAAGGGCCACGACGCGACGGGCCTCGACGACGCCGAGAAGAAGCGCCGTGCCGCGGTCGCAGCGGAGCTCTCGCAGGGCCGCCCGTCGCTCGTGCGCTCCGACTTCCGCGCCGGGACCCAGGAGGACAAGGCGGTCGTGGAGCACGTGCTGGCGGCCGCGACGATCGTCGATCGCCTGTTCGCGCGGCAGATCGGCAGCTTCGGGCTCGACCGGGACATCCCTGCCGGCGACACGGTCAGCCGCGCGATGTTCTTCCGCAACCACGGCCCGTGGTGCGAGGCGCCCAAGACCGACGGCGACCCGAGCTGCGGCGCGCTCGCGTCGAAGCCGAAGAAGGTCTCCGGGCTGTACCCGGCGAGCCTGCAGGCGGACCCGAAGTTCTGCGAGGCGCTCGAGAAGCGCAAGGACAGCAAGGCCCTCTTCGACCAGTTCTCGGTCGTCGTGGAGAAGGGCAAGGACCTCGAGGCCGTGCCGTATCACGTGGCGTTCAAGGACGACATGAGCGCGGTCGCGGTCGAGCTCGACACGGCGGCGAACGCGATCACGAGCCCCGGCGAGGGCGCGTTCAAGGCGTACCTCGGCGCGGCCGCGCAGGCGTTCCGCGACGGCAAGTGGAACCCGGCCGACGAGGCGTGGGCGAAGATGAGCGTCGCGAACTCGAAGTGGTTCCTGCGCATCGCGCCGGACGAGGTCTACTTCGAGCCGTGCAGCCGCAAGGCGGGCTTCCACGTGAGCTTCGCGCGCATCAACCAGGATTCGATCGCCTGGCAGAAGAAGCTCGACCCGGTGAAGGGCGAGATGGAGACCGCGCTCGCGAAGCTGGCGGGCAAGCCGTACAAGGCGCGGCAGGTGACGTTCCACCTGCCGGATTTCATCGACGTCGTGGTGAACGCGGGCGACGGGCGAAGCGCGCTCGGCGCGACGATCGGGCAGAGCTTGCCGAACTGGGGCCCGGTCGCGAACGAGGGGCGCGGGCGCACGGTTGCGATGACGAACCTCTACACGGACGAGGATTCGAAGATTTCGTTCGACGAGCAGACCTCGTCGCTGTTCTGCGCGGGCACGATGAAGAGTCTGTCGTTCGACCCGCAGTCCGCCGTGATGACGACGGTGCTGCACGAGGCCGCGCACAACCTCGGGCCGGCGCACGAGTACCGCGTCAACGGCAAGGTCGACGGCGAGACGTTCGGCGGGCCGCTCGCGAGCATGCTCGAGGAGCTGAAGGCGCAGACGAGCGCGATGTACTTCACCGACTGGCTCGTCACGAAGAGCCTGATCGACAAGCCCGCCGCCGACCGCGCGCACGCGCGCGACATGGCGTGGGCGTTCGGGCACGTCTCGCAGGGCGTCTACACCGCGGGCGGCAAGCCGAAGCCGTACAGCCAGCTCGCGTCGATCCAGGTCGGCAGCTTCCTCGCGGCGGGCGCGATGGCGTGGAAGGCGTCGGAGCCGGCCGCAAACGGCAAGGACACCGGCTGCTTCGAGATCGTCGCGGACAAGATGCCGGCCGCGATCGTCGACCTCGAGAAGCAGGTGCTCGCGATCAAGGCTCGAGGCGACAAGAAGGCCGCGATCGCGCTCCGCAAGAAGTTCGTGGACGACGACGGCGCCTGGAAGGACGAGCGCAAGATCATCCAGGATCGCTGGCTACGCTCGCCGAAATCGAGCTTCGTGTACGGCATCGATCGCTGACGTGCCGGGCGCGACCGGCGTAGGCTGAAGGGGCGTGTCGGCTTCGCTCTACGTCGCCGCGGCGCTCGGTGTCGGCGCCTATCTCGCCGGGACGTTCCCGACCGCGGCGATCGTGTGCCGGCGCTACGGCATCGATCCGACGGTCGCGGGATCGGGCAATCCGGGGGCGTCGAACGTGCTGCGCCTGGCCGGGGCGCGCGCGGGGGCGACGGTGCTGATCGTCGACGTCGCGAAGGGGGCGCTGCCCGCGCTCGCCGCGGGGAGGCTCGTGGGCGACGAGGCAGCGCTCGTCGCGGGCGCGCTCGCGGTCGTGGGGCATTGCTTCCCGATCGGGAGGCGCCTGCGCGGAGGGAAGGGGGTTGCGACCGCGGGGGGGCTGCTCCTCGCGGTCGAGCCGTGGCTCGCGCTCGCTGCGGCGCTCGTTTGGGCAGGGATCGCGCGCGGGGTCCGGCGCGCCTCCGTCGCCTCGCTCGCGGCCGTCGTCGGCACGCTGGTCGCGATGGTCGCGCTGCGGCGGCCGCCGGTCGAGGTGGGCGTCTTCGCGGCGGTCGTGGCGATCGTCGTCGCGCGGCACCGGGTGAACCTGGCGCAACTGGCGCGCGGGGAGGAGCGCACGCTGGAGGCCGGCCCCGCGGTCGCGCCGGCGTCGGAGGCGAACGGTCAGCGGGTCGGGCGGGAGGACGGAGATGCGCGGCCTCGAGGGTAAACCTGACGCACCACGGCGCTTTTTGTCGCGGCCCGGGCTGGCCCACGCTAGACGGTGCTGCAGCGCACCGCCATCCCCCGCCCGTGCGGGAGCACGGTGAGGCTCCACACGGCACGACCTGAGCGGCGTGCGCCATCCTTCATCGCTGCGCCGCCTCCGCACCGCGGACCCCGTCCGCTCGAAACTGCGAGGAATTGCATGAAGACCAGCCTATTTGCGCGACTTTCGGGGGCGTTCGCGCTCGGCCTGTTGACGCTCGCTCCGTGCGCCGCGCGAGCGCAGGGCACGCAGGGCTTCAGCTTGAGCCGCTTCGATCCGGCCCCGGCCGGTGACCGGATGTTCGGCGTCCCGTCGCCGTTCGTCGCGGGCAAGATGACCCTGCACGCCGCGCTGCTGGCCGAGTACGCGCACCGCGAGCTCGGCATCCGGCTCGAGGACCCGAGCGGCAACCAGAGCTACGTGGGGGCGGTCGTCGCTCACCGGGTGCTGCTGCACGCGAACGTCTCGCTCGCGCTGTGGAACCGCCTCGCGGTAAACCTCGAGGTGCCCGTCGCCGTCCTCCAGAAGGGCGAGGACCCGTCGGCGCTCACGACGACCTACGTGTCGCCGAGCTCGGCCCAGATGGGCGACCTGCGGCTCGGCGCGCGGGTGCGCTTGTTCGGCGAGTACCACGACCCGTTCCAGCTCGCGATCGGTGGATCGCTCTGGCTGCCCACCGGTCCTGCCAACTCGTTCATGACGGACGGCAAGGTGCACGGCTACCCGCACCTCGTGCTCGGCGGCGAGCTCGTCAAGCGCCTCGTGTGGTCCGCCGCTGCGGGCCCCGACATCCGCGGCGAGACGGCCTACTCCGGCGTGGTGCAGGGCACCCAGGTGCGCTTCGGCGCGGGCGTGGGCTTCCTCGTCGATGACAAGAAGCACCTTCAGCTCGGCGCCGAGCTCTACGGGAACGGCAACCTCGGCAGCGCAGCGCAGCTGCCGAACGCGGAGGTGCTGTTCCACGCGCGCTACCGGGTCGTCGACGATCTCGAGGTCGGCCTCGGCGCCGGGCCCGGCCTGAGCAAGAGCGTCGGATCGCCGGACGTGCGCGCGGTCGCGATGATCGCGTACACGCCCGAGCAGAAGGTCATCCCGCCGGATCGCGACAAGGACGGCGTGATCGACGCGCAGGATGCGTGCCCCGACGTGCCGGGTATCCGCCACGAGGACCCGAAGAAGCACGGTTGCCCGTCCGACCGCGACGGCGACGGGATCCTCGATGCGAAGGACGCGTGCCCCGACGTGGTCGGCGTGGCGAGCGCCGATCCGAAGAAGCACGGCTGCCCGCCCGACCGCGACGGCGACGGGATCCTCGACGCGGAGGACGCCTGCGCCGACGTGGCCGGCGTGAAGAGCGCGGACCCGAAGAAGCACGGCTGCCCGCCCGATCGCGACGAGGACGGCATCCTCGACGCGAAGGACGCGTGCCCGGATCTCAAGGGCGTCGCGAGCGCCGACCCGAAGGAGAACGGCTGCCCGCCGGACACCGACGGCGACGGCGTGCGCGACGACCACGACGCGTGCCCGCTGGAGAAGGGCGCTCCCGACCCGGACCCGAAGCAGAACGGTTGCCCGAAGGCCGTGCGCGTCACGCAGGGCGAGATCGTGATCCTGCAGCAGGTGCAGTTCGACACGGCCAAGGCCACCATCAAGCCGGTCTCGAATGCGCTGCTCGAGGAGGTCGCGGGCGTGCTCAAGGACCACGGCGAGATCACGAAGATCGAGGTCCAGGGCCACACCGACAACGTCGGCCTGAAGAAGGCGAACCAGAAGCTGTCTCAGGACCGCGCCGACTCCGTGATGAAGGCCCTCGTTGGGCGCGGCGTCGTGGCGACGCGGCTCACGGCGAAGGGCTACGGCCAGGACGTGCCGGTCGCCGACAACAAGAAGCCGGACGGGCGGCAGACGAACCGTCGCGTGCAGTTCAAGATCGTCGAGAAGAAGTAGGCGACGCGGCGGCCCGGTCGTTCGGACCGGGCCGCGAGCGAGGCGGACCTTCGGGGGGGGGCCGGCGCGTCGCGTCGGCCCTTCGCGCGTTCGAACGGGTCAGAAGGTGCCGAGGAGGCCGCCGCTCGGGCCCGCGACGAAGGGGGCGAGGTGGGTCGCGCGGGGCGCGCGCCGAGATCGGGGCGTGAAGATGAGCACGCCCAGGCCCGCGGCCATGGCTGCGATGCCGACACCCCCGACGACGTCGCCCACGAGGGCCTTGGTGCGCGCCGCGTCCGCCTCGGCGCCGTCGCGCGTCGGGGAGGCCTCGGCCTGCGAGACGCCGACCACGCCGATCGCGACGCCGGCGGCGAGCGTGACGGCGCCCGCGCCGAGGAGCGCATAGGGCAGGGCGCGCGGGTACGTTGCGACGGGGGTCGGAGCGGCGATCGCCGTCGGGCGGGGCTCCGCGAGCGGGCCGACGAGTCGGAGGGTGACCTCCTGCGTGCTGCCGGCCGCGACCACGACGTCGACCGTGACCTCGCCCCAGCGCGGCACCGACGCGCGCAGGCGGTGGGGGCCCGGGTTGACGACCGTGGGCGCGAGGAGCGCGGCGCCGGAAAGCAGGCGGCCGTCGAGCTCGAGCGACGCGGAGGGCCCCGCGGGGCCCGCGAGCGACACGCGCAGGTGTCCGACCTCCGCTTCGAGCTCGTCGACGGCCTGCTTCGCGGGCTGCAGGTAGCCGGCGGTCGCGGTCGTGCCCTGCTCGGCGAGGAACGCCCGAAAGCTGTCGAGCGCCTCGACGCGCAGGCCGGTCGCTCGCTGCGCGACGCCGAGGCTGTAGAGGGTGAGGGGGGCGCGCTTGTGCCCGAGCGACTGCTCGTAGCGATCGCGCGCCTCGGCCCAGCTGCCCTTCTGCGCGAGCTTGGCGCCTTCGATGAACAGGCGTCGCGCCTCGTCGACGTCGCCTGGCTCGGCGTGCGCGCGGTGCGCGGCGAGCACGAGGCTCGCCCCGACGAGGAGCGTCGCGATCGCCTGCCTCGCGCTCACGGCAGCCAACGCTCGCCGGTCGCGACGATCGCGCCGGCTCCGAGGCCGCCCCACAGGAGCAGCTCGTGCCCGGTCCAGACCCCGACGCCCCACTCGTGCGCCCCACCGGACGCGAACGAGGGGGCGACGCTCCACGAGCTCAGGTCCGATGCGAGCAGCCACTGATCGGTGAGCGCGGTCGCGCCGTCCCAGCCGCCCGCGAAGAGGGGACCGCCCGCGGTGACGTCGACCCATCCGGTGCGTCGCCTCGGGGCCGCGCGCTTCATCGGTGGCCCGCTCGCCGCGAGCGGGGTCCACGCGTCGATCGTGGGGTCGTAGCGGGCCCCGTCGGCGAGCGGCGACCCCAGCGCGTCGAGGCCGCCGAACACGACGAGCTCGGCGCCGGTGAACACCGCGAACGCGCTCGTGCGGGCCGACGGCGCGCCGGACGCGGCGATCGCTCGCCACTTGTCCTTGTTCGTGTCGTAGGCGAACCCCTCGGCCGTCGGCGTGCCCGCGACGCTGCCGCCGATGAGGAAGATCGTGTCCGCGCCGAATGTCCACGCAGCATCCAGACGCGGCGAGGGCGCTCCTGCGGGGTTCATGGGGTGCCACGCATCTTTGGCTTCGTCGTAGCGCGCGCCGCCCGGCACCGGCGATCCGGCGTCGACGCCCCCGTAGATCAGCATCGACGACCCCGTCCACACCGCGATCGGGTCGCGACGCGCCGCGGGGGCGCCGGCTGCCGCGAGGGGGCTCCACGCGCCGGTCGCGCGGACGAAGCGTGCGCCGTCGCCCATCGCGGGGCCGCTCGGAGCCGCGCCCGGTCCGCCGCCCCAAAGGAGCACGCTCGTGCCCGTGAACACCGCGGCGGCCAGGCAGCGGGGGCTCGGCGCGCCTTGCGCGGCGATCGCGACCCAGGCGTCCGCCTTCGGGTCGTAGAGCGCCCCGGTCGCGAGGTCGCCCTGACCGTCGCTGCCGCCCCACACGAACAGGGCATCGTCGAGCCACGCGAACGCGGGCTGTACGCGCCCGGCGAAGGGGAACCCAGGCGCGGCGAGCGGCATCCACCCGGTGTCGCACGCGCCAGCGGCGCAGGCGCGGCCGGGAGCGCAGGGGGTGGCGCATGCGCCGCAATGCTCGGGGCTCGACGCGAGGTCCACGAGGCAGCCCGCCGTCGGGGCTTCGCCGCAGGTCGCGAAGCCGGCGGCGCAGACGGGCCGACACGCTCCTGCGAAGCACGCGGTCGACCCGTGCGGGTTCACGCAGGCCCGACCGCACGCGCCGCAGTGCGCGGGGTCGCTCGCGAGGTCGACGCAGCCGGCGTGTCCACATCGGGTCGACGTGCCGGGGCAGCCGTCGGCCGCGTCGTCGGCCGCGTCGCGCGGGCTTGCGTCGCGCGCGCTCGCGTCCGGCGTCCCGCTCACCCCGCCTTCTCCGGTCGCGCCGCCCGTTCCGGCGCCGCCCGCGGCCCCGCCCGAGGCCGGCTTGTCGGCGAGGTCGGCCGCGACGAGCGCGCTGCACGCGGACGCCGCGAGGCCGGCTGCGAGCGCGCGCGCGACGAGGCGAAGGGCTCCGGTCATGAGGGCTGTTCGTGCCGCGATCGCGGATCGCCGCATCGCCTCAGAAATCGGGCTTCGCAGGCAGCGGCATCGTACCAGGCTTTCGCGGTCGGCCAGCGCCCGTCGGCCGAGCGGGCCTGGGCTTCGGCTCGACGGCGGGCGCGCTCGCGGCAGGCTCGGCGCTCGCGACCACCGTCGCGCCGGTCGGGAGCTCCGACGGCGTGGCGGGCAGGGCGGTGGTCGCCGGCGCGGTCGTCGTCTCGGCAGGCGCGGTCGCCGCGGCGGTCGGCGTGACGGCGATCGCGGTCGCCGCGCCGGGGGGGACGGCGACGGTCGTCGGGCGCGCCCGACGCAGGCCCCACCCTCGCACCGCGACGAGCGTTCCGAGCAGCACGACCGCGATCGCGAGCCGCGCCGTCGCGCGTCGCGACCGTCGGCGCGCGTGCGCGGCCGCGTCGGTGGGCCGATCGCCGCGCTCGTCCGCGGGGGCCTCGTTGGCCGCGCTAGATTCATTCGAGTTGCCCGATTCGTCCGCGGGGGCCTCCGCTTCCTCGGCCGGCTCGTCGGCGGGCAGGGTGAGCTCGTCGCCCGCCGGCAGCCGCGGTGGCGGAGGGATCGCGGCATGGCGCACGGCGGAGTCGTTCGCCACCTCGACCTCGGTGGCGTCGTCGCCCACCCCGGGACCGAGCTGCGACGTGGCGAGCGGCTCGGACAGCGGCCTTCGCTCGCTGCCCCAATCGGCGACGAGCGTGGCGCCCGTGATATCGGTCGTCACGTCCTGCGTGTGCAGCCACTCGACGAGCGCGCGGCCGAGATCGCGCGCGCTCTGGAAGCGGTCCTCCGGCCGCTTCGCGAGCCCGCGCTTCACCACCGTCCAGAGCCCGGCGTCGCGGACGCCGAGATCGCCGATCGGCGTCGGGTCGTCCTCGATGATCGCGGAGAGCAGCGCGTTGTAGTTGTAGCCCTGGAACGGCGCGATCCCCGTGACGCACTCGTACAGCACGACCGACAGGCCCCATACGTCGGTGCGCTCGTCGATCCGCGACCGGCCGCGCGCCTGCTCCGGGGACATGTAGTCGGGGCTGCCGAGAACGGCGCCCGTCTGCGTGAGCGATCCGCTGGCGCCCGCGTCCTGCAGCTTCGCGATGCCGAAATCGACGACCTTCGGAGTCGTGCCCGTCGGCTGCTCGGACAGGAAGATGTTGTCCGGCTTGAGGTCGCGGTGGACGACGCCCTTCGCGTGCGCGGCCTGCAGCCCGGCCACCACCGGCAGGAGCACCTGCACCGCGCGCACCGGCGGCAGGCGCCCCTTGCGCTCGATGAGCTGCGCGAGCGACTCGCCGTGCAGGAGCTCCATCACGATGAACGGGTCGCCCTCGTCGGTCGTGCCGAAGTCGAAGATGCGCACGATCGACGGGTGGGCGAGGCGCGCGGCGAGCTTCGCCTCCTGGAGCAGCCGCGCGGCTGCGGCGGGCGTGGCCTTCTCGCGGCGGATGAGCTTCACCGCGACGTCGGCGTCGAGCGTGGTGTTGTGCGCGAGCCAGACCGCGCCCATGCCGCCCTGCCCGAGCACGCGGACGAGCTGGTACTTGCGGCCGACCGTGTCGCCCGCGCGGAAACCCTCGTGTCCCGCGCGCGGCTCCGCGATTGCCGCTTTCCCGCTCTTGGCGCGATCGGCCTCGGGGAGGACCGCGGTGGTGGCGTCGGCTCGTCGCAAAGGTTTGGCGGACATGCTGGAGCGGCTCGACGTCGCGCGTCGCGTTCAGCCTAGCACCGCTGCGGGGGGATTCTCGGCCGCCGGCGTCCGCCGCCGTGAGCCCGCTGGCCGCGACCGACCGGCCGCGCCGCCGAACGGCTCGCGTCCGGTCGCCCCCGCCGCGGGGCGCGCAGGAGGGCTCCGCGCTCCGGCCCTGGCGCGGAGGCGCGTGTCCGGAGGCCGGCCCAGCGATCGGGTTCGCCGGGCTCGCGCTGGCCTCGCCGCGCGCCTCGACGGACTCCCTCCGCCTGGTTCTCCCCCGTCGTGCTGGGAGCGCAGGGCGGGCGGGGCAACCGGGCTCGCCGCACGGCCGGCGCGTCGCGCTTCGTGATCGGCGTCGCGCGCGCGCGCGGGCTGCGCCGAAAGTCGATCTCGATTGGCGCGGCGCGACTATCGTCGGGCGCCATGAAGCCGAGCGTACCTCCCGCGAGCCGTCTTCGTTTCCCGCCCGCGCCGCGCGCCGTCCTCGTCGCCGTCGCCCTCTGCGCGCCGCTCGTCGCGTGCGGAGGCGCCCCGACGCCGGCCGTGGCCACGCCTCCGGCCGCCGCCGTGCAAGGCGCGCTGCCCGCCGCGAGCGCCGCTCCGGGCCTCGATCCGAAGGCGGTCGAGCTCTGCCTCGCGACGGCGAACGCGAAGCGCGCGAAGTTCAGCGGCGAGCCCCCGAAGGTGACGGTCAAGCACGTGCTCGTGAAGCACGCGGGCGCGAAGAACCCCGTGGCCGGCGTGAAGCGCACGCGCGAGGAGGCGTGCCTGCGCGCGACGGAGGCCCGCGACAAGATCCGCGGTGGGTCGGACTTCGCCGAGGTCGTCAAGGAGTTCAGCGACGAGCCCGGCGCGGCGACGCGCGAGGGATCGGTCGGCGCGATCGAGCGCACGGATGTCGCCAAGCCGTTCGCCGACGCCGCCTTCGAGCTCGGGCTGAACCAGCTCAGCGACCTCGTGGAGACCGAGTCGGGCTTCCACCTGATCCTGCGCAAGGAGTAGCGGGGCGCGCGTCGCGCCGGGCCCGCTGCGCGGCGTCAGTCGTCGTCGTCGCGCGGCCGAAGGCCACGCGCCTTGCGCGCCGCGCGGGCGTCGACCTCCGCCTGGAGGCGCGCCGGCAGCTCCGTGAGCTGCTGTCCGCGCATCCAGCGCCACACCTGCGCGTCGAGGCCCGGCTGGGCGTCCGGCGCGGAGAAGTCCCACGAGCGCGTGAGCTCCTGCTCGACGCGGGTCGCTTCCTTGCCGCACTCGAGCGGCCACACGCGGTGCGTGAACGTGTACGGCGCGTAGTCGGGGGTCGAGGTGAATGCGTCGAGCGGCAGGCCCGCGTTTTTCACGCCGAGGTTCGGGTACGGCAGCCCGAGGACGTGCGCGAAGAGCTTGTGAAGCGACGCGACGTCGAGGTGCGTCTTCGAGACGTAGCCGCGCTTCACCCACGGACCGACGAGCACGATCGGCGCGCGGTGGTAGTCGACGTGATCACCGCCCTGCTGCGGGTCGTCCTCCGTGATGATCACGAGCGTCGATCCCCACTGCGGGCTGTGCGAGAGCGCGTCGACGATCATGCCCGTAGCCTCGTCGTTCACCGCGCACATCGTCTCGGGCGTGGCGTTGTCGGGCGACGCGCCGCCCGTGTGGTCGTTCGGCAGCGTCATGTACGTGAGCTTGCCGAGATCGCACGCGACCCGCGCGCGCGCCGCGCCGTAGCAGGCCTTCGGCAGATCGTTGTACATGATGTTCTGGAACGGCCCGCCCGGGTACTTGAAGTCGATCGGGCTGTAGTCGGCGGGCAGGCTCGCCGGGTTGCCGACGATCTCGCCGAATACGTCGTAGCGGACGCCGTTCTTCTGGACCCAGTCGAAGAGCGATCCCTCGACGGGCTTGCCCACCTTGCCGACGCCCGAGAGCGGGACGGGGCGCGCGGCGTCGTCCCAGGTGAGCTCGTCGAAGTCGGTCGCGCGGCCGTGCGTCGTCCACGTGTGGCCCTGCGTCGACTGCATTGCGAGGTTGTAGAAGTTGTCGGCGATCGTGAAACCGCGCGCGAGCGCCCGGAAATTCGGCCACACGCGGTCCATGTCCGCGCTCTTTGCCTTCATGGCCATCGTCGGATCGCCCTCGACGCTCGGGAGATCCCCGAGCAAGGCGTCGAAGGTCTTGTTCTCGCGCACGATGAAGACGATGTGCTCGATCGCCTTCGACGGCCCCTCGGTGTTGGTCGCGGGCACGGGGAAGTCCGCCGCGCCCGCCGGGCACTCGACCTTCGGGTAGCCCTCCCTCGTGCCGACGGCGAGCGAGGCCGTCACGGCGGCGTCGCCGGCGTCGAGGTCGGCGGCCGACGGGGCCGGGGAGACGCGCGTGATGCTGCCGCGCATGCGATGGCTGCCGCCGCCGCTGCCGATCGGCGCGGAGGTGTCGAACGGCCCGAGGCCGTGCCCGCGCAGCGAGGTGATCACGAGCGACCCATCCGGCTCGGCGATGACCGCGCTCGGCCAGAAGCTCGTCGGCAGGCGGCCCGCCGGCGTGAGCGTCGGCGGCGTGGTCGCGAGGTCGACGTCGTACGCCGCGAGCGCGTTGACGCCGGCCAGGGACACCCAGAGGCGCTTGCCCGCGGCGTCCCAGGCGAGGGTCGAGACGTCGAGGCCGGGCAGCGATCCATCGATCTCGACCGGCACCTTGGTCTGCGTCCCGGCGACGCGATCGACCAGCGTGAGCGTCTCGCCGAGGTCGCTCGCGACCACGAGCCAGCGCTCGTCGAGGAACGCTATCCCCTGCGGATCGCGGTCCGTCGCGAACGTGCGCGCGACCTTCGGGGCCTTCGGGTCCGACAGGTCGAGCTCGATCACGCGCTCGTCCGCCCAGCAGGAGACGTAGGCGAAGTGGCCGGCCGGGTCGTTCGGATCGAACGAGACGCCCGCGATCTGGCTCACGCCGAGCGGGACGCTGCCGGTCTGCTTGCGGTAGCTCGGGGACGCGGGATCGACGTCGAAGACGAGCGCGGTCTCTTCGTCGACCGGCGTCACGACGAGCCGCTTGCCGTCGGGGCTCGCCGCGATCGCCGCCACGTACCAGGGCGAGGGGTCGCCGGTCCCGTCGTTCGACGGGGGCAGCTCGATCGACTCCGCATCGTCGCGCGCGAGCGTGCCCGCGTCGACGTCGACGGTCAGGGCCTGCACGAAGCCGAACGCGGTCGCGACGTACGCGCGGCCGGGCGGCAGGAAGACGACCGATCGGTTCAGGTAGGAGGGCGGGGCGAACGCCACGCGCGCGAGGACCGGATCGCCGTCGCCGATCTTCGCGGTGTCGATCAGGCGGACCGAGTGCATGTCGCCCGTGTCGACCGTGATCACGAGGCTCGTGCCGGGGATCGGGGCCATCGCGGCCGTCATGCCGCCGCGCAGCTCCTCCTCGGCGAACAGCCACTCGACGCCGGCCGGCTTCAGGCGGCGGCCGTCCGGCAGCACGTACGTCCCCGGATCGTCGGCGGTGGCGCCGGTGCGCACGAGCGCGGCGCCCGTCGGAGCGGAGGCCTTGCATCGGCCGACGGTGGGCGCCGGCGGCGTCTCGTCCCAGGCCCCGCAGCCCTCGAGGTGCGGCAGGTCCTTCCAGGGCGCCATCGCCGGGCACACGTACGGATCCTTCGCTTCCGCGCACGAGGCGACGTCGGGGCACTCGTACGCGCACGATTTGGGCGGCACGAAGTAGGGCGACGGGTCCGTGTCGTCGCCGCCCTGGCCTCCCGCGCCGCCCTGGCCCGCGCCGCCGGTGGCGCTCGACGCGGAGGTCGCGAGCGGGGCGTCCGCGTCGGATCCCCCGCACGCCGCGGCGGCGGTCGAGAGGAAGGCGACGAGCGACATCGAGAGGTGCGAACGAGTCGAGGAGGTGCGCATCGGTTCTCCGGGCGAGGACGATCCACGATACACGGGTCGACGCGTTCCGCCTCGGGCTCGCCAAGGGCCACCCGCTGCTGGCATCGTGGCGGCGTGAACGGCACCCCCACGAAGAGCTCCGGTCGCCCCCGTCGCGCCCGCCCCCACCGCGCGCTGCTGCGCGCCGCGGCGCCCGCCGTGATCCTCGTCGCGGTCGCGCTCGTCGTGGCCCGGATCGATCTGCACCCCGACCTCGGGCACGTCCGCGTGGCCGTGCTCTCCGGGGCGCCCGAGGGCAACTACCACGCGATCGTGACCGATCTCGGCGAGGTCGCCTCCGCGCGCGGCGGGCGCGTCGAGGCCGTCACGAGCGCCGGATCGGTCGAGAACCTCGCGCGCCTGGCCGCGGCCTCGGGCGACTGCTCGGTCCAGTTTGCGCTCGTGCAGGCCGGTACGCCGCCGCCCGCGGGCGCGCGGCTGGAGCTCATCGGCCGGCTGGCGAAGGCCGAGTCGATGTTCTTGCTCGGCAAGAAGGCCGACGCGATCGGGTCGTTCGCGTCGCTCGCGGGGCTGCGCATCGGCGTCGGGCCGGCGGGCAGCGGCACCGCCGACGTCGCGCGGCGCGTGCTCGGATCGCGCGATTTTCAGGGGCTCGGGCTCGTGCTGTCGAACCACCCGGTCGTCGAGCAGCTCGACCTCGCCGAGCGGGGGGAGCTCGACCTGGCGGCGCTCGTCATCGACGAGGACGCCGACCTCGTCGAGCGCGCGGTGCGCGATCGAGGCCTCGCGATCGTGGGCTTCCCGCACGCGGACGTCGTCGCGCGGCGCTTCCCGTTCCTGCGGCACGGGCGCATCGGCGCCGGCCAGTTCGACCCGGTGCGGATGTTGCCGCCGGTCGACAAGGAGGTCCTTCGCGTCGACACGCTCGTCGTCGGCAACCGCTGCGCGAGCCGATCGCAGACGCTCGGCCTCCTCACGGCGCTGGCCGCGACGTTCCCCGACTTCGTGCGGCACAACAAGACGACGCCCAACAAGAGCGGGCTCGAGACCGCCGCCGCGACGAAGGGCTTCCTCGAGAAGGAAGGGATCGAGCTCGTCGACGAGTACTTTCCGCGCCTCGGCGACGTGATGCCTCCGAGCAACTGGCTGCACGTGGTGATGGCCGTGAGCCTCCTGTTCAACGCGATGGGCGTCGGCAATCGCTTCCGCCTCTGGCGCATCGACGCGGCGCGCGTGAAGGCGGAGCACGAGCTCGCGGCGTGCTTCGGCGAGGCGGCGACGCTCGGGGACCTCGCGCGCTTCGACCCGAGCCGGGAGGCGCTGCCGCCCGCGACGATCGCCGAGGTCGAGCGGGTGATCGGCGAGCTCGAGGAGCTGGCGGCGCGATCGCGTGAGCAGTCGCTGTCGGTGCTGGTGCCGATGGGTGGTGAGATGGCTTATCGATACCAGGAGCAGGTGATCCACGAGACGCTCGCGGTGCTCCGCGCGCTCCGCGAGCGCAGCGAGGCGCGGTAGCCGTCCCGCGGGGAGGACCGGCGTCGGGGCGCGGCGGCGCGTCTGCCACCGTCGGCGACGTGGAGGCGCGATCGGACTCGGGCTCGACGACGGGCGGCGGCTCCGGCAGCGGCAGCGGCAGCGCCGACGACGAGTGCGGCAGCGGCAGCCACTGCACGAGCTGAGGAGGCGCGTGGTTCCCGCGGAAGCTCCGCGCAACCACGCGCACACGCTGCGAGCGCCCGGAGAGAAACCCGCGCAATCACCGCCGACGCGCACGCCGTGGGTCGGAGCTGATCGCCCGCGCGTTCGACGGCGCCGACGCCATGACGGCGCGTCGCCCGTGGCCTTGCGGCGCGTCCACCCGGTCGAGCGAGCTCCTCTTCTCTCCTGGTATGGGCCCCTCTCCATGGTTCTGGACGCGGCGCCACGCTGCCACGGGCGGCAGGGGGCGCCCGACCGGAAAGGTCGAGGTGACGCTCGTGAGGGAGACGATCGTGCGGTGAAGGCCGCGCGGCGGCGCACTACGATCCACGTCATGGCCCTGCCCGCCGAGAAGCGCGTTCCCTACGTCGACGACCTCGCCGCCGAGGCCACGAGCGACGTGAAGCACGAGTGGCTCGAT
>CAIVJW010000375.1 GCA_903906315.1 uncultured delta proteobacterium | reverse complement strand
GCGCGCGAGCACGAACGGAACCACCTCTCCGCCTATGCCGGAGCTGCGCCACCGGACCCGATCCCGAGGCCGCGCCTTCGCCTCGTGAAGTCGTGATCTGCGGCGGAATCATCGACCGTCATAAAGGAGCTGCACCCAACCCGCTTGAGCAGACCGACGCCACAGAGGCGCTCCTGCTTGCGGACGAAGTACCGCTCGTGAGCCTCGTCCGGCTTCAGGGCGGGAAATCCGTCCCTGCGACGGCCATTCAACGCATCGTACAGAGCCTCGTGGAGAACGGACTCGCGAAGCCCGTCGAGAGACGACTTCGGCACCGCGTCGCCCCATCCCCCGTCCCGAGCGAGCGCGACCTGGGTCCACGTGCGACGATTCTTGCGGGCGGCGAGCAGCCGCTCGGCCTGGTCCCGCGCCTGGGCGTAGCCGGCTCGCCCGTCTGCGGGGCTCGACAGGGGGACGGCCACCCAGGCGTAGTCCATCAGATCGTCGATCTGACGGAAGGCCCTCGAGCGCAATTCGTCGTCGAAGTAGGCCGTGGGGGGAATCTTCGAGAAGGCGTCCGTCGCGAGAGACCTCAGGGTCTCGGTCATGCGCTCGCGCCCGGCGTCGGCGACGAGCTGGACCGACATGCCCGCGGGAACGACCGCCAGGATCTTGTTCGCCACAGCCGGCTTGTCGTCGGCGCCGCCCCCGACCTCGAGACTCCCTGGGAAGACCAGGGCACCGACGCCGCAGCGCTCCTCGATCACCTTCGCCGTCACCCTCGACAGCTCCGACAGCAACCACGACCCGAACCAGAGGTCCTGGCAGCGCCGCGCGGACGCGATGAACTCCTGGACCGGGCCGAGGCTCACGAGCAGCAGCGAATCCGTCATGTCACGCCCTCTCGGGTCCTGCCGACGGTGAGCCTCCAGCTGGCGCCGAGCCTCCCGAACGACAGCGGCAACGTAGACCGACGACGGGTCACACGGGAAGCCGGAACTTCGCGAAACACAACCCACCTACGTTTCCAGGCCTTCCGCGCCACCAACGGAGCGCCCGGACCCATTGCGGTCCGCCCGGATCCTGCCGCACGCCTCGCGCGCAGCCGAGCGTCGGCCCCCCTCACCGCACCGCCCCACGTCCGAGCGCAGAGCCGCCCGCACCGCCGCCGAGCCCGCCGAGGAAGGCGCCGATCGCGGTGCCGACGCCCGGGAAGATCGCCGTGCCGAGGGCGGCCCCGAGGGCCGCGCCACCGAGGCTGCCGGCCGCACCGCCGACGTTGCCGGCGCTGCGGCGGCCGTACTCGGCTCGGTTGATCCGCCCTCGCGCCAGCTGGACCGTGTCGATCGCCTGGTCCACGACGAGGCTCGCGGCGTGGGCGACGGCGTTGCCGCGCAGGATGGACCGCGCGGCGCCGCCGACGAGACCGACACCGGCGCGCGTGGCGACCTTGCGCGCCGCGGCCTTGCCCACGCGCTTCACGGCGGCGACCCCCGCGGCCCGCAGCGCGGCGTGCTCGATGCCGGCGGCCACCGCCCGAACGGCGACACTGCGCGCCGCGGCGCCGACTCCCGCGCCCGCCGCGCGCTTGGCGGTGCCACGAGCCTCTCGCGAGGCGCGACCGGCCGCGAGGTCGGCCGCGACCGACTGCATGGCCGCAGCTGCTGCGCCGAACGCCAGTTCGGCGCCGACATCCCTCACGCCGACGGACACCGCGTTCCGCCCGTTGCCCCGTGCTCCGCGCTTGCTCATGACGGTTCCTCCGCACCCCTCGACGGAGGCGCCGGCGCCGGACTGACAGCCCTTCGTTCGACTCCACCAGCCGCCGTCCGGCGGCTGGGTCGTCGGCGCAGCCTGCGGAGATGTCAGTGGGCGCGCGGTCCATGCGTCTCTCGACAAGCTCGGCCCGACACCGAGCGACGAGGAGGTCTTCATGGCGGCGCAGCGAACACTTGCGAGGCGGAATGCGATGGTGATGCCGGCGCGCTGCCGCCACGCGGGGCCCATGCACGATCGGCGGGCAGCGCGAGGTGGGCCGCGCGCCGAGAGCCGGGCTGCGCTCGAGTCGTGGGAGGACGACTGGGCGGATACCGGCCGCGAGGAGGGAGGAGCGTCGGCGGGAGCCGGTTGCCCGGGTGAGGAACCGCCTCGCTCGGGCGAGCACGCCCCGCTGATTCGGGTTCTCCGCCGGGTCTGATGGGCATGGGCTCGGGCTGACCTGCCATCCGGGGCGGCCGAGTCGATTGAGCAACGCGCGGGTGCGCCCGCTCGTCGCCCGTGTGGGGTGGTGCGACCCGCTCGGCCCAGGGCGCCGGCTGCCGCCCCCGCGGCGCGTCGCCCTCGGCCGGAGTGAAGGCACCCCCGACGCGGGCGCGGCCTGGCGCGAGGCTCCGCTTCCTCGAGGCGTGGGCGCGATCGGGGCAAATGCAGACGCCGCGAACAGTCGAGGCGGTGGAAGCACGGCGGCGGCGCGAACACCGTCGAACGGGGCTCGTGGTGCCTTGTCGGCCCGCCCGGCGCGGAGTATGGCTCTTCTGGAAATGCGCACGAACATTCCGAGCCGTGCGAGCGGGGGTGCCGACGCGCGGGCGGCGCGGGAGCCCGCCATCCCGCTCGCGGAGTGGGTGGCATGGGCGACGCGCCTCGAGGTGCGGTCGATTCGTGTGGAGGCGCGCTACGACCGTGCGGTCTGCACGCAGGATCCCCTCAACGTGGTCGCGCGCGGCCTGCTCGGCGAGCGCCTGCGCGACCTCCGCTGCCTCACGCGCGCGCCCTCGTGCGACGGCTGCCCCGAGTGGTCGCGCTGCGACTACGGGCTCGTGTTCGAGGACGCGTCCGGCGTGTCCGAGGGAGGCAGCGACGGGTCCGGCGCGCCGCGCCCGTTCTGGCTGCACACGCGGCCCCGGACCTGACCGCGTACAAGTTCCCCGTACTTGCCACGTGAGCCCGCGAGCCAGCGCCCCATGAACTGCCGAACCTACGTGCTGAGCTTCGACGTCGCCGACGACCGGCGGCGCGCGAAGCTCAGCAAGTACCTCGCGTCGAAGGGGCAGCGCGTGCAGTGGAGCGTGTTCGAGATCCTGGCGACGGCCGAGGGGATCGCCGAGATCGTGCGCGGCGCGACGGAGGAGCGGCGGTTCGACGAGGTCGAGGACAGCCTGCGCTGCTACGCGCTCTGCGGCGCCTGCCAGGGCGAGGTGGAGGTGCACGGCCGTGGGCTCGCGCCGAACGTGCCGGGGAGACCGCTCGTGGTCTGAGACTGGGCGAGAGGAACAGCGGAGGTGAGCCGTGGGTGTGGTCGACGAGGCTTCGTCTCTGGTGGCACTGAGGGCGGCGCTCGGCGTCGCGGCGAGGAACCGAGGAGCGCCGGGGCCCGACGGGGTGACGGTCGCGGAGCTCGCGGCCCAGGGGGACGTGGAGCTCGTCCGGCTGCGCGACGAGGTGCTCTCGGGCGCGTACCGACCCCGGCCGAGCCGGCGCGTCCTCCTGCCGAAGCCCGGCGGTGGGCACCGGGGGCTCGCGATCGGCTGCGTCCGCGACCGCGTCGTGCAGCACGCGGTCGCGGCCGCGCTCGCGGCGACGTTCGACGGGGAGCTTCACCGGTTCGCGTACGCCTACCGGCGCGGCCGCTCGACGCACGACGCGCTCGCGGCAGTGGACGCGGCGCTCGGGGCCGGCAACGACTGGGTGCTGCGCGGCGACGTCGAGAGCTTCTTCGACCGCATCCCGCCGCCGCTCCTGCTCGCGGCCCTCGACGAGGTCTGCCACGAGCCCGACCTCGTGAAGCTCGTCGAGGGAATGCTCGCCGCCGGTTCGCTCGCGGGCGGCGAGATCGCCGACAGCGCGCTCGGCACGCCGCAGGGCAGCCCCCTCTCGCCCTTCCTCGCGAATCTCTACCTCGCACCCTTCGATCGCGCGGTGGAGGCCGAGCGGTTCGAGATGGTCCGGTACGGCGACGACGTGTGCATCGGCGCCGTGAGCCGGCAAGAGGCCGAACGGGCGCGCGGCGTCGTGGCGCGGGCGCTCGGGCGGCTGCGGCTCGCGCTGAACGAGAAGAAAGTCGAGATCCGGCACCTCGGCGAGGGCTTCACGTTCCTCGGGTTCCGGTTCGGGCCGGGCGGGCGCACCGCGGGACCGCGCGCCGTGCGCGAGATCGGGGCGCGGCTCGACGAGGTGCTGCGGACCCGGCCGAGCGACGGAGGCGAGGAGATCGACGACCTGCTGCGCGGGTGGCTCGCCTACTACGGATCGCTCGCAGGCGTGCAGCTGCCCGAGCGGGTCCGCGCGCGGGCCGAGGAGCTCGAGGCGCAGCGGACCGAGACGCTCCAGGTCGGGAGACTACCGCCGAACATGTCGGGATCGGCGCGGGCCTGGCCTGTGGAACCACCGAACCCGCGGCACGCGCCCGTCGACGATCGGGTGGCGCTGGCGGGCGAGGCTGCGCGAGCGCCGCGCACCTCGGTCTGGCAGACGCTCGCGACGCAGCTCGCGGGGGCGGTCGGGACCGCCGACGAGAACGCGGTGCGCGATCGCATTCGGGACCGCGCGGGGATCGACACGACGGCCGGAGCGGAGCTCGCGGCGGCGATCGGTCGGTTCGACGGCGCGACCGCCGCCGAGATCCTCGCGCGATCCGGCCGCTTCGGCGACGCCGCGGACGTCGCGAAGATCGCGCGCCCCGAGACCGGCGGTGCGCCGCCGACGGACACGAGGAAGGTCGTGGTGCCCGCGGCCGAGGAGGACGCGCAGGAGCGGCCGCACCTCGCGCCGGGGCCGGGGGACGCCGAGCGTCTTCTCGAGCGGTTCGGGGGCGCGGAGCACGTGTTCCTGCGAGACATGCGCGTGGGCGACCGCGTGGAGCGCGAGCGGGTGCTCGCGCCGCTCACCGCGGATCGGCTGCGCGAGCACCTCGCGGGCTCGTGCTGGCTGGGGGTGTACCCGCTGCGGGGGAACCACTCGGTCCGGTTCGCGGCGGTGCGCGTCGTGATCGCAGGCAAGGCGCGGCACGGTGACCGGCGCGAGGGCGCCATCGCGGGGATCGTCGCGGTCGATGCCCGGGCGCTGCGAAGCGCGCTCGAGAGCCTCGGAGTACGGCCTCTCCTGAGCGTCGAGCCGGGTCGCGGGCACGTCGTGTGGGTCCTGTTCGCGGAGCCGGTCGGGGCGGCGCGAGCGCGCACGCTGCTCAGCCTCGCCTGCCAGCGGGCGGGGGCGCCGCCGCCGGGGGTGACGCGCGAGCTCGTTCCTGCGCAGGACGTCGCAAAACCCGACAAGCCTGGGACCGGCGTGCTGCTGCCGCTCGGCGCCGACCCGCGGAAGGGCTCGCGGGCGTGGCTGCTCGACGAGGCATTCGCGCCGGTGCCGGACCCGCTCGGGCTGCTGCGCGACCACCGAGCCGCGTCGCACGAGGAGGTGGCCGCGGCGGTGGGCGTGAGGCGGGCGCTCGCGGCCCTCACGGCGCCCGCAGCCCCGCCCGCTGCGGGCGCGCCGGCGGTGGTCCCGCGGGCGCAGGAGCCCGAGAGCAGTGCCGCTCCGCCTGGCCCGTCGGCGGGCGCATCGACGACGGCCGTGCCCGAGCCGCGCGCAGGCGGCCCGGTCGACGTGGTGGCGTTGATGACGGCCCCGTTTCGCGAGCTGCCTCGAGCGAAGGAGATCTACGCGGGATGCGCGGTCTTCCGCAGTTTCGTCGACAAGGTCATCAGCGGGCACGGGCTCGCGACCTCGGAGCGCTACTTCGTGGCCGATGTCCTCGGTCGCCTCGGCGACGAGTCGACGCCTGCCGTCGATGCGGTGCTCCGGCACCTCGACGACTACCGGCCGGGAATGGCCGGCCGGGTGCTGCAGCGCCTCTACCCGCGGCCGACGAGCTGCGGGCGGATCCGCCAGAACCTGCCCGAGCTCACGGCGCGCGTGGGGTGCGACTGCCACTTCCGCGTGCCGCCGGGCGCGTATCCGACGCCGGTCCTGCACGCGATCGGAGCGGCGAACGTGCCGGGCCTCGCCGACCGCGTGCTGGAGGCGGCGGCGAAGGGCGGCATCGCGCGGGCGGCGGTCGCGGCGATGAACGAGGGTCGCAAGGAGCTCGGCACGAAGGCGGCGGCCCTCTGCAACCGCCTGTCGGACCTGCGACGGCAAGTGCGGGCGGTGGAGAAGACGATCACGAGCGTCGAGGCCGAAATCGACCTCGTGATCGAGGAGGCGGGCGATTCTCCGCTGGAAACGCCGGCGGGCACGCTCCGGCGCGTGATCGAAGGCGGGGTGCGCCGCTTCGTCCTGGAGGTCTGAGGTGCCGCCGCCCAGAGTCTCCGCGGGCGGGCGTCCGCTCGTCATCACCGACCCGACGCTGCTCGTGCGCCACGCGAACGAGCGCCTCGTGCTGCTGCGCGAGCGCAAGGTCATCGCGGCCGTGCCGGTCGCCGACGTCTCGCACATCGCGGTGCACGGGCCCGCCACGTTCACGGGGGCCGCGCTGGCGCGCATCCTCGACGCGGGGATCGACGTGAGCTTCCACTCGAGCGCGGGGCGGTTCCGCGGGGTGTTGCAGAGCACCGACCCGAAGAACGTCTACCTGCTGCTCGCCCAGGTGGACGCCTGGAACCGGCCCGGGCGCAGGCTCGACTTCGCGAGACCGCTGGTGGCGAGCAAGATCGCCGGCCAGCGGTCGCTGTTGATGCGACACGCACGCGGCAGCGGCGGCCCCAAGCACGCGGACGCCATCGAGCGGCTCGCGAGCCTCGAGGAGCGGGCGCACGCCGAGGAGGATCTCGAGGTTCTGCGGGGCTTCGAGGGCGCGGCCTCGGCGGCGTACTTCGACGCCTTCCCCGAGATGCTCCGCACCGGCTTCGTGTTCGAGAAGCGCGTCCGCAGGCCACCCAAGGATCCGGTCAATGCCCTGCTCTCGTTCGGCTACACGCTTGCAGGGAGCGAGGTGGCGCGGCACCTGGCGCGCGTCGGCTTCGACACCCGCATCGGGCTCCTGCACGGGATCCGCTACGGACGGGAATCGCTACCCCTCGACCTCGTGGAGGAGCTGCGGGCGCCGATGGTGGACCGCTTCACGCTGCGCCTCCTGAACAACCGACAGCTCGAGCGCGAGGACTTCGAGGAGCGCGACGACGGAGCCGTGCGGCTCCGCGACGACGCCCGGCGGCGGTACCTCGAGCTATGGGAGGAGATGCTGTCGGCGAAGGCGCCCCGACTGCGCAACGACGACCCCGGCGACGACGCAGGGCTCGTGGGCGCCAGGCGAGTCGACCGAGCCACCCGCGCCGCCGAACCCGCCGGCGGCGCACCGGAGGCACCACCCCGGCTCGACGAACCGGTAACCTGGCGCTATCGGATCGAACGGCAGGCGCACCGTCTGCGCCGCTTCCTGCTCAAGGGCGTGCCGTTCCGGCCGCTCCAGTCGAGCCGAAAAATCAATGATCCCGGCTCGATCGACCCACAAAACGGTTCCGCACGGCCCCCGGAGCCAAGCCAACCGCTCGAAAGCATTGACGATGATGGCAAGGAATGAGAGCCTGTTCGCTTGGGAAGCCCCCCAGGGCAAAGTCATCATCCCACATGTCGCTCACGCGGTGGTCGGGGCGGACGTTCCCACACTCTGCAAGACTCGCAGGAGATATGCGGTATCCCATCCGGCCAGTTTGCGCTTCCCCGCGAGGCTGAGCTTCTTCGTCT
>CAIVJW010000374.1 GCA_903906315.1 uncultured delta proteobacterium | reverse complement strand
GGGGTGCGCGCGGCCGGCGCGGAAGGCTCGGCGGCGCGCGGCGCGACCGCGGGAGGCGGCGGAGCGACGGGGTCGAGGTCGATCGGCTCGAGCTCGGGCGCCGCGTCGAGACCGAGCGGATCGAAGTCCTCGACGGGATCGAGGTCCGCCACGGGGTCGAGCTCCTCGACGGGATCGAGGTCCAGCCCCTCGAGGTCGAGATCCGGCAGCGGCCCGACGTCCAGATCGCCGGCATCACCGAGGAAATCGAGATCGTAGTCGGCCGGCGGGGCTTCCTCGGGCACCGCGCCCGGCGCCCCGCTCCGCGCGATCGCGCGCGCCGCAGCGGTGCCGACGGGCACCGCGGACCGCGGCGCGACGCCGATCGGCGGGCGACCGGCGACGCCGAGATCGAGGTAGCGCGTGACGGCCAGGGCGTAGAGCGTGAGACGCACGACGCGGTCCTGGGCCGCGCCCGCGACGAGCAGCTCGTCGAGCGTCATGCGGCGCGCGCGCAGGAGGTCGACGATCGCGGACTCGTCGCGGCGGAGCCCGAAGCGGCGCGGGTCGGTCCCCGGGTACACACCGAGCTTCGATCCGGCGAGGCGCTGGAGGGTGGCATCGACGACGGCGTCGGTGGCGCGCAGGCGCACGCCGGACATGATCGCCTCGAGCGGCTCGCAGGGCAGGAGCTCGGGGCCGGCGTACGTCGTGAGCAGGTTCGCGCCGTCGTAGTAGGCGTACGTCGTCTCGGGGGGCAGCTCGAACAGCGCCATCAGCTTGTCGAACAGCTGCAGCGCGAGCACGCCGACGACCTGCTCGCGCGCGAGCAAGCCGCGCGCGACGAGGTGCCGCCCGTGCAGCGTCCTCGACTTGGAGATCTCGAGCAGCGTGCCCTGGAGCGTCGCCTGGTCGAGGAGGCCGAGCTCGAGGATCACGCGGTCGAGGGGCGCGATCATCCCCCCCGTGCGGATCTTCGCGGGAGCGCCCGCGCTGAAGTACACGCGATGGGAGACGCCGTCGGGGGCCGAGAGCAGGAGCGTGCCGGAGAGCCCCTGATCGAGCATGTAGACGAGCAGGTGCAGGAGCGGGGTCCTGCCCAGCTCGCCCTGCGCCGTCGCCTCGGGCGGCAGCGCGTCGGGGTCGCCGGGGTCGCTTGGCTGGTACGGAGCGGCTGGCTGCATCGGGGTCGCGAGGGGTGCGGGCCTCGGCTCGTTCGACGCGACGGCGACCGGGCGCGCCGGTGCGGGGGCGGGCGTCGCCGCGCGCGGCGGGTGCGTGTCGCCAGCGGCGCCCCTCGGGGGAGCGGCGCCGGCAGGAGGAACGCCGTGCTGCGCGACGGCGAGCGGCTGCGGGGTCTGGCCCGAGACGCGCGGTAGGCCGACCGAGGAGTCACCCCGGCCCGGCATCACCGACCCTCGACGCGGCGCGCCGGGGCGCTCCGACGGGCCGGGCGTGCGGGGGCTGCCGGACGACCCCGCGGTCGACGGCCCCGTGGGTACCCACGACGGCGAGGTGCCGACCATCGATCGCATCGAGCTCGCAGCGGCGTCGTCCGAGGTCGCGACGACGCGGCGGATGTTGCGACGGGTGTCGCCTGGCAGCACCGGCTCGGCGAGGTCGATCTCGATCGGCTCGCTCAGCGTCGCGCCGCGCTCGTCGAAGACGAGGCGCACGGTGGGCATCGAGTAGCGAGCGGGGTTCGACGGCGTGCGCGTGACGAGCGCGACCTCGCCGGTCGAGAGCTCGACGAGCGTGCCGGTCGGGAAGATGCCGAGCGCGCCGACGAGCAGGCGCAGCGCCGTCCGCGCAGCCGGCACGCCGGACGCCTCCCGCTCGAGCACCGCGACGGCCTCGTCCGCGGCGAGGTGCGTCTGGCCCGGGGCAGGCGTGAGCAGGTCGTTGAACGCGCGGGCCACCGCGACGATGCGCGCCTGCGTGGTCGGCTGGTGGAGCCCCTGATACGCGGGGCCGAGCAGCGCTTGACGCTTGACCCAGTTGGCCTCGAAGGCGACGACGACGCGAGCGATGCTCGTCTCATCGAGGCGCGCCTGCCCCGTGAGCAGCACGGCGGTGCCGGCCGGGACCTGCGCCTCCTGGTCCTCGCCGAGCTGGGGAAGGACGAGCGGCGGGGGCCGGGTCGCCTGCTGCCCCGGCTGGAGCGTGGGCACGAGCCCGGTCGCGCGGGCGCGGGCCGTGTCGAGCAGCAGCGCCGTGAGCGCGACGCGCGCGAGCTCGATGCGGTCGGCCGTGAGCTGCCGCGTCATGGTGAGGCTGAGGATCGCGGTGTTCACCGCGCGGCCCGCGTCGTCGCTGTTCGCGTTGCGGGCCGAGGTGATGCCGAGGAACGCGGCCGTCTCGCCGGCGGAGAGGTCGACGAGCCGCTGCGCGACGCGGCGGACGCGCTGCGAGAGGCCGTAGCGGCCCTGCCGGGCTTCGTCGAAGTACCGGCGCATGGTCACGACCGCGGTCGCGTACGTGCGGACGACGACGGCGTTGGCGTCGGCCTTCGAGCGATCGGCGAGGAGCGAGGTCTCGTCGACGTCCCGCAGGCGGATGCGAGGCGACTGGACCTTGCCGACGCGCTGGCCGCGGAGCGCCTGCGCGACGGTGGTCACGAGCGCGTTGAGGTCGGCCGGGCGGACGTCGCCGGCGATGCCGAGCTCCGTCGCGCCGAGGCGCTTCAGGACCTCGCCGAGCTCGAGGGCAGCCTCGTAGATGCCGCGGTTCGCGCGGAGGAGCTTGCCGCCGACGTAGACGGAGCCGTGACCGAACAGGATGGAGACGTTGCGCCCCGCCTTCGCGGCGTAGTCGTTGATGATCGCGGCCGTCTCGTCGACCTGCCGGACCATGGCCTGGTTGTCGAGCGAGTGCAGCGTCGAGAGCTTCACGACGCGGTAGACGGCGCTCACGACGGAGGCGCCGAGCTCCCGCATACCCTGCTTGCGCGCCGCGGGCGGGGCCGTCGGGTCGGGGGCGGAGGCGGGACTCGCGTGCGTCACGGCGTGCCTCCGAGGGCGGGCGCGGCCTTGCCGGCGCGGAGGCTGATGGCCGTCGCGGCCTCGGTGGCGATCGTTCGCAGCGCGGGGGTGTTCCACGGCCGACGCTTGGCGGCGCCGAGCACGGCCTCGAGGGCCTCGGCGCTCGAGGCGACGCGGCCGAGGAGATCGGCGCAGAGCGCGCGCGTCTGGTCGAGCGTCTCCTCGGCGAGCAGGCCGTGCTTCTGGACGAGCTCGATCGCGAGCAGCTCGGCGCGCGAGGGGTGAAGGTGCCAGAGCGCGTCGAAGAGCTCCTTGCGCTCGTCGATGGCGAGCTGCTGGAAGCTCGCGTCCTGCATGCGCATCACGAGCAGGGGGCCGGCCGGCCGCACCTGGTGCGACGCGAGCGTCCGCAGGGCGGCGACGCGCAGCTCCCGCTGCGGGCTCTGGACGAGCTCGGCGAGCTGGTCGCGGATCTGCTCGGGCGACGAGGCATGCAGCGCGATGGCCTCGCACTTGAGGGCCGGGTTCGCGTCGGCCATGAGGGTGCCGAGCGCCTCGCCCGCGGCCGGCGTGCGCAGGCCTGCGAGCACGCGCATGAAGTGGAACGCGAGCTCGAGATCGAAGGCGGGGATCCTCTCGGCGATCGCGCGCTCGGCCCCGACGGGGCAGCGCTCGACGAACGAGAACAGCGCCTGCCTCACGCCCTCGTGGACGGCGTCGGCGCGCAGATCGAGCGCGAGCCCGACGTGGTCGGCACCGAGCTCCGCGAGGAGCGCGGTGAGAAGCCGGCGCGCGGCCTCCGTGCGGGGAGGCAGCGCAGGCTCCGCGTGCGCGCCGGGCGGCGCCTCGGTCGCCACCGGGTCCGCGGCGCCGGCGACCTTCACGAGCAGGCGGAACACGTCGGGGGTCACGATCGCGCGCGCGACCAGGCGGCGCAGCTCGCGGGCCTCGGCGTCGGACGTCTGCACCTCGAACGACGCGAGCAGCGGCTCGACGACGACCACCAGCTGCTCGTGACGGTCGTCGACGAGCTGCTCGCGCACCCACACCGCGAGGGGCTCGAGCACGAAGAAGAGGTCGCCCGCTCGCAGGGCGTTCACGCAGCCCGCGGCGAGCGCGTCCACGAAGCGCTCCGCCCAGCGTTCGAACGCGAGAGGGAGCTGCGCGCCGAGCGCACGGCGAGCGACGGGGTCGAACGCGAGAATCGAGGCCGCGGAGCGGGCGGCCTCGAGCGCCGCGTCGTCGGTCGCGACGGCCATGGCCGCGGCCTCGCGCTCGTTCGCGAGCTCGTCCTTGGCGTGGAGGCGCGCCTGCTCCTCGAGGCGCGCGCTCTCCTCGTAGAACGTCTCCGGCTCGGCGTCGTCGTCGTCCGAGACGAGGTCGAGCATCTCCAGCTTGACGTGGTCGCTCTTCTTCTCCCAGAGCGCGGCGGCGACGTCGTCCTCCACCCCCTCGTCGGGGGCGTCGAGGAGCATGACCTCGCAGAGCCCACGCAGGTCGTCGAGCGTGACGCCCAGGTGGATGCCGACGGCTCGCGCGCCGGACGCGAAGAGGTTGTACGGCGCGAGATCGTAGGGCGCGGCCGGTTCCCAGATCGTCTGTGATCGGTGCACGAACGAGTACGGCGTGAGCGTCCAGCGCAGCCCGCCCGGCGACGCACGCAGCGCCTCGAGCGTCGCCTGGTGCAGCGCCCGCAACGTGCGCTCGGCCTCGGGGTGCGACCAGCCGTACTGGCGCGCTCCCGCGAGGAGGCGGTCCATGCGCTTGAACATCTCCTGCAGCCGGAGGACGACCACGTCGTCGGGGCCCACGTCGAGCTCGACCGCGGCCTCGAGCGCCTTCTCCTGCTGCTGGAGCTGACTGGCGAACGCCGCCTTCTGCGGGGTCGGCTCGCCGCCGGACGTGATGCCGTAGAGCGCGAGCACCCGCACGATCTCGGCGCGCATCTCCGCCGCGCCGTCCCAGCGGTTGCGCGGGTCCCACTGCAGCGCCTTGTCGACGAGCGCGATGACCTCGATGGGCAGCTCCGGCGCGACGCGGGCCAGCGAAGGCGCGGGCGTCGTGGCCGCCAGGATGAAGGCCTCGTTGTCGCTGCGGCCCTGGTGCAGGCGGTGGCCGGAGAGCAGCGCGTAGAGCGTCGCGCCGACCGAGAAGACGTCGGCGCGCGCGTCGAGGCCCTCGGTGACGCCCATGGCCTGCTCGGGCGCCATGAACGAAGGCGTGCCGAGCGCCGTGCCCGCGCGCGTCTTGTCGCCCTCGGCGTCGCGCATGCGCGCCACGCCGAAGTCGAGCACCTTCACCGCGTTCTCCTTCGTGACGAAGACGTTCGCGGGCTTGAAATCGCGGTGGATGACGCCGTGCGCGTGGTAGCTCGCGAGCGTGTCGAGGGCCTGCTCCGTGATGCTCAGGGCCTCGGCGACGCCGAGCTTCCTGCCGCGACGCTTCCACAGCTGCTGGAGGTTCTGGCCCTCGAGCAGCTCCATGACGAGGTACGGCTCGTCGAGCTCGGTCACCGAGTCGTCGGTGACCTGGACGCGGCCCTTGTGGTCGCTCTTGTTGGCGACGTAGCCCTCACGCAGGAAGCGCTCTCGCACGCCCGTGTCGCGCGCCAGCTCGACGTGCAGGATCTTGAGCGCGGCCCGCGTGCCGTTGCGGTGCGTGGCCGCGTAGACGGTCGCCATGCCGCCGACGCCGAGGACCCGGTCGAGCTTCCACTTGCCGCTGACGACCTGACCGAGCCGCGCCTTGGCCTTGAGCTTCTCGCTCTGCAGATCACCGGCTTCGGCGTCCGGACCGTCCGGCGTTCTCGTGTTCATGGGGCACATCGGCGGCGGGTCGGACGGTATCATCTCCGCACCCGTCCGCCCCGTAAAGGACGGCGTTCCGACGACCCGCCGCCGGCGACGGAAGCCTACCGGGCCAGGTAGGCGCAGCGCGGATCGTTCGGCTGCACGTGCACCCCGCGGTTGGAGGGAAATGCCGCGTTCCAGCGCTGCGTCTGCGAGGGGTCACCGGTGAACACGTCCACTTGATGCCCGACGACCTTCATGCCGCGGTCCTCGGCAACGAAGCACCCATCGTGCGGCGCGCCGCCCGGGCCGGGCAGGCCGGCGAGCTCGGGGATGTAGAGCGGGGTGCCGAGCGGCACGACGGAGGAGTCGACGGCGACCGTGCGCATGGGGGTGATCGGCCGGCCGGTGGCGCCTCGGCCGCTCGGGAAGCGGGCGGGATCCAGGCGCTCGAAGCAGATCTGCTGACCGGTCCGCGGGCACACCGCGGCGCACGAGCAGCCGCGCGCCGCGAAGGCGACCGTCGCGCCCGAGCCGAGCCGGCCGCTGCCCTGGACGCAGACCTGGTCGTGGAAGGCGCGCGTGACGGTGGCGATCGGCTTGCAGGCGGCGTCGAACAGCGTCGCGTCCTTCGGCCCGCCGCCCTCCGCGGGGAAGTCGTAGTAGGTGTTGCGGAACAGGCCGTCTCCGAGCTCGGCGAGCTCGCCGCCGGTGGCGCGCCCTCGGCCGCGATCGCGGAGCACGAGGGCGTCGTCCTGGCCCTCGCCATCGCGCTCGCTCCGCGGCGGGGGCGGGACCGGGGGCGGGTCGCCGTCGACCTCGTGGCGCTCGTCGATGAGGCGCCCGCCGTCGTCGGTGTCGGGCACGTAGGTGGCGTCGCGCGCCTTCTTGCCGGTCTCGAGGCCGGACGGGCTCCGCATCCAGTCGTTGCCGCCCTGGGTCACGCAGGCGACCGACAGGGGGGCGAAGGCGCACAAGGCCAGGGCTGCGGCTCGCATCGTCCTGCAGGGTACCCCGCGGGCGCGCCCTGGGCCAAAAGGGGGGGCTCCGCGACGCGCGGGCCATCCCCCGTTCGCGGTCCTGCGATCGGGTCGCCCCCGGCGAGCCCGCCCGCCACGCCGTGACCGCGAGGGGGCGAGCCTCGGCGGGGCCGCTCGGTCGCCGTGCCGGCGGGCGCAGCCGATCGGGCGCGCGTCGCGCGGGGCGACGCGGGCGCCGGATCACCGCCCCGCCGCCCGCCGCCGCATCACCTCGCGGAGGGCCTCCGTGGCGACGTCGACGCGCGCCCAGAGCTCGGCGCTCGCGCCACCGCCGCTCTTGCCCGCGGCCACGGCGATCGGCCCGCCACCCGCGCCCGAGGGCTTGGCGCCCTGCACCACCCCGATGCGCACCGGATCGAACAGCACCGCGAACGCGACCTCCGGGCCCAGGCCCTCGATGGCGACCTTCATCTCGGCCACGTTGGCGACGTGGTCCTTCTTCGGCGCGGCGGCGAGCGCCGCGAGCGCGGCCTTCGCGTCGAACCCCGTCGCGACTTGCAGCGCGTCGTGGTCGATCGCGTAGAGAAGGTCGATGGCCGAAGGCCCCTCCAAGGGCTTCTTGTCCTTGCCTCGACGCTCGAGCCGCAGGCGATCGACGGCCCCGGAGACCCCGTCGACCTTCGCCGTGCCGGTCGACACGGCGAGATCCATATCCGCCAGCAGCGCCTTCACGGGCCCGCCCTTGACGAGGCCCACCAGCGACTTCACCCCCTTCGCGAGCTTGTCGGCATCGACCACCGCGGCGCGCGCGAAGCCGGCCGGCCCGGTCGGCCCGAAGGTGATGCCGCCGTAGAACCAGTCGCCGCGCGCCTCACCGAGCGCCGTGAGCGCGCCCGTGACCGCCTGCTTGTCGGCGTCCGGAAGCTGCCTGTCGAGGAGCTTGGCCAGCCCGTCGGCCTGCAGCGCGGCGCTCTCGGCGCGTGCCGCCGCCGACTGGTAGAAAACGAACGTCGCCAGCGAGTCGGCCGGCAGGTCGAGCATCCGGCGAGGGTCGCCGACCGCGAGACCACCGACGAGCTTCTCGGCGGGACCGCCGAGCTTCGGCGTCACGATGGCGCGCGCGTGCAGGCCGCGGTCGTCGAGGCCGGCGGTCAGGCGCGCGTGCTTCGCGTCGGCCAGCACCTCGAGCACCGACTGCACCGCGCCGCCGAGCGGCAAGCGCGCCGCGTCGGCCGTCATCGCGCGGGCAGCCTTGAGCACGGGCCCTGCGAGCGCCGCGCCTTCGGCCTCGACCGCGAGCTCCTCCTTCGGCACGGGGCGCGTCGACAGCGTGCGCGCGACGTACGGCCCGACCGCGACGATCTCGGCGACCGTGGGGGCGACGAGCAGGTAGTTGCCGATCACCGCGAGCGCGGCCGGTCCCTTCGGACCGGCGCCCTTCGGCTCGAGGTGGGTGAGGTGCGCGGAGCCCTCCGCGCGCGCCGCAAACCGCGCGTCCGCGGGCTTCGTCAGCTGATCGACGAAGCGGTCGCCGTCCTTGACGTGCACGCCGATCACGACCTGCGGCTGCTCGGTGCCCTCGACGATCGCGCCGACCACCGGCACGGCTCCGTCGACCTCGGCCGCGGCCGTGATCGGCAAGCCGAGCACCGTGGTGACGAGGGCCCCCGCGGAGACGGGCATCAGCATGGCGGGCCCGCCGAGGGTCGCGCGCGCCTTCGACCAGGTCGCGTCCGGCGTCGCCAGATAGACGTCGGCGACGAGCCCCGCGGGCGCGGGGACGGGGGCGAGCACGACGGGCGCGCCCGCATCGACGGAGGGAGCCGGCTTCGAGCAGCCGGGCCCGGCGGCGGCGCCGAGGGCCACCGCGAGGACGAGAGCCGAGGCGAGGCGAGGGGAGATCGGACGCACCATCCGCGCGACGCTAGTCGATCTCGAGCGCGCGCGCCGAGCCCGTCGTGGCCTCCGCCGCGCGGGCCGCGGAGGACGACGAAGGGGGAGCCGCCGAGACCTCCTTCGCGAGGCGCGCGACCGGGCCGAGGGTCGGCCCTCCTCGGCGCGCTCTCCCCGGCTCCCTCTGGTACGATCGCCGCCGCCATGTCGCGACCCGGCCACGAGAGCGTCCTGCTCATCACGGGCTTCCCCTCGTTTTACGCGCGGAAGATGGTCGAGCACGTGCTCGCGACCGAGCCCGGGACGCTCGTCTACGTCGTCGTCCTCGCGAAGCTCCTGCCCGAGGCGACCGCGGAGCTCGACGCGCTCCCCGCCGACCGCCGCGCCCGCGTCGTCGTCCTCGAGGGAGACTGCACGGCGATGGACCTCGGCCTCTCGGGCGCGGAGTACCGATCGCTCGGGCGCGAGGTCGACCGCATCCAGCACATGGCGCACGCGAGCTTCGTCGGCGTCGAAGAGGACGCCGCGCACGCCCTCAACGTGGTCGGCACCGCCGAGGTGATCGAGCTCGCGCGCACGGCGAGCCAGCTCGCCAGCCTCGTGGTGCACTCGACGGCGCTCGTCGCGGGCGACCGCACCGGCGTCGTCTTCGAGGACGACCTCGACGCGGGCCAGTCCTTCCGCAACGTCGTCGAGAAGACCCGCATGCGCGGCGAGGTGGTCGCGCGGCGAGCGCTCCGCGAGCTGCCGATGTCCATCGTGCGACCGACGACGATCGTCGGCGACTCGGGCACCGGAGAGGTCGACCGCTTCGACGGCCTGTATTTCCTGGTCCTCGTGATGGTCGCCGCCCCCGCGGAGCTCGCCATCCCGCTCCCGGGCAAGGGCGACGCGCCGCTCAACGTGGTCCCGATCGACTTCGTCATCCGCGCGGCCCACCACATCGGGCGCTCCCCCGCGGCGCGCGGGCGCACCTTCCACCTCGCGGACCCGCACCCGCTGACGGCGCGGCGCGTCTTCGAGCTGATCGCCCGCGCCGGGGGCCGCCGCGCGGCCAAGGGCTACATCCCCTCGAACATCGCCCGCGCGCTGCTGCGGACGCCCGGCCTCGAGCGCTTCGTGCGCAGCCCTCGCGCATTCGTCGATCAGCTCGCCTCCGCCGTGCGCTATGACACCCGCAATGCCGACCAGATCCTCGCGGGCTCGGGCATCGTCTGCCCCCCTTTCGAATCGTACGTCGACCAGATCCTCGCGGTCGTGCAGGAGCGCTTGCGCTCCCGCCGCGAGCGCCGCGAGGCCGTCGATTTCGGCGACGTCGACGATCCGCTCTCCTGAGCGACGGATCGGCCTCGCCGCCCTCGCGCTCCTCGGCTCGGCCGCGGCCTGCAACCCCGCGAGCGCGCCGGGGGGAACGGCCTCCCCGGGGCCGATCACCGCGTCGGCGGAGCCCGGATCGACGACGGCGCCGCGCGCGGCCGCCTCCGCGCTTCCCCCACCCCTCCCCTCCGGCGCGCCGAAGGCCGCCGCGTCCGCGGCCCCCGCGGCCCCGCCCCTGTCACCGGCCGAGCAGGCCAAGCTCCCGCGCTTCTACGAGGCCCTGCACCGCCTCGAGGCGAAGTCGCGCAAGAGCCACGTGCGCGTCCTCTGGCTGGGCGACTCGCACGGCGCGGCGGATTACTGGAGCGGCGCCCTCCGCACGGGGCTCCAGAAGCGCTTCGGCAACGGCGGCCCGGGCTTCGTCCACGTCGGCTACAAGAACTACCGCCACGACGACGTGACGACGGACGTCGAGGGCTCGTGGGGCATGCGCCCGAAGGGCCCGGCGACGACCGAGGTCACCGGCGACGGCACGTTCGGGCTGGGCGGGATCATGCTGCACGGCGGCGACGCGGCCCGGGCGTCGGTCACGATCACCGACGCCACGCTCCCGCCGCAGCTCAGCTGGGCGCTCTGCTACCGCCTCGATCAGCCGACCGACACGATCTCGCTCGATCTCACGGGCATTCAGACGCTCAACCTCGCGACCAGCCCCGAGGCGCCCGCCGGCTCCGTGCAGCACCTGCGGCTCGCGAGCACCGGCCCGCAGCCAAAGCTCGTCGTCCGCCCCACCGGCATGCGCCCCGAGCTGTGCGGCGCGATCATCGAGACCGACCCGATCACGCACCCCGGGGTCGTACTCGACACGCTCGGCATCAACGGCGCGCGCTTCGGGACGCCGCTCGCGTGGAACGAATCCGCGTGGGCCGAGGAGGTCGCGCACCGCGACCCGACGCTCGCGATCCTCGAGTACGGCACGAACGAGGCCTCGAACGACCTCGTGAAGCCCGAGGCCGTCGCCAAGACGCTCACGCGCCTCGTCGAGCGCCTGCGCGCGGTCAAGCCGACGATCGACTGCCTGGTCGTCGGCGGCACCGACCGCGCGGACAAGGAGGACTTCGTCCCGAAGCTGCGCGAGGCTTTCCAGAGCGCGGCCGCGGCGGCCGGGTGCGGCTACTGGGACACGTGGTCGGCGATGGGCGGCAAGGGGTCGATCAAGAAGTGGTCGAGCGAGAGCCCGCCGCGAGCCGCGAAGGACGGGATCCACCTGACCCCGCGCGGCTACCGCGAGCTCGGCACGCAGCTCCACGCCGATCTGATGAAGGCGTACTGATCGCGGGCAGCGGGGCGGCAGGCGCGCCGCCTCGCTCGAACGACGGGCAGGCTACGGCTTGGCCGACCCGGCCGCGGGCGCCGCGGAAGGAGCTGAGCCGGCGGACTTGGCGTCGGCGGCGACGGCCTTCGGGTCGACGACCTCGGCATCGAAGATCAGCGCCGCGATCGGCCCACCCTGAGCGCGAAGGGTGACCGGCGTGGTGCCCTTGAGCACGAGCAGGTTGTTCGCCGACACGGGCTGCGGCTTGCCGCCGTCGACCGTGCCCGTTCCGCGCAGCACGAACAGCGTGCGCAACCGCATCGGGTCGCGCGGCACCTTCGCCTCGGTCTTCACGAGCAGCAGCGACGCTCGGTCGCCGAAGATGGCGAGCGTCTTCGTCGTGCTCGGCTCGCTGCCGGCGGCGACCTTTGCGAGGTCGTCCGTCGGGTCGTAGCGGAAAGGCTCCGTGCCCTTGGCGAGCCGTTCGTCGTCCGCCTTGACGTAGAAGCTGCCATCGGCCGGCGGGACGGTGAGCACGAGCGCGCCGACGACGTCCGTCTTCGACCCGTTCTGCCACTCGGCGCCGGTGTTGGCGGGCGTCGTGAAGAACGTGCCCGGGGCGTGCTTGCCGCCCACGGTGACGAGCTTGCCGTCCTTGCCGTAGGTCTGCTTCACCTCGAGGGTGCCGCTCACGACGATGGCGACCTCGTCGGCGCGCTTGCGGAGGTGCAGCGGCCAGGTCTGCTCGCGGCCCACGATGCGTAGCCCGACCGTGCCCTGCTTCGAGGACAGGTAGCTCTCCGAGCCCTCTGCGCGGTCCGGCTGCGCCTTCACCGTCCGACCGAAGCGGTCGGCGACGTCGATGACGGGGACCTCGGTCTCGGCCCCCGGCGCCGGAGCGCCCTGCGGAGCACCGGGAGGAGCCCCCGGCGGGAGGCCGCCCGCGCGCGCCTCGGCGAGCTGGTGCTCTAGGTTGGCGATGCGTCGCACGAGGACGTTGTGGACGTGGTCGAAGAACACCCACGCCCCGATCAGGACGACGACGAGCCCACCGACGAGCACGCGATAGAGCGTGATCCGGGAGTCCCCCGGCTCTTCCTGCTCTTCCGGCGCAGGCGCGGCGCCGTCCTCGGCGTTGGTCTCCGGGGTCGCCGAGAGGTCTTCCTGCTTCGCTGCGTCGTCGGGGCGTTCCTCTGCCATTTGGGGCCCGTTATGCCCGCTTTCGCCGGCGTTTGGAAGCCCTCTCTCGGCGCGGAGCTCAGGCTGCGCGGCGCGGATGCGCGCGGTCGCCCGGGCGCCCGCGGCGGGGCAATCGATAGCCGAGAGCGCGGGCCTCGTGGACCACAGCGTCGACGAGCAGCGGCAGGGAGCGAAGCACCGCGGGCGAGCACGTCGCGCCGGCCTCCGCGCGGACGGGGACGAGCCCGACCGCGACCAGCCGCCGCGGCATCCGGCCGAGGCGCTCGGCGGCCGAGAACAGGTCGACGAGGCCGCGATCGACCTCGGAGCACGGTGCCCCCGAGAGCGAGCGGAGCGCTGCGGCGCCGTCCAGGCATACGAGCGTAGCGGGCCTCGCGCCGACGTGGAGCGCACCGACGACGATCACGTCGCGCGCCTCGGTGACGAGGCCGATGAGCCCGAGCCCCAGCGTGCCGCCGTCGACCACGCGGACGCGCGACCCGGGGGCTCGCAGCTCGAGCAGGAGGCGCACGGCCTCGACGCCGAGCCCTTCGTCCCGCTGGAGGACGTCGCCGACGCCCAGGACGAGCAAATGCGAACCGGACATCGCACGCCTCCGCGGCCTTCACCGCGCGCTACGGCGCACAGGCGCCGCCAAGACGATGCCGGCAACCTGCGTGCCTCGCGACCGAGGCTCGGTTCCGGGCCGAAAACAGCCCCTCCCGATCGCCCGCGAGCCCGGCCCGAGGGCAGCGGTTGCGGGCGTGAACGCAGTGCTTGCAGCGGGGCGCGCGCCCGCGAGCCTGCTCGCCGGCTAGCTCCCCGGGAAGTAGACGCCGAGGCCGTGGCCCCGCAGCGTCGCCTCGACGAGCGCGAGCGGGTGCGCGAGCGCGGGGTCGCTGCGATCGTCATCGAGCGCCGCGTAGGCGAGCGGCAGCGCGCGAGCGACCAGCATGCGCACCGCCCGATCGCGCAGCGCGTCCGCGAGCGACAGCGGCCCGACGAGCTCGTGCCCGTGGAGCAGCGCTCGCAGGTAGAACGCCTCGGAGGCGGCGTGGCGGGCCGGCGACGAGAGCACGAGCGAGCACAGCTCGGGCTCCAGCAACGCCGTCGCCGCGGCGTGCACGAAGAGCACCGCGCGCCCGGCGAGGAGCCGGTCCCCGCCCCAGCCGGCGTCCTCGCGCGCGCGCTTCCCGGCCACGTCGGCGAGCGACGCGAGCAGCGGCGCCAAGGCGTCGGCCTCGGGCGGCGCTGGATCGCGCGGGAACGCCCACGGCGCGCCGTCGGGTCGGCGCAGGCCCGCGCGCGCGATCGCGCCCGCGAGCGCCCACGCGGCCGCCACGCCGTCACGGGGCGGGTCGGCCGCCACGAGGTCGCGCGACCAGGCGACGAGCTCGAGCCGGGTCGCGCCGAGCCCCGGCGACACGACGAACCCCTCCGCGAGCGACGCCACGTGGACGTGCGGGTCGAGGTCGCCGAGGACGCGCGCGCCGACAGGGCCGAGCGGCGCGCCGTCGGCGCGGCCGACACTGGAGAGCACGCACGCGCACTCGACGGCGGCCGTGACGCGGACGGTTTCGCCGTCGTCGACGAAGCGCGCGGGGAAGAGCTGGCAGCCGAGCGGCTTGGCGGCCAGGCCTCCCGCGGCGTGCACCGAGCAGCGACCGGAGGCGTCGAGGTACGCGCAGCGGCCGTCCACCGACGCGACGGCGAGCGCGGGCGCGCGCGCGCCGTGCTCGGGCGTGAACGCGCGCTCGGGCTCGTCGCCAGCGCCGAGCACCGAAGGGACGAGGGCGCGCGCCCGCGCAGCGTCGAGCCGCGAGAAGACGACCGTCGCATAGAAGCCGCAGCAGCCTCCGCGGCCGTCGCAGGAGAAGAGATAGCCGGGGAGCGGGTCGAGCGGCCGATCGAGCGGGATCGCGAGCGCTTCACGGACGTCCTCCGCGGACGCCGCGGGCGGCGCGTCGTCCTCGGCAAGGAGGTCCTCGGCCGCGAGCGCCGCGAGGAAGTCGCGGATCGCCGCGACGCTCGCATGGGCCCCCTCGCGGGCCGCGGCGATCGCGATGCCCTCGAGGTCGCGCGTGCCGTCCGCTGCCTCGAGCAGCGCCCACTCGCGCGGACCGATCCGGGCCGTCGACGGGCCCGCCAGGTCGCGGAGGACGACGATCTCCTCACCGCCGACCACGTGCCGGCGAGCCACGACGTGGTCCGCGAGACGCGGCCGGCGTGGCAGATCCCCGGGCGCGCCTGCGGATTTCGACGGCGGGCTCACGGGCTGAACCCCGCTGCCGCGCGGGACGGCGTCGCGGCGAAACGGAGCGGCCCGGCTGCGCGGGGCAGCGAGCAGGTCGGTCGTCGGAGCATCCTCGACCGGTACCAGGCCGCCTCGCAGATCCCCAGAGGCAACGACCGGCGCGACGGCGCCGCGCCGTGCGCCGACGAGCGCCCACGAGCGGAACCCTGGCTCACGAACGAACGACGGAACGGAACGAAAGCGGCCCCGCGCTGGCCTACGGTCGGACCGACCTGGTACCATCGATCCGCATGCCGAAGGAGAGTCCACCCACGGCCACCGCGCGTCGGTTCGGTCGCTTGGAGCTCGTGGCGGAGCTCCCGGACGCGACCCCGCCGTGGGTCGCGCGACAACCGCTGGGCGGGACGATTCGACCGAAGCTGTACGGCGTCCACCGGGTCCCGCGCGCCTCCCTGACGAACGCCGACGCGCTGCTCGCGGAGGCGCGGCGCTGCCAGGCCGTCGACGGGCCCAACGTGCTGCGCGTCGTCGATTGCGGCACGGCGGGAGAGGAGGTCTTCGTCGCGTTCGACCACGTCGCCGGCGAGACCCTCGGCGCGCTGCGCGACGACGCCGGCGACGACGGCGTGCCCGCACCGGTCGCGCTCCGCATCGCGCTCGATACGCTCGGGGCCCTCGGCAAGGCCCACGGTCACACGCCGCAGCCGGTCGTGCACGGCGCCCTCGGGCCGCGCCTCGTGCTCGTCGGGAGCGACGGAATCACCCGCGTTCTGGGCTTCGGCTGCGCGCCCTTGCTCGGGGGCGACGCGCCGCACCCCACCCCACCGGAGGCGGGCGAAGGGCCGTCGGTCGACCTCTGGGCAGCGGCAGCGATGCTCTGGGACACCCTCGCCGGGAAGGCGCTCCCGCCGGACAGCGCGCCCGAACGCCTCGACGCGACGCGTGGTGCGCCCCTACCCGCCGCCCTGACGGACGCGCTCGAACGCGCCCTGGCCACCGAGCCCTCGGGCCGCTTCGCGACCGCCGCCGAGCTCGCCTCCGCGCTGGAAGGGGTCGGCGCCGCCCACGTCGCGAGCCACGCGGCCGTCGCCATGTACGTGCAGCGGGTGGCTGGAGGGCGGATCGCCGCGCGGCGCTCGACCGTCGACGAAGCGCTGCGCGCGCTCGCCGCGAGCAGCCCGACCGAGGCGCGGGCGCCGGTGAGCGCTTCGATCTTCGAGGCCGACTGGACGGTCCCTGCGCCCGCGAGCGCGCAGCGCGCGACGAAGGACGCCCCGAGGACGACCCCTTCCGAGAAGCCGCCGCCCCTGGCGCCAACCGCCGCCAAACCCATCGTTGCCGTCGCGGCGCGCCCGAAGCCGGCGGTCGCGGTACCGGCAGCGCCGAGCCCCACCGCACCGAAGCCCGGCGCCGGCGCGGCCGCGAAGGCCGCAGTCCCCCCGACGGCTCCGACCGCGCCCAAACGGGCTGCGACGCCGACCGGGGCCGAGACGCCGCCACCGCGCCCGGCCGACACCGGCGCGGCCTCGGCCTCCGCGGACGCCACCGCGCCCCCCGCCCCCACCGCGGCGACGCCCGCGACCGCCGGCCCCCACGCAGCCGCACCAGGGGCCGCCACGCCCGGCCACGCGGCGGAGGCGACGACCGGCTCGCTCGCGACCGCCGCAGCGCCGGTGGCCGACGTGGTCATCACCACCTCGGCGGCTGCGGCCGCGCCCACCGCCCGCCCGTCGTGGCGCCCACGTGGCACGGCCGTCGACCGCATCGGCGCGGGCAGCACGCTCGGCCGCTACGACATCCTCATGCCGGTCGCGCGCGGCGGCATGGCCTCGGTGTGGGCCGCGCGCCTGCACGGCACGCACGGCTTCCAGAAGATCGTCGCCATCAAGACGATGCTGCCGGACGTCTCGGACGACCCGGACTTCGAGACGATGTTCCTGGACGAGGCACGCGTCGCCGCCAAGATCCGCCACCCGAACGTCGCCGAGATCCTCGATCTCGGCGAGGAGAGCGAGGTGCTCTACCTCGTGATGGAGTGGGTCGAGGGCGGCACGGTAGGTGCGCTGCTCCGCGGCGCCAAGGCGCTCGGCGGCATTCCCTTTCCGATCGTGCTCCGGATCGCCTCGCAGATCTGCTCCGGGCTTCACGCCGCCCACGAGCTCCACGACGAGGAAGGCCACCTCGTCGACCTCGTGCACCGCGACATCACGCCGGGCAACGTGCTCGTCTCGATGTCGGGCCACGTGAAGATCGTCGACTTCGGCATCGCCAAGTCGAAGACCCGCGTGCACATCACGAAGGGCGGAAGCGCGATGGTCAAGGGAAAGACGCCCTACCTGTCGCCCGAGCAGCTGGAAGGCCAACCGATCGACCGGAGGAGCGACATCTTCTCGTTCGGCGCGCTGCTCTACACGATGGCCACGGGGCTGCACCCGTTTCGAGGCGACACGGAGAACGCGACCGTGCGCAACATCGTGCTCAAGGAGCCGGTGCCGCCGCGCGACATCTCCCCGTTCATCCCGCTCGAGCTCGAGAAGGTCATCCTCACCGCGCTCCAGAAGAAGCCCCGCAAGCGCTTCGAGAGCGCGGCCGATCTGCAGCGCGCGCTCGACGTCGTCGCGTCGACGATCGGCGACCCGCTCACGGACGGCGACGTGGCCGCCTTCGTGCGGCGCGCGTTGGGCGACGTCCACGCGAAGAGCGCGGCCGACCTGAAGGCCGCGATCACGGCCGCCGACGCCGTGGAGCGCACGGGACGCACGGGTCAGGTCCACGTCACCTACTCGACGACCTCGATGCGACCGCCTCCCCCTGCTGCGCAGCCGAGCGAACAGCCCCTCGAGCGCGCGGCCCCGGACGCCGCAGAGGTCGCTCCGGCATCGCCGGGCCAGGCGCCCGCCGAGGAGGCCCCGGCCTCGCCCCTGGGTGACGACGTCGAGGACGAGGACGCCCTCGAGGCCGAGAGCGAAACGCTGGTCCTGGCCCCATCGCCGCCGCGCTCCGCGGCTCCCGCGCCGCCACCCCCCGGCCCCGCGCCACCGCGGCTCGAAGGCGCCACGGCCCCGGAACCGGCACTCGTGGAGGCCGCGCCCGCGAGCGCGGGACGGGTGCCAACGATGCGACCGCCGGCGCCGGACGCCGAGGCGAGCGACCGGCGCACGCGGGCGCGCCGCGCGGTCGGCCTCGCGATCGCGGCGTGCGCGATCGTGTTGGTTGGCGCCGCGGTGCTCGGCCGCAGCGCCGGCGGGGACGGCGCGACGACGGCGCCGGCCACCGTCCCGTCCACGTCGACGCTGCCGTCGGCGACCGCGGCCCCGACCCCGGGCCTCGCCGCCAGCTCGACGACGACGTCCCCTCCCTCGACGACGACCGAAAGCGCGCCGCCCGCCGCCCCCTCGGCCGAGCCGAGCGGCGCCGCGCGGGTCTCGCCGGCCGGCGCGAGCGGCAACAGCAGCCCTCCGCCCGTCCCGGGCGCGGCGCCCGGCGCCACCGGAGCCAAGCCCAAGCTTGCCCCGAACCCATTCGTGAAACCGAAGAAGAAGTACGACCCCACCGGGATCTAGCCCGCCCTTGCGGCAGGATGACGCATGATCACGACCACGGCAGCCCGCCCACGCGAGAGTCGACCCCGATGATCCCCCGCACGCCCCTCGCCCTCGCACTGTCGTTGCTGGTTTTCCCCGCGACCGCAGGCGCGCAAGCCGGCCCGGCACCGAGCACGACCCCCGCCCTCGGCACCGACGCCAAGGGCGCGACGGCGCACTTCGAGAAGGGCGTCACCCACTACAAGGCGCAGAAGTTCGCCGACGCCCTCGTCGAGTTCCGCGCCTCCTACGCGGCCGTGCCGAGCCCCAACTCGCACCTCTACGTCGCGCGATGTCTCGCCTCCAGCGGCGACCTGGCCGCAGCCTTCACCGAGTTCGACGCCGTGATCGCCGAGGCCGAGACCCGCGCCCTCGGCGAGGCCAAGTACGCCCCCACGCGCGACACCGCGCGCCTCGAGCGCGACGAGCTCGGCGAAAGGATCGCGCTCGTCACCTTCGCCATCCACGACGACGACCCGACCTCGACGCTCGAGGTCGCCGGCCGCGTCCTCCCGAGGGACCGCTGGACGCTGCCCACACCCTTCAAGCCGGGCCCCGTCGAGGTGGTCGTTCGCGGCCCCGCCGGCAAGGTCTTCACGCAGCGGATCACCTTCGGACCCGGCGAGAAGCGCCTCGTGTCGCTCGACCCGAACGCGGTCGCGCCGGTCGGGCCGGCGACCCCGCAGGACGCCCCCGCCGCCGCGCCGTTGGCGGTCTCCCCCGCGCGTTCGTGGATGCGCCCGGCGGCGTACGTCGCGGGGGGCGTCGGGGCCGTCGGCTTCGTCATGTTCGCCGTCGGCGGCGCCATGGCCAACGGCACCTACGCGACGCTGCAGGCCGAGTGCGTCGGCCCGTGCCCCGAGGCTCGCGCGAGCGACGTCTCCGCCGGCAAGACGCAGCAGGCCGTGGCCAACGTCGGCCTCGCGATAGGCGTCGTGGGCGTCGCCGCGGGCGTCACCTTGTTTCTCCTCGCCCCCCGCAAGCCCGACGCCGCGCGCCCCCCCACGTCCTCGTCGGAGCTCGTCCTGGGCCCCGGCTTCAGCGGCCTCAAGGGCCGATTCTGACGTACGGCGCGGTCGCGCTCCTCGCCCGCCGGCTATGCTGCAACCGATGATCACTCGGCCGATTCGACGCGCCACGCACCCGGGCGCGTGATCGGCGTGATCGCGCCCCCCGGAGCAGCCCCCTCACTCAGGGGCATGCCGCGCCCGCTCACGCTCACCCTCGCGGGCGGCGTGCTCCTCAGCGCCACCGTTTTCCTTGCGGCGGCGCTGCGCACGCCCGTCGACGACGTGGCCGACCCCGACGCGCAGCCGACGCCCGCAGCATCCGTCGAGCCACCGCCCGCCGCCGCGGCGCCCGCGACCGCCTCGGCCGCGCCACCGTCGCCCGTCGAAGCTGCCCCGACGCCCTCGGCCCCGAGCGTCTACGAACAGCGCTCCCGCTTCCTCCTCGACCTTCGCACCGGCCACCTCACCGACGCCACCGCCGGCCTCGAGAACCTGGTCGCGGGCGACGCGCCCTCGCTGGAAGACCCCGACGTTCGAGGAGGCATCCTCGACCTCGCGCTCCGCCTCGCCGTCGTGGGGGGTCGGGACGCCGACCACGTCTTCGACCTCGTCGCAAACCGCACCGGCACGCGCGGGCCGGACCTCCTCTTCGCCATGGTGACGACGAAAGGCGGCTCGCGCGCCGCCAAGCGCGCCGAGGACATGCTCCGCGACGAGCCTCTCCGCGATCGCGGCACCCCCGCGCTGCGCATCGCCTACGATCTGCGGGCCACGCGCTGCGGCGACAAGCCGAGCCTCTTCGACCGAGCAGCCGCCGAAGGCGACGGACGCACGCTCGGGCAGCTGACCATGCTCAACCAGGACTGCCGCCGCGGCTGGCGTCGCACCACGGACTGCTGCTTCCCGCGCGACCCGGCGCTCGTCGCCGCAATCGAGGCGCTGCGCACCCGCGTTCGCTGACGCCCCCAGCACGAAGAAGCCGCTCCGCCGCGCGTCGAGCCCGTCGCGCAAGCATGCCCCCGCGGAAGGGCCGCGATACGCGCGCGAGCACGTCGCCCCAAAGCACGACGAGCACCCCCGGCGCATGGCCAGGGGTGCTCGTCGTCGTGACCACTGCTGCCGGCCCGAGGGCCGGCGTGCGGGCTACCGCCCCGGAGGCGGCGAGCTCTGCTTGCCGACCTTGGACTTCTTGTCCCCCGAATGCCCGTGGAACGTGCGCGTCGGGGCGAACTCGCCGAGCTTGTGCCCGACCATGTTCTCCGTGACGAACACCGGCACGAACTTGCGACCGTTGTGCACGGCGAAGGTCAGGCCGACGGCGTCCGGGATGATCGTCGAGCGGCGCGACCAGGTCTTGATGACCTTCTTGGTGTTCGTGCCGCCCGCCGCCTGGATCTTCTCCAGGAGGTGACCATCGATGAACGGACCCTTCTTTACACTACGAGGCATGGCTCAACCCTTCGTCCCGCGCCGACGGATGATCATCGCATCCGTGCGCTTGTTGTTGCGGGTCTTCAGGCCCTTGGAGAGCTGACCCCACGGAGAGCACGGGTGGCGCCCGCCGCAGGAACGACCCTCGCCGCCGCCCATCGGGTGATCGACCGGGTTCATCGTGACACCGCGGTTGTGGGGCCTGCGGCCGAGCCAGCGCGAGCGGCCGGCCTTGCCCAGGTTGATGTTCGCGTGGTCGGCGTTGGACACCTGGCCCACCGTCGCGCGGCAGTCGAGGTGTACCTTGCGGATCTCGCCGCTGGGTAGCCGGACCTGCGCGAACGCGCCGTCCTTCGCCATCAGCTGCGCGCTCACGCCGGCCGACCGCACGAGCTGCCCGCCCTTCCCCTTGCGCAGCTCCACGTTGTGGATGCTGGTGCCGGGGGGGATGAAGCGGAGCGTGAGGCTGTTGCCAGGCTTGATGTCCGCGTGACGGCTCGCGACGATCTGCGTGCCCACGGCGAGGCCGTCGGGCGCGAGGATGTAGCGCTTCTCGCCGTCCGCGTAGTGCAGCAGCGCGATGCGCGCCGTGCGGTTCGGGTCGTACTCGATCGCCGCCACCGAGGCCGGCACGCCGATCTTGTCGCGCTTGAAGTCGATGATGCGGTAGCGCTGCTTGTGACCACCGCCCCGGAAGCGGCTGGTGATCCGCCCCAGGTTGTTGCGGCCGCCGGTCGAGGTCTGCTTCTGGACGAGGCTACGCTCCGGCTCCGACTTCGTGATGTCGGCGAAGTCGCTGCTCGAATAGTAGCGCCGCGAAGGCGAGGTCGGCTTGAAGGTCTTGATACCCATGACTACGCCTGCTCCTCCTCGAAGAACTGGATGTGGTCTCCAGCCTTGAGCGTGACGATCGCCTTCTTCCAGTTGCGAAGCTTGGCGTAGCCGCGCCCCATGCGTCGCTCGTGGCCGCGCATGTTGAGGGTGTTCACCTCGACGACGCCAACCTTGAACAGCTCCTGGATCGCGTTCTTGATCTGGATCTTGTTCGCGCTGGGCGCGACCTCGAAGATCACCTTGTTCTGCCCCTCGCGGAGCCGGCTCGACTTCTCCGTGAGAAGGATCGGCCTACGGACGATGTGCTCGGGCTGCATGGCAATCTCCTACTTGAGGCACCGCGCCTCGAGCGCCTTGGCCGCCTCTTTCGAGACGACGAGGTGATCGTGCCGCAGGAGGTCATAGACGTTGACGCCCTCGGGGGGCAGGAACTGGTGCGCGGCAAGGTTGCGCACCGACTTGATGAGCTTGTCGTTCGACGCGTCGTCGACGACGAGGGCCTTCTTGTCGGCCTTCAGCGTGGCGAGCGTGTTGGCGAACGCCTTCGTCTTGATCTCCGCGAGCTCGATGTTGTCGAGCACGATGAGGCGCCCCTCCTTCGCGAAGAGTGACAGGGCGCTCACGAGAGCGCCGATTCGCACCTTGCGCGGCGGACGGTACGACCAGTCCGTCGGCGCGAGGGCGTGGGCCATGCCGCCGCCCGGGTGGTGGGGGGCGCGAATCGAGCCCTGACGGGCGCGGCCGGTCCCCTTCTGCTTGTAGATTTTCTTCGACGAGCCGGCGACGGCCGAGCGCTCCTTCGTGGCCTTGGTACCGGCGCGCCGCGAGGCGAGCTGGGCCTTGACGACCTCGTAGAAGAGCTGCTCTTTGACCTCGGCACCGAAGACCTCGTCCGCCAGCTCGATCTCGCCGACCTGCTCGCGCTTGAGGTTGTAGACGGTAAGCTTCATGGCCGCCTCCTAGGACTTGATCTCGACGTCGACGCCTGCCGACAGATCGAGCTTCATCAGCGCGTCGAGGGTTTGCTGCGTCGGCTCGATGATGTCGAGCAGGCGCTTGTGCGTGCGGATCTCGAACTGCTCACGCGACTTCTTGTCGACGTGAGGCCCGCGCAGCACGGTGTAACGACGGATCTCGGTCGGCAGCGGGATGGGGCCCGCGACGTGCGCGCCGGTCCGCTTCGCCGTCTCTACGATGTCGCTCGTCGACTTGTCGAGGAGCTGGTGATCGAACGCCTTTAGGCGGATTCGAATCTTGGTGCTTTCGGCCATGACGGTGCTTCCTTACTCGAGAATCTTGGTGACGACACCGGCGCCGACGGTGCGACCACCCTCACGGATGGCGAAGCGCATCTGCTCCTCGAGCGCCACCGGGGCGATGAGGCTGATCTCCATCGTGATGTTGTCGCCCGGCATGACCATCTTCACGCCCTCGGGCAGCATGCAGGTG
>CAIVJW010000373.1 GCA_903906315.1 uncultured delta proteobacterium | reverse complement strand
TCGGGCGGCGCGGCCACGGCGAGCGACGCGGGCGCGGACGACGCCGCGGTCGACGCGCCCGTCGACGCGGCCAGCGACGGCCCGCCGCCGAGCTGCGGCGGCGCCGTGGACTGCGCCGGCCTGTCCGACGCGTGCAACCAGGGCACCTGCGTCGACGGCGCGTGCGTCAAGCAGCCCGCCAACGAGTTCGGGGCCTGCGACGACGGCCTCTTCTGCACCGACAGCGAGTCCTGCCAGAACGGCGTCTGCGGCGGCGGCGTCCCGCGGATCTGCCCCGCTGCGGACGGGTGCCAGGTCGGCGTGTGCGACGAGGCCAAGAAGGCCTGCTCGGTCGTGCCCGGCAACGATGGCGCCTTCTGCGACGACGGCGATCCGTGCACGCAGATGGCGGCCTGCCAGGGCGGTCAATGCGTGCAGCAGACGCAGGTGGACTGCTCGTTCCTCGACGACACGTGCGCCGTCGGCGCCTGCGACGCCAAGCTCGGCTGCGTGAAGAAGGCGCAGGCCGACGGCTCCGCGTGCGACGACGGCCTGTACTGCACGGTGAGCGACAAGTGCGCGGCGGGCGCGTGCAAGGGCCAGCCGAATACGTGCGCGGCGCCCGGCGACGTCTGCATGGTCGGCTCGTGCGACGAGGGGCAGAAGACCTGCGTCGCCGTGCCCGGCAACGACGGCGCGAAGTGCGTCGGCGGCAATCCGTGCCTGTCCGGCGAGACGTGCGCTGCGGGCAAGTGCGGCGGCGGCGTCGCGGCGAACGAGGGCAAGGCGTGCCCGGCCGCCGACCTCTGCCTGCTCGGAACGACGTGCTCGAAGGGCGTCTGCCAGAACGCGCAGTCCGTGATCACGCAGTGCATCGCCGACGACGGCTGCTGCCCGGCCAATTGCGACGTCCCCGGCTCGACCGACAACGACTGCAAGCCGGCCATCGGCGTCATTGGCGCGCCCTCCGACGACCTCTGGCTCGCCGAGGTCGTGAAGAAGCTCGCCGGGCTCGGCGCGTTCCTCTCCGTCGACGCCATCAACGGCAAGTCCAAGACGCCGACCGTCGCGGAGCTGCAGAAGTACGGGGCCGTCCTCGTCTTCTCCGACGCGGGCTTCTCCGACGCGGCGACCCTCGGCAACAACCTCGCCACGTACTTCGACGGCGGCGGCCGCGTCGTCGTCGCCCCGTTCGCCAACGCGAGCGTCCCCGTGACGGGCGCCTTCGGCGACGTGAGCAAGGGCTACCTCCTCATCCAGCCCGGCAACCAGGAGCAGCCCTCCGACTCGCTGGGCGTGATCGCCGAGCCGCAGAGCCCGCTCGTCAAGGGCGTCGGAGCGCTGAACGCGACCGCGGCGTTTCGCAGCAACGGCGGCGTCATCAACGGAGGCGTCGTGGTGGCCAGCTGGAAGAGCGGCGCGCCGCTCATCGTGCGCGGCGTCGTGAAGGGCCGCAACCGCGCCGACGTGAACCTCTACCCGCCGTCTTTCGACTCGCGCAACGACTTCTGGTCGGGTGACGGTGCGGCGATCCTCCGCAACGCGTTGCTCTACAAGTGACCTTCCGGCTCGATCGCGGCGCGAGCCGGCAGCGCACCGCCTTCCAGCCCGACTGACGAGGAACCGTGAAGACCGAGCTTCTCCCTCTCTGTGCGCTCCTCGTCGCCGTGGCCTCGGCCGCGTCGTGCGCGGTCGGCAACTCCAAGCTCTTCGATGACGGCAGCGGCGGCAGCGGCGACGACCCGACGACCACGCACGCTGCGGGCGGGCACGGCGGCGCGGGCGGCGCGGGCGGCAAGGCCCAGGGCGGCGCGGGCGGCACCGGCACCGGCACGGGCGGCGGCGCGGTCGTCGACGCGGGCACCGACGCGGCGATCGGCGCGCCTTGCGCGACGGTGGTCGACTGCGTGTCCCTGTCCGACGCGTGCAACCAGGGCGCGTGCGTGAACGGCGGCTGCGTCCGGCAGCCGGCCAACGAGTTCGGCGCGTGCGACGACGGCACCTTCTGCACCGACAACGAGGCCTGCTCGAACGGCGTCTGCGGCGGAGGCACTCCCAAGGTCTGCCCCGGCGCGGACGGCTGCCACCTCGGCGTCTGCGACGAGGCCAAGAAGGCTTGCAGCCTCGTGCCGGGCAACGACGGCAACGCCTGCAGCGACGGCGACCCGTGCACGCAGACCGCGGCCTGCCAGGGCGGCAAATGCGTCCAGCAGACGCAGGCGGACTGCTCGTTTTTCGACGACACGTGCGCCGTCGGCGTCTGCGACGCCAAGCTCGGCTGCGTGAAGAAGCCGCAGGCCGACGGCTCCGCTTGCGACGACGGCCTGTACTGCACCGTGAGCGACACGTGCGCGGCGGGCGCTTGCGTCGGCAAGCCGAACACGTGCGCGGCGCCCGGCGACGTCTGCCAGATCGGCACGTGCGACGAGGGCCTGAAGAAGTGCGTCGCGGTGGCCGGCAACGAGGGCGCGAAATGCCAGAGCGGCAACATGTGCCTCGCCGGCGAGACCTGCGCGGCCGGCATTTGCAGCGGCGGCGTGCCCGCGAACGAGGGCAAAGCGTGCGCGGCCGCCGACAAGTGCATGGTCGGGACGACCTGCGCCGGAGGCACCTGCGGTAACCCGAAGTCGATGGTCAGCCAGTGCATCGACGGCGACGGATGCTGCCCGGCGAACTGCGGGAACGACGCCGACTGCTGCGGTAACGACTGCTGGGGCCCGACCGGCTGCAAGACCGACGCGGGGCACTGCATCAAGCTCACCTGCCGCGCCGGCACCGACGGCCCGACCTTCTGCGACAAGTGCGGTGGCTGGCAGGAGGTCAGCTACTCGGACTGGATGAACGCAGGCTGGTGCGGTGACGTCATCGCGAAGTACCGCGCGGTCGAGGGGACGAACACCCATTGCGGCAACGGCCCGTCGTGCTGTGGGGATCCGCAGAGCTGCGGCGGCGGCGACAACGCGTGGCACTTCTGGGATGGTCAGAGCACGCGGTACACGGGGCCGTGCCTCGGGTGCGCCGGGGACACGAACTGCAAATTCTGGGACGGCGTCGAGTCGGGCAGCTACACCCGCATCACGGTCTGCAAGCGATACTGACGCGCCCCCGGCGGGCCGCCCGCGCGGAGTGGGCGGCCCTCAGTTGCAGGCGGACTTGCAGTCCTCGGTGAAGCACGAGATGACGTCGTTGAAGTCGCTCTGGCCGTCCGGGAACTGACCCGGGCAGGCCTGCACGCACGCCCCGGCGTTGTTGCAGTCGTTGATGCAGTTCCAGATGTCGCTGCATGCCTGATTGTTGCTGATGCACTGATCGTACTGCGCCTTGCAGCCGTCGGACGCGCTGCTGGTCAGGCAGTCCTGGCAGGCCTGCGAGGCGCCGTTCGACCCCGAGGTCGAGGTCGACGACCCCTCGGTGAAGTCGCCGAGGATCTGGGTGCACGCCGCAAGAGACAGGGCCAGGAACGGGAGCGTCGCGGCGCGAGAGCGGGGCCTTCGCATCAGAACCTCCCCACGGCGCCGACGCCGCCGAGCGTGATCACGGGCACGACGCTGGCCTTGGTTCGCGTGTCCGCCGGCGCGGAGGAGGGCGCGAGCGCGAGCAGCGTCACGCCGCCGGCCGTGAGCAGGCCGCCGACGACGAACCCGACGGTCGAGAGGGTGCCGAACGTGTGGTAGGCGTCGAGCGCGTCCTTCACCGAGGACACGTTGGTCGGGCAGCGGTCGCCTGGGCAGGCGTCCTTCAGCTGGGAGTGCTTGCTGACGGCGAGGCCGCCCGTGATGCCGCCCGCGACGAGCCCGAGGATGCCCAGGCCGAGCGCGGTGCCGCCGAGGGGCTTCAGCGGAGACGTCGTCCGCCGCGGTGCGACCGGCGCGGGGGCGGCGGTCGCGTTGCCCGCGGTCGGGAGCAGCCGCAGCTCGACGCGGCTCGCGGTGCGCTCGACGGCGGTGAAGCTCTGCTCGACGGGGGTGAAGCCCGCGGCCGCGGCGCGCACGAGGTGCGTGCCGGGGTCGACGAGCCGCGGCGCGCCCAGCGTCGGCGTCGCGAGGGGCACACCGTCGAGGTGCACCTCCGGCGCGCGCGGGCCGAGGACGTCGATGACGACCCTGGGGAGGCGCGCGGACAGCGCGGCCCCCTCGGTGCGCGCAGCATCGACCGCCTGCACGAACGCCGGTGTCGAGCCCGGGGGCGCGCCCTCGCGCATCACTCGGTCGTAGGCCTCCTGCGCGGCCACGAGCTTGCCGAGGCCGACGAGCGCGCGGGCCTGCCCGAGCACCAACGTCGGCGCATGGAAGCTCTGGTCGGCCGCGGCGAATTTCTCGGCGGCGACCGCGTACTCGCCGCGGTCGAGCGCATCCTGGCCTTCCTTGCCGAGCGTCCTCGCGCTCTGCTTGGCGTCGCCGGCAGCTCGGGTGGCTGCGGCCGGCGACGGCTGCGCCCACGCCGGCGTGGTCGCCAGCAGCGCCATCGCGAACATCGTCGTCACGGGGAGGATCGAGGACGTTCGTCGTCGATGCATGGGTGGGTGACGATACGCGCAGGCGGCTGGCCATACCAGTCGGAGCGCGCTCGTCGGCTGGCCGCGCGCGGCTAGAAGCCGAGCTTCGGATCCTTGCCGCCCGGCAGGGTGAATCGCCCTCGGGGCGGAGGGGTGGGAGCCGGAGGCTTGACGCTTCCCGGTGGTGGCGCCTTGCCGATCGGAGCTCGCGGGGCCGCGGTCGCGCTCGCTGCCGGGGCTGCGGCGCTCTCTGCCGGAGCCGCTGCGCTCGCGATCGCGGTTGGCGCGGCCTCGATCTGCGGCCCGGCTGCGCTCGCGGAGGCGGTCGTCGATTCGGGCGCGCCGGACGGCCCGCCTGCTGCGGGGGCGCTGGCGCCGCCTCCCGAGCGCGTCGCGACCACCGCCGCAAGGAGCACACCGGTGACGAGCGCGAGGCCGCCCACGATCGCGATCGCGCGCGCGCCCGTGCGGGGCCGGGGGCTCACCCCCCCGCCCATCGTGTGCGCGACCCCGAGGCCCGTCGCGCCGGATCCCGTGGTCCCGGCGCCTCCCCAGGGCGCGCCGGCGGTCGGTGGCATCGCTGCCGCTGCTGCCGGCACGTGCCCGGAGATCGCCGCGGCCGATCCCGAAGGCCCGCTCGCGTACGGTCCCTGGGGCGCGCCTCCCGCGGAGGGCCCGCTCGCGTACGGTCCGTGGGGAGCGCCTCCCGCGGAGGGCCCGCTCGCGTACGGCCCCTGGGGAGCGGCTCCCGCGTACGGCCCGCCTGCGTAGGGCGGACCGTTCGCTCCGTAGGCCTGAGGCGCGCCCATCGCCGCGCCTTGGCTCGGGCCCGAGGGATGGCCCCAGCTCGGCTGCGCGCCGGCCGGGGTCGCGTAGCCGGCAGGGTAGGGGGGCGAGCCGGCTGGCGCGCGCGCCTCCCAGGACCCGGGCCCCGTCGCCTGCGCGAGCCCGAAGGACGCCGCTAGCGCGTCCGCTGCCTCGCGAGCGGTCTGGTAGCGCTGCGCGGGGTCGCGCGCGGCCGCGCGGGCCCACCACGCATCGAACGATGGCGGCAGGTCGGGCGCGAACGACGACGGCACCGGCATCGGGCTCACGATGATCTGCACCAGCAGGTCGCCGAGCGCCTCGCTCACGAACGGCAGCCGCCCCGTGAGGCAGCGGAACGCGAGCACCGCCAGCGACCACAGGTCCGAACGGTGGTCGACGGCCTTGGTCCCCTGCGCCTGCTCGGGGCTCATGTAGCTCGGCGTGCCGAGCAGCGAGCCCGTCTTGGTTGCGCCGTCGTTGCCCGCGAGCCGATTCACCTTGGCGATGCCGAAGTCGAGCACCTTGACGATCTCGCGGTCCTCGTCGCGCACGAGGAACACGTTCTCGGGTTTGAGATCCCGGTGCACGAGGCCCGCCGCGTGCGCCTTGGTCAGCGCGCGCGCGACGTTGCTCACGACCTCGACCGTCTCGTGCGGGCCGAGCCGGCCGCGACGCGCGAGCCGCTGCGCCAGGTCCTCGCCCTCGAGGTACTCCATCGCGATGTACGGCCCGACCTCGCTCACGCCGTAGTCGATGATGTTGACGACGTTGGGGCTTCGCAGCGACGCCGCCGCCTTCGCCTCGCGCTCGAAACGAGCCCGGATCTCGGGGAGATCCATCGCCTCGGCGTTGATGAACTTCACCGCGCACGGCACGTCGAGGCTCACGTGGTGGGCGAGCCACACGCTGCCCATGCCGCCGCGGCCGAGCTCCCGGACCAGCTGAAAGCGCTGGGCGATGGTCAGGCCTTGGGTGAGCTCCACGTGCGCCTCCTCGGTCGCTCCCCCACGGGAAGCGACGCCCGGCGTTCACCCTACCTGTCGGCCCGAGCGCCGTCCAGGTCGGTACCCTGCTCGCTCACCCCGCCCGCGCCACCTGCGCGGCGATCAGCTCAGCGACCGCCTCGCCGTCGAAGGGCCATGCGTACCGGATCTCGACGCCGGGCCGGGTCGCCCGCACGGCTGCGATCGCCTCCGGGATCTCGACCTCGGAGTGGATCCCGCCGCGCGTCAGCATCGACGGCACCACGGTGACGATCGTCGCGCCGCCGGCGATCGCGTCGTCGACGGCCTCTTGCAGCGTCGGCGCGCAGAACTCGTTGTAGGCGACGAGCACGCGCGCCCCGTCGAGCCGCGTGACGAGCGCTCGCGCGACCGCCTCGATACCCGCGCGGTAGGGGTCGCTCGCCTCGGTGCGGGGCCAGCGCCGGAGCCGAACGTCGAGCGCGAGCTCCTCGGTGCTCGGCGGCCCGCCGGCCGCGCGCCGCCGGGCCTCGAGGCCCTTCAGCCGCTGCACCAGCTCTCCCGGCGCGTCCTTCGGGGGCGCGCCATGGCCGATCAGGATCACGGCACGATCCGTCGACGCGCGGATCACGAGGCCCCCCCGCGTGCGCCGCCCCGCTCGCTGCGTCGCGGCGCGTTCAGCGGACGGCGCGCCCCTCGAGCCGCTCGAGCGTGCGCTTGCCCTCGACGCGGTACGCGTTGTCGGTCGGCGCGAGCTCCATGAACTTGTGCCAGTACTTGACGGCCTTTTCCTTGTTCGCCGCCTCGGAGGCCTCCGCGACCAGGCGGTACGCGTCGAAGAGCCACCCGGACGACGGCCGATCCGGCTGTTCGGCCAGGTCGATCGCCTTCTGGATCTCGACCAGCATGCCCGCCTTGTCGTTGCGCTGCTCGTAGAGCTTGCCGAGGCGGAAGTGCCACTCGGGCACCGTCTCGTCCTTCGCGATCGCCTTGCGCCAGGCCTCTTCGGCCTCGCCGTACTTCTGCTGGTCCTGGAAGCAGAGCGCCATCGTCGCGTACGCCTCGTAGCGCGAGGGCCGCCTCTCGAGGGCGGTCTGCAGGTCCATCAGCGCGTCGGCGGTCGCGCCCTGCTTCTGCAGGAGCACGCCGCGCTGCCAGTAGGCGTCGCCGAGATCCTTGTCGAGGTCGAGCGCGCGCTTGAGCACCTGCTCGGCGCGCGCGGGCTGACCGGCCTCGTTTGCCCCCCAGCCGACGTACAGCCAGTACTCGGCGTGGTTCGCGTCGATCTCGACCGCGCGCTCGAGGAAGCGCATGGCCTCCGAGAGGTTCGTCCCCTTGACGAGCAGGGCGCGGCCGAGGAAGTGGTTCGCCTCGCCCGAGTTCGGGCGATCGCGCAGCACCTCGCGCAGGATGGGCTCGGCCTGCTTCGCATGGCCGGCCATGACCTGCGTCGACCCGACGCGGAGCTTCATGTCGACGTCGTTCGGCGCCTTGCGGAGCGCGTCGGCGTACATCTCGAGGGCGCGCTCGCTCTGCCCGGTCTCCTCGAAGAGCAGGCCGCGCTCGAGCGCGAGGCCCGGGTAGTCCTTGTCGACGGCGGCGACCTTGTCGAAGATCGCCGCGGCCTCGTCGAAGCCGCGCATCCGTCGCAGCGCGACGCCGAGCTTGTACCGTGAGCCGAGGTCGTCTTCCTTTGCGAGGGCCGCCTCGAACTCCTTGCGCGCGTCGTCGTAGCGGCCCGTCTCCAGCGCGACCTCGCCCTTGGCGCGGTGAAGCGCGGGCAGGTCCGGGAACTTCGCCGTCGCCTCGGTGAGGCGCGTGCCGGCCTCCTCGGCGCGGCCGAGGCCGGCGAGCAGGTGCGACAGCGCGACGTAGGCGTCGACCACCTCGGGCTCGCTCTTGCCGATCTTGATGGCGTCGACGTACGCGGCCTCGGCCTCCTTGCGGTTGCCGAGGGCCTCCTCGGCGCGGCCGAGCCAGTAGGCGACGAGCGGATCGGTCGCGCGCTGCTCGCGCAGGCGCTTGAGCGAGTCCTTCGACTCCTTCATGCGCTCGAGGCCGAGCATCGTCTTCGCGAGGCCGACCTTGGCGAGCACGCTGTCCGCGTCCGCCTTGATGGCCGCCTCGTACCGTGCGAGCGCCTCCGAGAAGCGGCCCGCGCGGTAGAACAGCTCGCCGTTGCCGACGAGCGCGTTGACCGCTTGCGGGTCGAGCTTGAGCGCGGCCGCGAAGGCCTGCTCGGCGGCCGACATGCGCGACTTCGCGAGGTGAAGTCGCCCGAGCAGCGTGTAGGCGTCGACCAGCTCGGCGTCGCTCGCGGCGCCGCGCACGTCCTTGTCCTCCGTCACCTTCGCCAGCATCGCCTGCGCGTCCGTCTCGTGGCCGGCGCTCTGCAGGTAGATCGAGGCGAGCAGCGTGCGCGCGCCGACGTGCTTCGGTGATGCGTCGACCGCGGCCTTCGCGGTCGCCTCCGCGCTCTTGGGATCCCCCGCGGCGAACTGCGCGCGCGCGAGGCCGAACAGCGTGCGAGCGCTCTTCTTCAGCTCGACGGAGTGCTTCCACACCGCGACGGCCTTGTCCGGAGCCTTGGCCGCGAGCTCGATCTCGCCCGCGAGCACCGCGACGTCGATGTCGTTCGGCATGCGCGACGCGAGCGCGCCGATCGACTGCCGGGCCCGCGCGAGCTGCCCGCTCGCGGCGTCCTGCGCGGCGGCGGCGAGCGCGACGAGATCCTCCGGCGAGCCCTGCTGCGCGTCGAGGAGCGCCTGCTTGCCGTAGGCCTCGTCCTCGCTGCGCCGGCCGAAGCGGAGGCTCCGCCCGTAGACCACGTACGCGCTGTACGCGGACGTCGGCTTGTGGCGCGGCGCGGCCGAGGCCGCCGCGCGCGAGTCGCTCAGCGCTCGCGCCGACGCGAGGAACGTGTCCGTGTCGAGGCTGTCTTGGGCGCTCTTGCGCAGTGTGTCGAGCCCGGAGGCGTAGCGACCGGCGTTGACCTTGTCGCTGATGAAGTAGACGCCGAAGGCGCCGATGTCCTTCGACAGCGTGAGCGACCCTCCCGCGAGGAGGAAGACCGCCGCGCCGAGCAGGATGTAGCGGGGGGCCTTGGAGGGCTTCTTGGCGATCTCGACCAGCGGCGCACCGCCGGGGCCCTTGATCGCGGCGGTGGCGCGCCCGCCGGGGCGAGCGAGGCCCCCGCCGGAGCCCATCGCGTCGGCGTCCGCGAGGTCGATGCCCTCGCCGAAGCCGTCGTTCATGCCGCCGAACCCGCCGCCTGCGGCGGGGGGCCCGAAGGCGTCGCTCGGCAGCGCCGGCGGCAGGGGGAACTCGGGGCCGCCCGGCATCGGGCCAGCGTGGGACGCCTCGCCGAGCGCCAGCTCCTCGCCGACGTCGGCGTCGTTTCGCGACGGGAATCCGCTCGAGCGTTGCGGGCTCGGGAAGCCGGCGCCGCCCGAGTACGCCGGGAGCCCGGCGCCGGTGCCGCCGCCGAAGCCGATCGGGCCGCCGGGGGCGGAGGGCAGGCCCACGGCGGGAGCGGGATAGCCGGGGCCTGCGGGAGCGGGATAGCCGGGGCCTGCGGGCGCGGGATAGCCGGGGCCTGCGGGCGCGGGATAGCCGGGGCCCGCGGGCGCGGGATAGCCGGGGCCTGCGGGTGCGGGATAGCCGGGGCCTGCCACGGACGGGAGGCCCGGCCCGGCGGCGGCGGGCAGCCCAGGGCCGGCCGGCATTGGCAGCCCCGCGCCGGCGGCCATGGGGAGGCCGGCCTGGCTCGAGAACACCGGGAGATCGATGAGCCCGCCGCCGTGCGGGCCGTGAGGGGCCGGCGCACCGGCCGGCGACACGCTCGGCAGGTCGATCTCGCCAAAGCCGCGCAGCGTGGGGCCGCGACCGGCCCGCGGATCGGATCCACCGCGGAACCCTCCCGGCGCCGGCAGGTTGTCTTCGGCCGCCATTGGAAGGTCGATGTCGCCGAACTGGATCGCCGTCTTCCGCCCGCCGACCACGGGAAGGTCGTCGGCGCCGAGGGCCTCGGCCGGCGCTCCCGAGCCAGGCAGGTCGAGCAGGTTGATCTCCCCGAAGCCGCCCCCGAACCCACCGGACGGGGCCGCCGTGCGCGCGACGGGCAAGTCCATCATCCCGTCCGCGAGAGAGCCCTGCTCGAGCGGTGGAGGAGGAGGAGCGTGCGGAGCCGGCGGTGGCTCCGCGAGGCCCATCATGGTCGCGCGGGGCTTGCCCGCCGATGCACCGCCCGGCAAGCCGAACGGCATCGTCGGTTGCATGCGCGGGTCACTCACCGGCGGGGCGGCCGCTCCCGCTTCACCGCCGGCGGCCGGCTTGTTGACGAGGATGCTCTTGCCGCACTTGGGGCAGCGCATTTTGAGCCCCGTCGGGGGGATCCGCCGCTCGTCGATCTGGTAGGGCGATCGACACCCGTCGCACTCGACTTTGACCATCTTGTCCGACCCTGAATCCCCTTCGAAGACGCGCGGAATCCGCGCCCAAAAACCAGCCAACTCTTTTATCAGGGCTGCGCGTCGATGGGAGCTTTTCGGTCGAACCGGCCCCAAATAGGCGTCAAGTATCGGCTCGGCGGCGGCGTGCGACGGTGGGTTCGGCGCCGGGACGCGAGGTCTCACTTCAATTTTTCAGCGTCGCCGCATGTGGCCGGCGCCCTCGTCGTCGCCGCTCGCGCGTTCCCACTCCGTCGCCAACCTGCGGCGAAGACGTGCTAAGCCCTCGCGCCTTCCATGCAGAAGTGGACTGCCGCGTTGTTCGCCGCCTTCCTGGTCGGTGCCGTCGTGCTCGTCGTCGCCGGAGGAGGTCGCCGCGAAACCGGCGGCAAGCCGCCCGTGGCGCGTGACGCAGGCTTGGACGGCGCCGCTCCGACGGCCGCCTCGGCCGCCGTGTCCGACGCGGGCGCGCCCGACGCCGAGGCCCCGCCCGAGTCGGCGGCCGAAGAGGCGCCCGGTGACGCCGGGGGCGCTCTCCTCACGGGCCAGGCGCCGCCGCCCCTCGGGGTCGACGCGCCGAAGCAGGTTTCGTTCGGCGTGATCCTGGTCACCTACCGCGGGGCGCAGGGGGCGCCGCCGACCGCCCGTCCGCGTGATCAGGCCCTCGAGCTCGCCAAGCAGCTCGCGCTCGACGCCAAGGCGGACTTCAAGGCGGCCGTGTCCAAGGGCGACAAGGGCTCGTCCGACACCATGGGCCACATCGGTCGCGGCTATCTCGAGCCCGCGCCGGAGTACGTGCTCTTCAGTCTCGGCAAGGGTGAGGTCAGCGAACCCGTGGACACCCCGCGGGGGTTTTGGATCATTCGCCGGATCGAGTAATGCTCTCGCGGATGCGCGCCGGGGCGCGCATGCGGCGGGCGAGGCGCCCGCTCGCTCACCCTCATCGGAATGGAGACCCAGGCATGGCGACGATCGACATCCGCCGGTCGCACAGCCTCACGATGGACGTCGTGCGGTTGCGGGCCGAAGAGCTCGCGAAGGACATGGAGACGAAGCTCGGCATCCGCTGGCAGTGGGAGGGCGACCGCATCAAGTTCGACGCCCCCTCCGGGATGGCGAAGGGCGCGGCGGGCGCGGTGATCGTCGACGCCTCGACCGTGCGCGTCGAGATCGACCTCCCGTTCCTGCTCAGGCCGATGAAGGGCACCGTCGAGGGCAAGGTCAACAGCAAGCTCGACAACATCCTGAAGTAGCGTTGGCGGATGGGCCGCGGCGCGCCGATGGCGGCGCGCTCCGTCCTGCCGCGCGCGATCGTCAGCGCGTCGTGGACGCGCGCAGCGCCTGGGCCTCGTGCACGGCGGCGCCGATGAGCAGCTCGAGCGCCTCGAGCGGGATCTCGTCGTCGTCGAGGCGCAGCAGGCGCGAGCTGGTGTCGCGCGCGAGCGCGTCGAACTCGAGCGGATCGAACGCGTAGAGCGCCTCGCTCATCAGCAGAACGAGGGGGCGAAGCCGTGCGCACATCGTCGGGGCCGCCGAAAGGTCGCAGGCCTGGACGACGGCGCCGAAGCCGGGAGCCACGTCGCGGCAGCGGTCGACGAACTCGGACGTCTGACCCACCACGAGCACGACGGGGACGTTCTTGAACTGCGACGTCGTCATCTCCCCGTCCACGGCGCGATGATACACAAGGGCGCTCGCGATCCGGAGGATCGTGCGCGTCTCGCCGACCGCGAATTCCCTACTTACTTCGCGGTGGCGAGCACGAGCGCCGCCAGGCCTGCTGCGGCGTCGAGGCGGGCGAGCGCCTCGGGGCCTGTCGCCAGGGGACCGACGCCCTCGACCCACAGGACACCGACCGCTCGACCGTCGTGGACCATCGGGGCCGTCACGCTCCGGCCGTCCGGACCCGCGGCTCGCCCCGGCGCGGAGCCCGCTATCGCCGCCGCGGGGCTGCGCAGCGCGCCTTGCAGCAGCGTCGCCGACACCGCCACGCCGAGGCTCGCGCCGCGCCGTGCGCGGACGACCTCGGCGGCGAGCTGGCCCTCCGCGTCGGCCACGAACGCGACCGCGCGATCGGCGTTCGCGAGCTCGAGCACGCCGTCGAGCAGGCGCTCCAGCCGCTCATGCCGGTCGCTCGCGCGCACGACCGCAGCGGTCATCTCGTAGAACGCCCGATAGACGCTCCCGCGGCTGGCGCCTCCCGGCCGCGGCGCCTCGTGCTCCGCCGCCGCGCGCGCGTCCGGGGCCTCGGCCAGGACCTCGGGGCCACCCTCCGCCGCCGCGAGCGGTCCGACGCCCTGGCCGGTCGGCATCCCCTGCGTGGCGCGCGGCGGGGGCGCCGCGGCGGCCAGGGGCGCCTTGGCCAGCGGCGTCGCGCGCGGCTTGCGCTGCGGGTGCACCACCGCGTGCTCGAGCGAGGGCGGGTTCTCGCTGTCGTTCGGCGCTCCGACCGCGGCGAGCGCGCGCGGAGCGACCCCGTCGGCGAGGAGCTCACCGGCGTAGGGGCGCGTCGAGGTGCGCCGTGTGGACGCGGGCCCGGCGCCGGTCCCGTCGAGCGAGCCGTCGAATGGCGCTTGGGGTGGCGAACCGGGTGGAAGGTCGACGGGCGCGACCGGCGGCGGCTCCCTGGCGTCGAGCGACGGCGCGCCGCGCGCGGGGCGGGGCGGGGCGGGCACGCCGACGAGGCCACCGAGCGGCGCCGGCGCGACGGGGGCGGCCGGGACGTCGGCAGGGGGTGCCGGTGGCCGAGCGGGCGCCGGCGTGTCGAGGTCCCCGAACAAGTCGTCGAAGAGGTTCTCCGCTTCCCCGGATGCCGGTGCGGGGGCGAGGACGGGCGCACGTCGCCCCATGGGTCGCATCGGCGGCGGCGTCGGGGCGGTCTCGTCGCGGCTGACGGGCGCGCGGGCAGGCGTATCGTTCCGCGATCGCAGCCGCGCGGTCGGGACCCCCGGGATGGGAGCGCGCTCAGCCCCGCGTCCGGCTGCCAGCGCGGCGAGCTCGCGGAACGCAAGGTCGGACGCCGTCACGCCCTCGGCCTCGCGATCCGGATCCTCGAACTTCACGCAAATCGAGCCGATCGTGATCTCGTCGCCGTGATCGAGCTGCGTCTCGCCGTCGATGCGCGCCCCGTTGAGGAACGTGCCGTTCATGCTGCCGAGATCGCGCAGCACGTAGGTGTCGCCGTGGTGCTCGACCACGCAGTGGCTCTTCGAAGCGCGCGCGTCGATGACCGGGACGTCGCTCTCCGGGTGGCGACCGAGCGTCGCCATTTCTGCGAGGTCGAAGGTCTCCGGCCCTTCTTCTGTTTGGACGATCAAGCGGGCCACGAGGCTTCGAGGCAGCGTCCGCCCGCGTGCGCGCGTCGTCAAGAGAAGCGCGCGAGATGGGAGAGCCGCGGTGGCGGGCGATCGAAACTCCGCGCGCGCCAGGCCCGGTGCGCCGCACCGGCACGCTTTACTCCAAACCTTCGGATTGGCTACTCTCCGCGCGGTCAATGATGCCAGAGAGAGCAGCCGGGGCCCCGGTATGAGCGAGCTCGTCGCACGAATCAACGCCGAGCAGGCAGCGACCGACAGTCGCACGCTTCAGGCCGCGCTGCTCCACGAGCGCGCCGTCATCGAGGAGGCGGCCGGGGAAGAGCCGATCGCGGCTCGCGACTACCTCGCGGCGTTCAACGCCGAGCCCACGTTCCGCGAGCCGCTCGAGGCTCTCGTTCGCATCCTGACCCGACGCAAGTCCGTCAAGAACCTCGGGAAGCTGCTGGAGGCGCTGTCGCGCGCGGCCCTCACCCCGGAGGAGCGCGCACGCGCCCACTGGGAGCGCGCGACCTACCTCGCCGACTACGAGCACGACCTCGTCGGCGCGAAGGAAGCCCTCGAGGCCGCGATCGGCGCCAACCCGGAAGACCCGACCGCTTGGCTCGAGCTCGAGCTCGCCGCCGCGCGGGATCGCGACGTCGAGGGGCGCATGCGCGCGATCGAGGCGCGCGCCGAGCTCGCGACCGATCCCACGTGGAAGGCCCTGCTGCTCGTCGACCTCGCGCTGCTCGCGTGGAAGAGCGGCGATCCCTCGCGTGGCTACGAGGTGCTCGATGCGGCGGCCGCGCTCGGCGGCCGGGCGAGCTTCCGGACGCGCCAGGCGCTCGAGGAGATCGCGACGGGCGAGCGCGACGTGGCCGTGCTCGCGCACGCGCTCGAGGGCCAAGCGGACATGATCGCCGAGGCGATCGAGGACGCGGACGCGGGGGACGGGACCGGCGTGCCGCGCTCGATGCGCACGCCGGAGCACGCCGCGGAGGCCTGGTTCCGCGCCGCGGAGCTCAAGCGGCGCCTCGGAGACGCGGCCGGGTGGAGCGCGCTGCTCGCGCGGGCGGCCGAGCGTCTGCCCGGGTCGAGCGTCATCGCGCGCGCGCGCCTCGTGGCGCTCGAGACCGCAGGCGACGGCGAGGGCGCTGCGGCCGTTGCTCGCGCCGAGCTCGAGCGCGGCGCCCAGGGGCCCGGCGCCGCGGCGTTGTGGCTTCGGGTCGCGGAGGCCGCCGCGATCCGCGCGGATCGCACCGGCGCCCTCGACGCGCTCGCGTCGGCGCTCGCCGCTGATCCCGGGTGCATCCCCGCGAGGGCCCTGCAGCTCGACCTGCTCGCCGACGGTCAGGAGCCCGTCGCCCTCGCCGCCTCGCTCGAGGCTTCGGCCGAGGCTTGCGCGTCGCCCGACGCGAAGGGGCGCGCCTACCTCCTGGCCGCGTACGTCTGGGCCTGCAAGGCCGGCGATCTCGGCCGGGCTCGCGCTGCGCTGTCCCTCTCGGACGTCGCGCCAGAGCTCGCCGCGCGCGTGTCGCGCATGCTGGCCGCGATCGGTCAGCCCAGCGTCGCAGGCGGCGCGCTCGCGGCCGACCCCGCCTTCTTCGAGGACGCTACGAAGCGGCTCGTCGAGCTCGGTGCCGACCCGGCGGAGCAGGCGAGCCTCTGGTTCGAGCTCGCGCGCGCGCGCCTGCTGCGTGGGGACGAGGCGAGCGCGGCCGAGGCGTTCGAGAAGGTCGCCACCTCGGGCGGCCGCGATGGCGAGCCCAGCGCCACGGCCTGGCTCGGGCGCGTGCTCGGCGCGTACGCGATCGGGCTGGCGCGCCGCGAGGGAGACGCCGAGGGCGTGCCCCGGTTGCTGCCGCCCGGCCCCGTCCTCGAGCTGTCGCGCGTCGAGGCCGACGCCGCGGTGGCGCGCGGGCTGTCGATCGTGGCCGCGCTCCGCGCCGCTCGCCTCGGCGACCTCGACCGCGCTCGCGAGGTGCTCGTCGAGCTCTGCGCCGCCACGCCTGGCGACGAGGTCGCCGCCACGTTCCTGGCCGAGCTCGAGCGGCGCGCGGGGCAACCCGTCGCCGCCGCGACCGCGCTCGCCGGGGCGGCTGCGGCGGTCGACGAGGACGACGTCGCCGCCGCGCTGCACCTCGAAGCGGCCCTGCTGTTGTGGCGTGCCGGCGAGAAGGCTCGCGCCCTCGACGAGCTCGACGCGGCCCGCGCCGGCGCGGCGCGTGCGGCGGCCACGGTGCTGGCGTGGGCGCTCCGCGGCGCGGACGCCGACGGGGCCGACGCCCGTCGACGCGCGCTCGACGTCGCGGCCGAAGCCGGCGCGGATCCGGCCTCGATCGCCCTCGAGCGCCTCGGCGTCGAGGTGGCGCACGCCGTCTCCGCGGACTCGCCTGACGCGCTGCTCGACGCGCTCGCGACCGCCGAGCGCGAAGGCGCCGACGACCTCGCCGTCGCCGCCGCGCTCGGGCGGCTCGTGATCCCCGCCGCGCTCGACGACCGTGACGCGCTCGAGCGCGCGCTTCAGGAGCTCTCCGACGCCGGCGGCGAAGGGCAGACCCTCGCGGAGGCCGAGCGCTTCCGCCTCGCTCGTGCCGTCGATCGCGACGCGCTTGCCACGCTCGAGCGCGCGACCGCCTGGGCTGGGCGCGAGCCGGCGCTGGCGGCCGCCGTCGAGTGGCTCGCCGCGGCGTTCGGCGTCGGCGATCGAGTCGCCGAGGCGAGCGCGCGTCGCGCCGTCGCCGACCGCCTCGGTGCGGCCGCGTCCGGCGCCGACGCCGCGGCGATTCGCTCCGCTCAGGCCTCCCTCGAGGCGTCCTCGGCGCTCGTCCTCGCGCTGCACGACCCCGTGGGCGGCGAGGAGCTCTTCTCCGGCGATGCGGCCTCGATTCGCCTCGCAAACCTCGAGCTCACGCCGCCGGGAAGCGACCCCGCCCGCCGGGCCGCCGCGCTCCAGGGGCTCGGCGACGCGCTCGGCGCCGACGCCGCGGTCGACGCCCTCTCGCTGGCCGGTTGGGCGCACCTCGCCGCGGGCGACGCGGCCGCCGCGCACAAGGCGTTCCGGGCGGTCGTCGACAAGCGCCCGCACGACCTCGCCTCGTGGGAGGGCGCGCGCTCCGCCGCCCAGCAGCTCGGCGACCACGTCGCGATGGCCCTCGCTGCGGCGCAGCTCGGCGCGCTCTCGGTGGACGACGCGCGCGGCGCCGAGCTCTGGGAGCAGGCCGGCATCACGCTGCTCGACAAGACCGAGGCCCACGACGACGCCGAGATCGCCTTCGACCGGGCGTTTCGCCGCGATCCGTCCCGCGCGATCGCGTTCGACAAGCTGTTCCGCCGGCTGCGCGCGCGCAACGAGGATGACCAGCTCCTCGACGTCATCGCACGCCGTCTCGACGTCGCCGACGACGAGGCCGAGATCGGCAAGCTCTACTGGGAGCGCGCGCGTGTGCTCCGCAAGAAGGGCGATCGCGATGGCGCGCTCGAAGCGCTCGAGAACGTCACGCTCCTCGAGCCCGATCACGTCGGCGCCCTCGCCCTCTCGGGCGAGATCCAGATCTCGCGCGGCGACTTCGCGCACGCCGCGCCCACGCTCGCCCGGCTGTCGACCATCAAGGAAGCGCCGAAGCAGCAGCGCCTCATCTCCGGCCTCGCGGCGGTGGACATCTACGAGAGTCGCCTCGGCGCGCTCGACAAGGCCCTCGACGTGCTCCTCGGGCTGCACCGCGCTGGCCTTTCCACGCTCGCCGTGCGCGAGCGGCTCGCGCGCGTCGCCGCCAAGGCGGGCGCGTGGGACGAGGCGACCGCCATTCTCGAGCAGCTCATGGTCGAGCGCGAGACGCGCGAGGGCCGCGTCGAGGCTGCCCGCCTCGCGCTCGTCATCTGGCGCGACAAGGCACACAAGCCGCTGCGAGCCGACGCCGCGACCGCGAAGCTCCTCGACGAGGCACCCGACGACAGCGAGGCGCTCGACCTCGTCCTCACGACGGGCTTCGATCCGGCCTTCCGATCGCGGGCGCTCGGCCGCGGCAAGGCGACGCTCCTGCAGGCGCTCGCGGACAAGCCCGCGGACACGGCGCGCGTGACGATGCTCGCGAAGATCGCTGGCGCCGGCCAGGACCCCGGGCTCCGGCAGGCCACGCTCGGCGCGCTCGTCGGGCTCGGCAACGTCGATCCTGCGCTGTCGGAGGAGCTCGCTCGCATCGACACGCGCGTGTCCGGCCGGCCCGAGGTCGTGCTCGACTCGCGAGCCCTCGCCGAGATCGCCGACCCCCACGACGGGGGCCCCGTCGCGCTGCTCTTCGCCGCGCTCGCCGAGACCCTCGGCCTCGCGCTCGGCCCGTCGCTCTCGTCGCTCGGCGTCGGTCGCAAGGAGCGCATCGATGCACGCGGTGGCCACCCGGTCCGCATGGCCGTCGCCGAATGGATGGGCGCCCTCGGCTTCGAGGGCGATTTCGACGTCTACGTCGGCGGCCCGAGCGCGTACGCCGTGCACGGCATCGCCGGCGAGCAGCCCGCGATCGTGCTCGGCGCCGCCATCACCGCGCCGTTCGACGCCGCCGCGCGCTCGGCCCTCGCTCGCGAGGTCTTCGCGCTCCGTCGGGGCGTCACGAGCGTGCGGCTGCGGGACGACAACACGGTCGCCTCCGTCGTCATCGCCGCGTGCGCCGAGGCCGGGTTGCCGGTCCAGGCGCCGCCCTACGCGGTCTACAACGAGGTCGCTCGCGCGATCCGCAAGGAGATCTCGCGCAAGGTGAAGAAGGCGATCCTCGAGCCCTGCCAGCGCTTCATGCAGGCCGGCCAGGACGCGCGGGTGTGGGCGGCGGCTGCGCGTCGCAGCCTCGACCGGATGGCCGTGATCGCCGCGGGAGACGTCTCCGTGGTGCTCAGCGACGTCCTCGGGGCGCCACGAAACGAGATCGGCGCGCTGGTCGCCGACAACGAGCGCGCGCTGCGGTTGCTCGCGTTCGTGCTCTCGCCAAGCTACCTCGAGCTTCGCCGCAAGCTCGGCATGGGGGTCCGGTGAGCGACGGGACTGGCGACAACGGGCCGCGCGAGACCGAGGGCCACGTGGACCACGACGACGATTCCACCAAGCAGACGCCTCCCGCAGCCGGGCGGCCCGAGATCAACAGGCCGGCGGAGAACGTGGCCGTCGCGCAGAAGCGCCCCTCCGCGTCGATCCGCCTCGGCGGCGGACCGAAGCTCGTGGACGTGCTCCCGTCGGACGACGAGAGCGACGCGCTGCTCGACTCGCTGTTCGCCGACGTCACCGAGCCCCCCGCCGCGGTCGCCGTGCGCCCTGGCGCGCCGCGGCCCGTGCTGCCGCCCCCTGCGCCGACGCCGCTCGCGGGCGGCGCGTCCGCATTCGAGCTCCCGCGTCCGGCCGGTCCCCCGCGCCAGGGGGCCCCGAAGTCGCGACCGATCCCTCGCGAGGACCCGGAGCCTCCTTCCGCGGACGATCCCCCGCCCCGTGCTCCGGCGACCATCACGATCCCTGCGCCGGCCCTCAGCGCCGCGGTCGCGAGCGAGCACGAGTTCAGCGTTCCTCGCGACGACGACGACTTCGCGGAACCCCGGACCGCCCTCCTCGACGCCGACATGGCGCGCATCCTGACCGAGGCGACGCGCTCGCCCGACCTCGATTCGGGCCTCGAGGGCGATCTCGATCCGCCGTTGTCCGAGGATCCCGCGTCCGACCGGACGCCGCCGTCGCGCACGTCCTCTGCCGTGACGCTCCCTCCGTTGCCCGGGTCGTCCGTCCCGTTTCCGTCGCCGCCGTCGGCGGTCACGCCCGCGCCGATCTCGCCGCTGGAGCCGTCGTCGGTCCCGTTGGCGGCCGCGCCCGCGCCGACCGAGGTCCTCCGCGAGGAGTCGCCGGTTCTCGCGCTGCCCGAGCCGGCGGTCGACTCGGAGATCTTCGACCTCGACGAGCAAGGTGAAGCCGCGACCGAGATCTGGGAGGGCGCCGACGACCTCCCGGGATCCGAGCCGGACGCCTCCGTCGCGCCCAGCTTCGCAACCCTCGGAGCCGCCCCGCGTTCGGCGACCGAGACCCCCGCGCCCGCGTCCACGTCCACGCCCGAACCCGCGCTGGCCCCTCTGCCGCTGGAAGATTCGTCGTCGGGGGAAGCCTCCGAGGCCCTCGTTTCGCCAGCGCCCGAGCTCGACGTGGCCCCGTCGCTCGAGATCGACCTGCCCCCCGAGTCGCCGCCGCCGCCGCCTGCGTCGGCGCCCGAGCCCGCGCCGAGCCCCGTCGTCGAGGTCGAGGCTCGCGTATTTGGCGCTGCCCTCGCCGCGGTGGCGGCGCCGAGCCCGCCCGCGCTTCGTGCCGTGCCCGATTCGCTCGCGAGCGCGAAGGGGGTCGGCAGCACGCGCGAGGGTTGGCTTTCGCGCGTGACCTGGCTCCGCGCCGAGGCCGGCGCGATCGAGGACGCGACGGCCCGTTCACGGATCTTGCTCGTCGCGTCGGAGCTCGCGGCCCTCGCGGGGGAGGAGCCGCTCGCCCTGGAGCTCGCCGGCGAGGCGCGCGACCTGACCCCGAGCTCACCGCTCGCGCAGCGGCAGGTCCGCGGGCTGTATCAGCGCGACGGCGAGTGGAACGCCGCGGTCGAGGTGCTCGATGTCGAGGCACGGCTCGCGCCGACCCCCGAGGCGCGGGCGCACGCCTCCCTGGTCGCCGCCGAGATTCTTCGCCAGAAGCTCGATGACCGCGAGGGTTCGGGAAAGCGCCTCGACGCCGCCGCGCGCGCGCTGCCTGGCGACCCGCGCCCCGTGGTTCAGCGCTTCTGCGACGCGATTGCCGACGCCGACCTCCAGGGGGAGGGCGCCGTCGGCGCGGCGCTCGCGCGCGTCCGAGTGCCCGACGCACCGGGCCTTGCGCCTCTCGCGGGGGCGTTCGCCGAGGTCGCGCTGCTCCGCGCGACCCCGGTCGAGCTCGCCAGCAAGACGGGCTGGGCGAGGCCGCGTGACGGCGCGTCGACGGCGTACGAGCGCCTCCTTCGAGCGCGCGCCGCGCTCGGCGCCGGGGACGTGTCCGCTGCCGTCGGGTGGGTCGAGTCGCTCGCCAAGGCTCGCGGCCTCGGCGGCGGCGCTGGGTGGCTCGCCGGCGTGCTCGCTGCGCCGCGCCCGGAAACCCGGGAGCGCTCGCTCGCGTCTCTCCGCGCGGTCGTTGCCGGCTCGCACGGGCCGCTCGCGGCGCGCGCCGTCGCCGCCCGCGCGATCGAGCTCGGAGACGCGGAAGCGACCCGTGCCGCGCTCGATCAGGCGCCCGCCTCCGCGTTCAGCGCGGCGGATCGCATCGCGATCGGCGCCCTCGGTGGCGCGACGCGCGAGGAGCTCGATGCCTTCGTCGACGACACGGTCCGCGACGCCCAGCTCGCCCCGCTCGTCGTCGCCGCGACGAGCGCGCTCTCGGCACCGTCCGACCCGGGCCGCGTCATGCTCTCGCTCGGCAGCGCCCGCGCTTCGACGGCGGTGCGCCTCGGCCGCGCGCTCGCGGCTGGCCCCGCAATCGGCAGCCCGTCCGACGAGGTCAACGATCGCGCGCACCGCGGCCGCGCGGCTGCGGCGGTGCGCGCGTACGGCGCCGCCGCGCCCGACACCGGGGTCGCCCGCGCGCTCGCGCTCGAGCTCGAGGTCGAGGCGGGGGCGGTTGGCGAGGTCGCCCGCGCCCTGTCGAGCTGGGGCGACGTGAACGTCGCCGGCCCGGCGCACCACGCCGAGCGCGATCGCGCCCTCGCGGGTGCGCTCGTGGCGGAGCTCGGCGGCAATCCCGACCGGGCGGCGTCCGACTACGAACGCGCCTGCGCGCTCGACGCCGGCCACGAAGGCGCGGTTCGCGCGCGCGCTTCGTTCCAGAGCCGCGAAGAGGCCGCGAGCGCGCTCGTCGAGCTCGCCGACTCGGTCGGCGGCGGCGCGCGCGCTGCGCTGCTGCTCGTCGAGGCTGCGATCCGCCTCGCGGACGCGAACCCCGACGTCGACGTGGATGTCGACACCGAGATCCCGCCAGCCGGCGAGGCCGAGCGCCTGTTCCGCTCCGCGGCCGAGATCGACCTCCGACTGCCTTTCGCCGCGCACTTCGGCGAGCGGCTCGCCCGCGCTCGGGGCGATCGCGAGCGGGTCCTCGAGTGGCTCCGCCTGCGCCGCGAGACGAGCGAAGACGCTGGCGAGCAGGCGCTCGATCTCGTTCGCGAGGCGCTGCTGCTCGCCGACGAGGCTGGCTCATCCGCGGCAAGCCTCCTGGAACAGGCGCTCCCGGCGCGGCCCTCCGACGTGGGCCTGCGTGAGCTCTACGAGCGGCTCTCCGCCGATCCGCCGCCCGATCGAGCCGAGTGGCGCGTGCAGCGCGCCGCCGAGGCCGTCGGTCCCGACGCCGCCCGTCTTGCGCTCGAGGCTGCGCTGGAGCTCGAGCGGTCCGGTGACATGGCGCGCGCCGCGGTGCTCGCACGTCAGGCGGTCGCAGCGGGCGACACCGCGCTCGCCCCGATCCTCGCCTACCGCGCCGCCCTCGCCGGGCACGGCGCGAGCGAGCTCGTCGACGAGCTGCTCCCGAAGGCTCGCGCGCTCGCGACGGCCGAGGAGCGCCTCGAGGTCTACGAGCGCCTCGCCGACCTCGACGAGGTCGGCCGCGACGACCCGGCGAGCGGTCTGCTCTGGCGGCGCACGATCCTCGAGGAGGTGCCCGACCACCTCCCGACCCTCCGCCGCGTCGCGAGCGCCCTCGCGGCCGCCGGGCGTGAAGGCGAGATCGAGCCCATCGCGCTCGCGATCGCCAAGGCCCTCGACGGGCCGGAGGCGACGGCGCACGCGATCGTCTCCGCTCGCCTGCGCCTCCGCGCGCTCGGTTGGGAGGAGATGCGCGAGCCGCTCGAGGTCGCGTACAAGCACGAGCCTCGCGCGCTCTGGGTGCTCCGTCAGGTCGCGGCTCACGCGCGCGCCCATGGCGACGCGAGGCTCGCGTCCGTGGCGGACGAGGAGATCTCGACGCGTGTCGATCGACCGCTCGAGGGCGCGACCCTGCTGCTCCGCGCCGCCCAGGCCGCGAGGCAGGCCGGCGAGCTCCCGCGCGCGAACGCCCTGCTGGGCCGTGCCGTCGAGCTTGCTCCTCAGCACGTCCTGGTCCAGCTCGAGCGCGCCGAAGTGCTCGTCGAGCTCGGCGATCACGCCGCCGCCGCGGAGGCCTTCGAGGCCTCGGCCGACGTCAGCGCGGCTCCGGAGGAGAGCGTCCGCGAGATCTACCGCGCGGCCGTTCTTTGGGGCGACGTCGTCAAGGACGCGGGCCGCGCTCGGGCCGCTCTCGAGCGGGTGACGTCGCTTCGTCCCGCGTACGAAGACGCCTTCGAGCGCCTGCGCACGCTCTACCTCGCGGAGGGCGCGCGCGCGGAGCTCGCGACGCTCCTCGAGCGACGCCTCGACAGCGTCACCGACCCGAGCGAGCGCGTCGAGCTGGAGGTCTTGCGCGGCCGCACCCTCGCCGAGGTCGGCGACGTGGGCACCGCCAAGCGCGCGCTCGCGCGGGCGCTCGAGGAGAGCCCCGACCACGTCGACGCCCTCGAGGCGTTCGCTGGCCTCTGCAGCGCGGAAGGCGACTGGACGGGCGCCGAGCAGGCGCTCATCCGGCTCGCGAGGCTGGTCCCCGAGCCGGCGCGACAGGCCGCCGTCTACCTCCGCCTCGGCGAGCTCTACGACGACCACCTGCCCAACCCGGAGCGCGCCGAGCTCGCGTACCAGGAGATCCTCAAGCGGGCGCCCGCCGACCTCGCGGCCCGCGAGCGGCTCGTCGCCCTCTACCAGCGCACCGGCGACACGCGCGCGGCCCTCGAGCAGCAGACCGCGCTCGTCAACGAGGCGGAGGCGCCCGAGGCCAAGTGCCAGCGGACCGTCGATCTCGCGCGCATCCACGAGGCGTCCGGCGACTCGAAGAAGGCCGAGTCCACGCTGCTCTCCGCGCGCAAGACCTGGCCGAAGGACGACGCCGCGCTGCTCGGCCTCGCCCAGTTCTACCAGCGGACCGGCCAGACGGCGCCCGGGCACCTCCTGCTCGACCGAGCGGTCGCCGACGCCCGGCGCGCCCTCTCCACCGGGCGCTTCGAGCCGTACTTGTTCGGCACCCTCGCGACGGTTGCGACGCTCCGCAACCGCCCCGACGCCGCGAACATCGCGCACTCGATCGTCGCGGCCCTCGATGGCACCGACTCGGTCCCGCCCGAGGGCGCAGGGCTCGGCGCGGGCGAGCCGTCCCTCGACGACCTCCTCGCCCCCGACGTCCTCACGCCGGCGTTCCGCGATCTGCTGCGGTCCACCGGCCCGCTGCTCGACGCCGCGGTGCCCTACGATCTCGGGTCGATCCGCGCCGTCCCGCTCCCCCTCGCTCACGCCGAGCTCGGCGAGCGCGTCCGCGAGATCGCCGCCGCGTACGGCATCTTCGCAGTCCACGTGCAGGTCTCCGGCGTGCTCGGCGCGGTCTGCCTGGCCGCGTCCGCGCACCCGCCCACGCTCGTGCTCGGCCAGGCGCTCGTGACCTCGACGCGCGCCGACGTCCGCGACTTCCTGGTTCATCGCGCCATGAAGGTGCTCCAGGCCAACGCTGCGGTGCTCTCGCGCACGGCGCCGATCGACCTCTGGCCCCTCGTCGCGGCGTACCTGCGCACGCTGGTCCCGACCTTCGCGCCGCAGGGCGTCGACGCGGCCAAGCTCGGCGACTGGCAGTCGAAGCTCACCAAGGCCTTGCCCGGGTCGATCGACCCGCAGCTCGCGACCCTCGCCTCCGACGTCATCGGCACCATCGGAAATCGCGCCTCGACCCTCAACACGGTCGTCAACGGCTGGGGGGACCGGGCCGCGCTGCTCGCCGTCGGCGACCCGAACCTCGCGCTCGTCGGCATCGCCTCCGCCGGCGGCCACGCCAACGCGCCTCCCGCCTCCGGCAAGGAGCGCGTGACGTGGATCGGCCGCAACACCGAGGCGCGCGAGCTCGTGGTGTTCGCGGTCAGCGATGCGTACGCCGAGGCCCGGGCCCGCCTCGGGCTCGGCAGCTAGCCCGCGCTCACCCTCCTGCGGCGCGGCGGCTCTCGCGTCGCAGGGGCAGCGTGGGCGCGCCGCTTGGCGCGGTTTCGGACGGGGCGATCGCCGCCTCGAGCTGCGCGGTGGTCGCGAAGCGCGCGCAGACGGCCGTGACCGTCTTGCCCGGGAACGGCACCGTCGCCGTGCACGGCTCGCAGAGCGCGAAGCCGAGGCCCCAGCTGTCCGCGCCGGCGTCGACGTCCGGCGCGCAGAGCATTGGCTCCGGCGACATGTCTTCGCGGACCCACCTCGGGCCGCCGGGCACCGCGCCCCGCGCTACGGCGTGGTCGGGAAGGGGCGACGCTCCGGCTGGATGATCGTCACGATCGTGCGATCCGGTCCGGCGAGCGATCGCGCGCTCGGCACGATCGCGCGGCCTCCCTGGCCCCGGTGCAGCGCGGTGGCGCCGACGCCGGTGGCGCCATCGTGACGCACGTAGCCGCCCGTGATGGGCGCGTCCGACACGACGCGCACCCAGCCGTCGAGCGTCGCCAGCCCGAACAGCTCGCCGAGCGAGCCCGCGTACGCGCCTGCGGCCGGCACGAGCACGTCCGCCCGGCGGATCGGGGTGCCATCCGCGCCGTACGCCTCGACGACCGCGCCGATCGCCCCGTCCGAAGGGTTTGCCAGCACGAAGTGCGTCGCGATGCCCTCGCCGACGGCCGCGTCCGCCAGGTAGTGCACGGTGTCGAGGGCGGCGGCAGGGCCCACGAGGGCGATGCCCGCGTGGTCGCCGTCGAGGATCGTGGCGGCGACGCCGATTTCCCCGTCGGCTGCGAGCTCGATCCAGCCGGCGGTCGGCTGCGTGAACACGCCCGGGAACAGGTCCTTGCCGAGCGAGGTCTCGGAGCGCGCGCCCGCGTTGACCATGTGGGTCACGGGCCCGAAGGTGCCGGTCGGGGTGTGGAACCGCGCTTCGATCGTCACCGCGAGCTGATTGCGCGTCGCGAGGCGGACCACGGTGTCGTACGCGCCGCCGACGATCGCGACGGGGATCGTCACCTTCTTCGCGGGCGCGGGCCAGGCGGTGTCCGCGGCCCGGTCGGTCACGCCGCTCCACTCCTCGAACGAGGCGATGAGCGGCTTGTCGGAGTCGACCGCGATCCAGCCCGTGCCCTGCTTCGCGCCGTCCGCGAGCAGCGCGGGCGCGTCCGATCGCCATGCGCCGTGCCCAGGCACGAGGAGGCTCACCGCGGTCTCGGCGGGCGCGCCGTCGGCCAGCACGTGCACGGTAACGGCCGCCTGGCCGTCGCCGTCGTTCACGAGCGAGATGGCGTGCGCCCAGGTGTCCGCGCCGCCGAAGCGATACGCGGGGAAGAAGATGGTCTTCTGCGCCGCGCTCGGGGCCGCCGTCGGCGCGAGCACGTGCGTGGGAACCGGTGCGGCGCCGGGCACCACCGCCGCCAGGCCGAGCAGCGGGAGCGGCGACGCCGACGTGATCGACATCCACCCGTCGCCCGGGTCCGCGCCGAAGACGACGTCGAGGCCGAGCGAGGCCTTCCCGCTCGCCGGGAACACCGTGGTCGGTAGCGCGGCCGTCGACGTGCCGTCGTAGCGGCGCACCTCGACGATCACCTCGCAGCCCTCGTCGGTGACGCCGTCGCAGCTGTCGTCGACGCCGTTGCACGCCTCCTTGGCCGGAGCGGGGCCGGCGCACGTCGGGCCCTTGTCCCCGCACTTCGTCTTGCCGGCGGCGCAGGCGCCGAGCTTGCCGGCGAGGAGGCATGCGTCGCCCTCCTGGCAGGCGCTCCCACCGCTGCCGGTCGGCGTCGTCGTGGGGTGCCCGCCACCCCCTCCGCCCGCGCCGGCCGCGCCGCCGTTGCCGGCCGTGCCGAAGCGGAATCCCCCTTTGCCCTCGACCTCGGCCCCGCCGCCGCACGCGGCGGACGCGGCCAGGCCGGCGGCTAGCGTGACGAGCTGGACGGTGCGGTTCACCCGGAGAACCGTACGCGATCCGGCCCGACGATCGAAAGCGGGGACGCGCTTCCCCGAGACCCGTGGACGCCCGGGCAGGTACGGGGCGGTGCCACCAACGCGCGCGTTTCGGCCGGCTCGGTATTCCAAGCCGCCGGGGCCCGGCGTAGGCTGGCTCGCCTCGGGGGGCTTCGGATGAGAGCGCCCTCTCACCCAGCGCCGGCCGCGTCCGCACGTGCGGGCACGCGCCAGGTAGTCATTTTCTCCCGTGGACTCGGCGACACCGCCGAGCATGTCGAATTCGGCGGTTCAACAATGATCGGCCTTGGGAGCACTTTCCATGAAACCTAATCACGTGAAGGGGAGTCTCGCGCTCAGCCTTCTCCTGATCGCCATGGGCTGTGGTAGCTCGACTCCGAGCGCCACGGACTCCATCAACACAAGTGGCGGGACGGGGACGACGACGGGCGGCGGAGGCAGCGGCACCGGCGGCAGCGGCACGGGCGGCATGGCCGCGGGGGGCCACGGCACCGGCGGGACGGCCGCGGGGGGCCACGGCACGGGCGGGACGGCTGCGGGGGGCCACGGCACCGGCGGCGGGACCACGAGCGGCGGATGCGTCGACGACAAGCAGTGCGGCGGGGACACGCCGTACTGCGACAAGGCGGCGAAGACGTGCGTCGCCTGCGTCGATGAGAACCAGTGTCCCGACGGCCTGATTTGCAAGGCTGGCGCGTGCGAGCCCGGCTGCTCGAAGACGAAGCCGATCTGCGGCGACGCGGGCACCTGCGACGTCGCCACCGGCCAGTGCTCGGTCTGCACGCAGGACTCGGACTGCCCCGACGCGGTCAACCCGCGCTGCGAGGTCGGCTCGGGCAAGTGCGTTCCGTGCCTCCCGGTTGCCGACAACTGCGGCGACGGCAAGTACTGCGTCGAGCTCAACGGCGTGTACTCGTGCAACAACGGCTGCGCGAAGGACTCCGACTGCAAGGCCGACGTCGACGGCGGCGGCGCCGAGCAGCTCGCGTGCTGCGACCACGTCTGCATCGACACGCTCGCCGACACCAAGAACTGCGGCACGTGCGGTACCGCGTGCGCGGTGGGCGGCCTCTGCTGCACCGGCGCGTGCGTCGACCCGGCCGTCGACTCGAAGAACTGCAGCGCGTGCGGCAAGGCCTGCTCGGCCACGAACGCGACCGTTGCCTGCGAGGCCTCGGCCTGCGTGCTGAAGGGCTGCGACGCGGGCTTCGCCGACTGCGACAACTCGGTCGCGAACGGCTGCGAGATCGACACGAAGACCGACCCGAACAACTGCTCGGCGTGCGCCAAGGCGTGCTCGATCGCGAACGGCATCGCGGGCTGCGACGCCGGCGCGTGCAGCATCTCGAGCTGCAACGACGGCTTCGCGGATTGTGACAAGAGCGCCGCCAACGGCTGCGAGATCACGACGCTGAGCGACGCCAAGAACTGCGGCGCGTGCGGCAAGGATTGCGGCGTCGTGGCCAACGGCACGACCTCCTGCGGCTCGGGCGTCTGCGCGGTGACGTGCAACCCTGGCTTCTTCGACTGCGACGGCGCGTTCGCCAACGGCTGCGAGGTCGACGGCTCGAAGGACGCGGTCAACTGCGGCGCGTGCGGCAAGGTCTGCGGCGCGGTCGCCAACGGCACGGCGGCCTGCGCGGCGGGCGCCTGCGGCGTCGGCGCGTGCAACGTCGGCTTCTTCGATTGCGACGGCAGCGCGGCCAACGGCTGCGAGGTCGACGGCTCGAAGGATCTCAACAACTGCGGCGCGTGCGGCAAGCTCTGCCCGGCGGTCGCGAACGGCGCCGCGGCCTGCGCGGCCGGCGTTTGCGGCGTCGGATCGTGCAGCGCGGGCTTCTCCGACTGCGACAAGAGCGCGGCCAACGGCTGCGAGATCAACACCCTGTCCGACGTCAAGAACTGCAACGCCTGCGGCAACGTCTGCCCCGGCGTCCCCGGCGGCGCGCCGGCGTGCAACGCGGGCGCGTGCGGTATCGGCGCGTGCGTCGCCCCGCAGACCGACTGCGACGCCAACGCGGGCAACGGCTGCGAGGTCAACGTCTCGATCGACGCGAAGAACTGCGGCAAGTGCGGCACCGTGTGCCCGTCGTACCCGAACAGCACGCCGGGCTGCGCGAACAGCGCCTGCAACATCTCCGCCTGCACGGGCGCGTTCCTGAACTGCGACCTGAACCTCGTGAACGGCTGCGAGGTCAACGGTGGCACCGACGTGAAGAGCTGCGGCAAGTGCGGCAACGTCTGTCCGGCCGTCGCCAACGGCGCGGTGGCCTGCGCGGCCGGCGCCTGCGGCATCGGCTCGTGCAACGCCGGCTTCAAGGACTGCAAGAACGGCTACGCCGACGGCTGCGAGACCCCGGTCTCGGCCGACATCAACAACTGCGGCGCTTGCAACAACAAGTGCGCGGTCGCGAACGGCACCCCGGGCTGCACGAACTCGACCTGCGGCGTCGCCGCCTGCAGCGCGGGCTTCGCCGACTGCAAGAACGGCTACGCCGACGGCTGCGAGACGGCCACGACGGGCGACGTCAACAACTGCGGCGCGTGCGGCAAGGTCTGCGGCGCGGTGGCCAACGGCACGCCGGGCTGCACGGCCTCGGCTTGCGGCGTCGCGACCTGCAACGCGGGCTTCCTGAACTGCGACAACAACGCGGCCAACGGCTGCGAGGCCAACAGCAACAGCGACCCGAAGAACTGCGGCGCTTGCGGTAACGCCTGCGCTAGCGGTGTCTGCACCAACGGGGCGTGCAAGGAGAGCATCCTCGTCGTCGGCGCTCCGGCGACCGACACGTGGAACAACGACGTGCAGTCGAAGCTCGTCGCGACGGCCGCCTTCCAGAAGGTCGACATCTTCAACGCGAAGGTCGCGACGCCCACGCTCGCGGCCCTCAAGGGCTACCAGGCCGTCCTCGTCTACTCGGACGCGGGCTTCCAGGATGCCGCGACGCTCGGCAACAACCTCGCCGATTACTTCGACGCGGGCGGCCGCGTCGTCATCGCCACGTTCGCCAACGCCTCGGCCCCGGTCGCGGGCCGCTGGGCGTCGGGCAACTACCACCTCATCGCCACCGGCGGTCAGGTGCAGCCGGCCGAGGCTGGCGCGCTCAAGATCCTCGAGCCGAACAACCCGCTCGCGGCCGGCGTGGCCAAGCTCACGGCGACGGCGGCGTACCGCAGCTCGGGCGCCCTCATCAACGGCGGCGTCGCCGTCGCGCAGTGGGGCAGCGGCGCCCCGCTCATCATTCGCGGCGTCAAGAACGGCGTCGCCTACGCGGCGCTGAACTTCTACCCGCCGTCGTCCACCGTTCGCGTCGACTTCTGGGCCGGCGACGGCGGGACCATCATGAAGAACGCGCTCCAGTACCACGGCTACTGCCACTCGATCGTGGGCAAGAGCGGCGGCGTCTGCCCGTCCGGCAAGGTCGAGTACTGCGACCCGGCGGCCCCGATCGTGAACACGAGCGGACCCCAGGCGAAGGGCGCTTGCGAGGCGTGCTACGGCGCGGCTTGCTTCCTCGAGAACGCGGACTGCGCCGGCGTGGCCTACGGTCCGAAGGCGGCCGGCCAGTTTGTCTGCGGCGACGCGTACTTCGGGTACGCCGCGGGCTGCTCGGGCGGCGCGGGTCGCATCTGGTCGATCTGCTCCTCGAACACGACGTACGGCACCTGGGCGCCGTAGGCGCGATGGGGCCGTGAGCGGCCCCACACCCGCGCTCTCCTCGGAGCGCTGATCTCCGGGCGCGCCCCGTCGACCGTGACGGGGCCGCTACCGGCCCCGCGCCACGCGGTGCGCGCCCCCTCCCTCCCCTGCCCAGCCTTCCTCATCGCGTGGGGGCGTCGTCGACGACGTCGCTCCCCGCATCGCTTGTGGCGCGCGTCGCCGTCGCCGTCGCTTGACGTTCGCCGTGCTGGCCCGGTGCGCTCAGATCACGGGAATTCCGCCCGAATTGTCTCCCCTCACGGCCGGAACTGGCCGAACATGGCGGCTGGCCAGGTCATGCACGATCGGCCGGGGAGCTCTTCATGAAACGACCTCACTTGAAGGCGAGTCTCGCGCTCGCCCTTCTCCTGGCAGCGGCGGGCTGTGGCGAATCGACGCCAAGCACCACGGGCAGCACGACCACTGCGGGGGGCGGGACGACCACCGCGACGGGCGGCGGCGGTAGCACCGGCAGTGGCGGCAGCACCGGCAGCGGCGGCAACGGCGGCACGGGCATCGGAGGCAACGGCACCGGGGGCAGCGGCACCGGCGGCACGACGACGACCTCCGGCTGCGACGCCGACAAGGACTGCAGCGGCGACACGCCCCATTGCAACCAGGCGACGCGCAAGTGCGTCGAGTGCCTCGACGAGCTGCAGTGCCCGGACGGTGAGGTGTGCAAGAGCGGCGCGTGCGTGCCGGGCTGCTCGAAGACGAAGCCGATCTGCGGCGACGCGGGCCTCTGCGACACGGGCACGGGGCAATGCTCGCTCTGCCAGGCAGACGGCGACTGCCCGGACCCGAAGAACTCGCGGTGCGAGGTCGGATCGGGCAAGTGCGTGCCGTGTCTGCCGGACAACGACAACTGCGGCGACGGCAAGTACTGCGTCGAGCTGAACGGCTTGTACTCGTGCAATAGCGGCTGCGCGAAGGACGCGGACTGCAAGGCCGCCGACGACGGCGGCGGCGCGGGGCAGTTCGCGTGCTGCGACCACGTGTGCATCGACACGGCGGCCGACACGAAGAACTGCGGGACGTGCGCGAACGCATGCGCGGTCGACGGCCTGTGCTGCACGGGCAGTTGCGTCGATCCGAAGACGGACGTGAGCAACTGCTCGGCGTGCGGCTCGGCGTGCACGACGAAGAACGGCACCGTGGCCTGCGAGTCGGCGTCGTGCGTGCTCAAGGCGTGCGACGCGGGGTACGCGGACTGCGACAAGTCGGACGCGAACGGCTGCGAGGTCGACACCAAGATCGACCCGAACAACTGCGCGACGTGCGGGAAGGTCTGCTCGATCGCGAACGGTCTGCCCGCGTGCGACGCCGGCACGTGCGCGATCGCGAGCTGCAACGACGGGTTCGCGGACTGCAACAAGACCGCGGGCGACGGCTGCGAGATCACGACGCTGAAGGATGTGAAGAACTGCGGCGCGTGCGGCAAGGAATGCGGCAACGTCGCGAACGGCACGGCGTCGTGCGGCTCGGGGCAGTGCGCGGTGACGTGCAACCCGGGCTTCATCGACTGCGACGGCAAGTTCGACAACGGCTGCGAGGTCGACGGGACGAAGGACGTCGGCAACTGCGGCGCGTGCGGCAAGGTGTGCGGCGCGGTCGCGAACGGCGCTCCGGCGTGCAACGGCGGCACCTGCGGCATCGGGTCGTGCAGCGCGGGCTACTTCGACTGCGACGGCAAGCCCGATGACGGCTGCGAGATCGACGGGTCGAAGGACCTGTCGAACTGCGGCGTGTGCGGCAAGGTCTGCCCGGCGGTGGCGAACGGGGCGGCGGCGTGCACCGCGGGCGCGTGCGGCATCGGTTCGTGCAACGCGGGCTACTCGGATTGCGACAAGGCGCTGAGCAACGGCTGCGAGGTGAACACGCAGTCCGACGTGAAGAACTGCAAGGTGTGCGGCAACGTCTGCCCGAACGTGGCGGGCGGCGCGCCGGCGTGCAACGCGGGCGTGTGCGGCGTCGGGCTGTGCGTGGCGCCGCAGACGGACTGCGACGCCAACGCGGCGAACGGCTGCGAGGTCAACGTCTCGCTCGACCCGAAGAACTGCGGCACCTGCGGCAAGGTGTGCCTGGCGGTGCCGAACGGGGCGCCGGGCTGCGCGGCCTCGACGTGCAGCGTCGCGTCGTGCGCGGCGCCGTACCAGAACTGCGACGCGGTGGTCGCGAACGGCTGCGAGTCGAACTCGCAAGTCGACGTGAAGAACTGCGGCAAGTGCGGCCTCGCGTGCCCGGTCGTCGCCAACGGCACGGCGGCGTGCGCGGGCGGCGCGTGCGGCATCGGCGCGTGCACGGGCGCGTTCAGGAACTGCGACAACAACCTCGCGAACGGCTGCGAGGTCGACTCGGCGGTCGACGTGACCAACTGCGGCGCGTGCGCGAACAAGTGCGCGGTCGCCAACGGCAAGCCGGGCTGCGCGAACTCCGCCTGCGGCATCGCCGCGTGCGCCATCGGCTTCGCCGACTGCAAGAACGGCTACGCCGACGGCTGCGAGACGAGCACGACCGACGACGTGGCCAACTGCGGCGCGTGCGGCAACGCCTGCGGGAAGGTGGCCAACGGGACGCCGGGCTGCACGAAGTCGGTGTGCGGCGTCGCCACCTGCAACGCGCCCTACCTGAATTGCGACGCCAACGCGGTGAACGGCTGCGAGGTCAACGCCAACAACGACCCGAAGAACTGCGGCGCCTGCGGCAACGTCTGCGCGGCGGGCGTTTGCTACAACGGCTCGTGCAAGGAGAGCGTCCTCGTCGTGGGCGCGCCGAGCACGGACACGTGGAACAACGACGTGCAGTCGAAGCTCGTCGCGACGGCGGCTTTCCAGAAGGTCGACATCTGGAATGCCAAGCTCGCGACGCCGACGCTGGCGCAGCTGCAGGCGTACCAGGCGATCCTCGTGTATTCCGACGCGGGCTTCCTCGACACCGTCGCGCTCGGCAACAACGTCGCCGACTACTTCGACGGGGGCGGCCGCGTCGTCGTTGCGACGTTCGCCAACGCCTCGATCGTGCTCTCGGGGCGCTGGGCGACGGGCAACTACCACCTCATCGCGACCGGCGGGCAGGATCAGCCCGCCGAGACGCTCGCGCTCAAGATCCTCGAGCCGGCGAACCCCCTCGTCACCGGGGTCGGCAAGCTGACGGCCACCTCGGCGTTCCGCAGCAACGGCGCGCTCATCAACGGCGGCGTCGCGGTAGCGCTGTGGGGCAGCGGGGCGCCGCTCATCGTGCGCGGCGTGAAGAACGGCAGGGCTTACGCCACGCTGAACTTCTACCCGCCGTCGTCCACGCTCCGCGCCGACTTCTGGGCAGGTGACGGCGCGGTCATCATGAAGAACGCGCTGCAGTACCACGGCTACTGTCACGCGATCGTCGGCAAGGGCGGCGGCGTGTGCGCGTCGGGCAAGGTCGAGTACTGCGATCCGGGCGCCCCGCTCGTCGGGACGAACGGCGTGCAAGCGCAGGCGGCCTGCCAGGCTTGCTACGGGGCGAAGTGCTACCTCGACGGCGCCGATTGCGCTGGGCCGGGCTACGGCCCGACCACCCCCCCGGTCTCCGGCGACGCCTTCTTCGGCTACGCGGCGGGCTGCTCGGGCGGCGCGGGGCGCATCTGGCCGCACGGCAACTCGTTCACCACGTTCGGCACCTGGGCACCGTAGGCGCGATGGGGCCGCTGTCGGCCCCGCGCTCCGCGCTCCTCGGGAGCGCTGCACGCTGACCCCTCCTCGAGGGCGCACCCCGGTTCCCGCGGGCGCGCCCTCACCTTTCCGCCCCCCCACCCCTCGATCGATCCGGCTCGTCGCCAGGCGAGCGCGGCGGTTCACCGCTTCGGCGGTCGCTCCGCGGGCACGGATCCGCGCGTGGCGGCCGGCAGCGGCGTGAGCTTGGGCTGGTCGCCGTCGAAGCCGACCATGCGGAACGCGCGTCGATCGCTCGGATAGACGGTCGCGACGATCACGTCGCCCTCGATCGTCAGCTCCTGGTGCTGACTCGGCAGCGCCGCGCGGCTCACCGTGGCCCCGTCGCTTCGACGGAGCACGAACAGCGCGTCGGGCTCGGCCGTGAAGCCGTAGCCGGTGACGAGGTAGCGGTCGCGCACGAGGAAGCGGCCGTTCGATCGGAGCGGGGCGCTGCGCCAGAGGACCTTCTGCGCGATCGGATCCAGCGCGACGAGCCGCGAGCAGGCGCCCGCCGCCTCGCGGGAGTAGCTCTGGCAGGCCTCGTTGTAATAGACGACGCCGCCGTCCCAGCGGACGTCTTGCAGCTCGAGGCGGTCCGGTCGTGACCAGCGATCGCTCGGCGCGACGTGGAACCGGAGCGCGCCGTCGCAGGCGTAGAGGCGCACCTCGACCGCGCAGTTGTCGTTCGCGCCGAGAGTGCAGCTGCTCGCGCCGTAGGGGTCACGGTAGAGCGCGAGCAGGCCGTCCTCGACGTCGTCGAGGAGGAAGAGCTCGCGCGTGCCGATCGTCAGGGGCACGAAGGCCGGGACGTCGCGGCCCGCCCAGGTGCGCTGGCTGCCCGCGGTCAACGTGCCGCGCGTGTCGGTGCGCAGGCGCGCGCCCTGGACCTCGGGCACGTTCGGCGCTGGCGTGCTCACGACGAGGCCGCCGCCGCGGCGCTGCGGCGGAACGCGCGTCGCGCCGCAGCCTCGCGTGGTCACTCGGCCGTCGTCGGAGGAGGCGACTGCGACCCTCGCCGCGGGGCGCGGCGGATCCGGATCGGGCGCGGCGACGACGAGCGGAGGGCGCGCCGGCTCGGTCGCGGCGACCGCGGGCGGCGCCACGACGTCGGCGGCGCGCGGTGGCTGCGGCCCGCAGGCCGAAGTGAGCGCGATCGCGACGACCGAGGGGATCGCGGGCCTCACGTCGCGATCATCGCACGGGTCGTGGCCTCAACGCGCGCCCGCGTCCGCGTGGGCGCGCTCGCTCCGTTCGAGCATGAGCACGTGATCCGGGCAGAGCACGGGCACCTCGCGCGCCGGGTCGGCCGCGCTCTCGCGGACGCAGGCCTTGCCTGCCAGGCGGATGCGCTCGCCGCTCGCGAGCTGACTGGGGCAGGGGGCCTCGATCGGGGTCGACGACCGCGCGCCGTCGGTGAACCCGACCTCGCAGCGATCGCCGCTCCGCGCCATCCAGTAGCGCCGCGTCGGGCGCCTGCGCGCGGGGGCGACCTCGGGCCCGGCGGCCGTGGTCGCCTCGGTGGCGGTGGAGGAGGCGTCGGGGCCGCGAACGTCGGCCTCGCCCCGCCCGCACGCGGCCGCGAGCGCGGCGACGGAGGCGAGGAACGCGGGGCGTGCGCGCACGCCGATCAGCCCGGGAAGAGGAGGATCGACAGCTTCGTCAGGAAGAAGTCCGCGATCAGGATCGCGATCGACGTCGCCACGACGGTGCGCGTCGTGGCCTGCCCGACGCCTTCGGTGCCGCCGCGCGTGACGAGGCCGAAGTGGCACCCCGCGAGCGCGATGATCGCCCCGAAGAAGGGCGTCTTGTAGAGGCCGCTCAGGAAGTCCTTGAAGCCGACCGACTCGAGCGCGGTCTGCAGGAAGAACTGCGCCGGGATGCCGAACTGGGCCGAGCAGATCACCATCGCGCCGCCGAAGCCGAGCAGGAGCGCGAACACGCCGAGCACGGGCATCACGATGACGCAGGCGACGAGGCGCGGGACCACGAGCTTCTTGATCGGGTCGGCGCCGAGCGATCGGATCGCGTCGATCTGCTCGGTCACGGCCATCGATCCGATCTCGGCGGCGATGCCGGCGCCGATGCGGCCTCCGACGATGACGGCGGTGAGCGTGGGCGCGAGCTCGCGCGAGAAGGAGATGCCGATGACGCGGCCGGTGTATTCCATCCCGCCGAACTTCTGCAGGCCGATGGCGAACTGCACGGCCATGACCATGCCGGTGAAGACCGCCGTCACGGACGCGATGCCCACCGAGGCGACGCCGAGCGCGTCCATCTGGTGGAGCGTCGCGTGGGTCTCGAACGGCCGCTTGAAGATCGCGAGGAAGGTCTTGCCGGTCAGGCGGCCGAGCACGCCGAGCTGCTCGACGAACGTCGAGACCTTGTCGACCTGGAGCTCCATCCACCCCGGCTCGGGCGGCGGTGCGAGGTCGAGGCGCGAGGAGGGCGGAGGCGGCTGGCTCGCGCGGCGGCGCACGGCGAGGTCATTCGCCATCGCGCCGCACCGTCGCGAAGCCGCGCGCGAACGAGTCGAACGCGGCCAGGCCGGCGTCGAACCGATCGGGCCGCGCGATGTAGAGCAGATCGAAGACGCAGCCGTCCTTCTTGAGGACGTAGATCGAGAACTTCTGCGGCACGCCGTCGAGCTTGGCCACGACGACCGATCGCATCGCCTCGCGGGCGTCGAAGGGGATCTTCTGCTCCTCGAGGACCTCGCGGTCGGTGAAGCGCAGGAAGAGGTGGTTCGTGAGCGTGGCGAGCGGCAGGTCGTCGGCGTCCGCGCCGCAGCGGGCGTTGACGGCGATCGTGGCGTCGCTGCGCGCATCGTGGAAGGCGAGCGCCGCGCGCGACCCGTCGAGCGGCCGCCAGCTCGCCGGCGGCCGCGGCACGCGAAACCCGAAGCCCTCGCCCCGGTATGTGGTGCCGTCGAACGTGGGCCCCGCGCACGCGCTCGCCGCCGTCGCCGCCGCGGCGATCCAACCGGCCATCCGTTGCCGAGCCCACCGTCCCATTCGAGCAGGACGCTACCATACGGACGGCGCGGTGGCCGCCGCGCAGGGGCTACCCGCCGAACGGCCCCCGCGCGCGCCGGCCCCACGGGTCGCGCCCGTGGGCGTCGCGGGGGGCGCGGCGCGGCGCGGCACGCAAGCCCTGCCAGCGGTCGTGGCCCCGCCGCTCGCGGCCCACCATCAGCAGCCGGACGAGGACCAGGCCGGCGACGAAGCCGCCGAGGTGCGCGAAGAAGGCGACGCCGCCGCCGCGCGATCCGAGCGACGAGACGCCGTTCAGGAGGTTCATCACGAAGAACTCGGCGATGACGATCCACGCCGGCAGCTCGAAGAACAGTCCGAACGCGAACCAGAGGATCGGGATCGGGTTCAGGATCGTGATCGGCGACCGCGGGTAGAGCGTGCCGTACGCCGCGAGCACGCCGCCGATCGCCCCCGAGGCGCCGACCATGGGCACCATCGACGAGGGGTCGATCGCGATTTGCGCGCCGGCCGCCGCGATGCCCGCGAGCAGGTAGAACGCGGCGTAGCGGAGGCTGCCGAGCGCGTCCTCGACGTTGTCGCCGAAGATCCAGAGGAACAGCATGTTGCCTCCGATGTGCATCCAGCCGCTCGGGTCGTGCGTGAACATGCTGGTGACGACCGACCAGGCCTCCAGCAGCGGCGCCTCGACGAACGCGGCCGGGACGAGGCCCCAGGCGCTCACGATCGCGTGGGCGGTCCGATCGGGCGCGGGGGAGGTCCCCATGATCCCCCGCTCGGCCATGAAGACGAGCACGTTCGCCGCGATGATCAGGTAGTTGACGACGGGCGTCCGGCGCGTCGGCAGGCGGTCGCGGAGCGGCAGCATCTACGCCCTGCTTAACCACGGTAGGGCGCTTGCGTCAGGGGGCCTCTCGGGGGAGGCGGGCGCGGGGCCGTGACACGCCGGTCGCGCGCTGATAGACCGACCCGGCCATGGCCGACAGCTTGCACCTCTACGACACCCTCACGCAGAAGCTCCAGCCGTTCACCCCGCAGAAGGCGGGCAGGGCCGGGGTCTACTGCTGCGGGCCGACGACCTACGACGTCGCGCACGTCGGCCACGCCCGCGCGGCCATCACGCCGGACATCCTCGTCCGCACGCTGCGCGCGCACGGGCTCGAGGTCACGTTCGTCCGCAACGTGACCGACGTCGACGACAAGATCCTCAAGCGCGCGGCGGAGTCCGGCGAGGAGCCGATGGCGCTCTCGGCCCGCATGGCCGCGCTCTACCAGGAGGACATGCGCGCGCTCGGCTGCGTCGCGCCGGACGTCGAGCCGCGCGTCTCGGGCCACATCCCCGAGATCGTCGCCCTCGTCGAGAAGCTCATCGCGGGCGGATCGGCGTACGTCGCCGAGGTCGCGGGCGGCGTGCGCGACGTCTACTACGCCGTCCGATCGTTCGACGGCTACGGCAAGCTCTCCAAGCGCAACGTGGACGACCTGCGCGTCGGCGCCCGGGTCGAGGCTTCCGACGAGAAGCGCGATCCGCTCGATTTCGCCCTCTGGAAGGGCTGCTCCGGCGACGCATGGGGCTGGGACAGCCCGTGGGGCAAGGGCCGACCCGGCTGGCACATCGAGTGCTCGGCCATGTCGAGCCGCTACCTCGGCCACGGCTTCGACGTGCACTGCGGCGGGATGGACCTCATCTTCCCCCACCACGAGAACGAGATCGCGCAGAGCGAGGCCGCGCACCCGGGCGAAGGCAACTTCGCGGCGACGTGGATCCACAACGGGTTCGTCAACGTCGACAAGGAGAAGATGGCGAAGTCGCTCGGCAACTTCGTCACGATCCGCCAAACCTACGACCGCAACGACCCGGAGGCGCTCCGCTGGTTCCTGCTCGGCGTGCACTACCGCGGCCCGATCGGCTTCGACACCGAGAAGCGCGAGGACGGGCGCGTCGTGTTCCCGGGCGTGCAAGAGGCCGAGCGGCGCGTCGACTACCTCTACACGACGCTCGAGCGGCTCGCGGTGGTCGCGGCCGGCGCCGAGGACGGCGCGCCTGCGCCGAAGGAGCTCGCCGCCACGCAGAAGCTCGCGGCGGAGGCGAGGGCGAAGGTCCTGGCCGCGCTCGATGACGACCTGAACACGCCCGTCGCGCTCGCGGTGCTGCAGGACCTCGCGCGCGCAGGCAACGAGCTCGCCGACCTCGCCGTGAAGAAGCGCAAGGACGCGTATTTCCTGCGCGGCGCGGGCGTGGTCGCGGCCGAGGTCGCGGGGGCGCTGCGCGCTTCCTGCGAGCCGATCGGCATGTTGCAGACGCCGCCCGAGGAGTACGCCGCGCGTACGCGAACGCGTCGGCTCGGGCTGCTCGGGCTCACGGCCGAGGCGGTCGAGCAGAAGCTCGTCGAGCGCACGGCGGCGCGGCAAGCGAAGGATTTTGCCCGGGCCGACGCGCTTCGCAAGGAGCTCGACGCGCTCGGCCTCGAGGTCGCGGACTCGCCGACCGGCACGACCTGGCGGGTCGGCGTGGTCTGACCCCGCGCGCGTTTTTCGACGAGCGGCCGACGGGGCCGCCCCCTCCAGGGAAACGCACTGGCGATGACGGTCGACCCTTCGACCTGGTTCAAGGACGCGAGCGGGGCGGTCGTCGACCCGACGGACGCCGAAAAACACGACGCGCTCGCGCTCGCGATCTGCGCCAGTCTCGACACCCAGCCGCAGTCCGGGGGGCCGCGCGCCCAGGCCGCGAGCGCCGGCAAGCACGGCGGCGACGCCGCGGGCAAGGGCGGGGGGAACACGGCCCACTGCGTCGAGCTGGCCGGGCCCTGATTCCGGCGCGACCGCGGGCGACGGGCGCTGGCGTCCTCCTCCCGCCGGGCCCGTGGCCGCGACGTGCGCGCGTCACAGGTCGGGGAGTGGACGACGCCGCCCAGGGGCCTTACGTTCCGCCGCGGCGTGACGACGCCCTTCCCCCCTGAGCGCACGACCATGGCCCGCGACCTCTACTCCGTGCTCGGCGTCCCGCGGGACGCCGAAGAAGACGCCGTCAAGAAGGCGTTCCGGAAGCTCGCGATGAAGTTCCACCCGGACAAGAACCCGGGAAAGGACAACGAGTCGCGCTTCAAGGAGATCAACCACGCGTACGAGATCCTCTCGGACAAGAAGCGCCGCGGGCTCTACGACGAGTTCGGCGAGGCGAGCCTTCAGCAGGGCTTCGACGAGGAGCGCGCGCGCCTCATGCGCCAGTTCGGCCAGCAGCGCGGGCGCGCCGGACGCGCGGCCGGTCCTGGCGGTCCGGGCGGCTCGTTCGACGCGAACGACGTGTTCGGCCAGGCGGATCTCGGCGACCTCTTCGGCGACCTCTTCGGCGGCGCGCGCCGGGGAGGCGCGGCGCGCCCGCCGCGCGGCAAGGGCCGGGACGTCGAGGCGGAGGTGACCATCGAGTTCGCCGCCGCGGTGAAGGGCACGGAGCTCGGCCTCACGACCGAGGACGGCGGCGAGCCCGTCACCGTGCGCATCCCGCCCGGCGTGGCCGATGGCAACCGCCTGCGCATCGTCGGCCACGGCGGACGCGGGGCGGGCGGCGCGCCGCCGGGCGACCTGCTGCTCACCATCCATGTCCAGCCGCACCCGCAGTTCAAGCGCGAGGGCGACGACCTCTACCTCGACGTTCCGATCACGATCGGCGAGGCCTACCGAGGCGACAAGGTCCGCGTCCCGACCCCGGACGGCGAGGTCACGCTGAAGGTGCCCGCCCGCACGCAGACGGGCCAGGTGACGCGCCTCCGCGGCAAGGGCGTCGCGCGCAAGGGCAAGGAGCCCGGCGATCTCTACGTGAAGTTCCTCGTGCACGTCGCGACGGTCGAGGACCCGGAGGTCGCCAAGGCGGTCGACCTGATCGACACGCGCGTCGGCGACGTCCGCGGCACGTTGCGGTTCTAGTCCACGAGACGCGCCCGCCCGCGGGGCTGCTAGGATGGCGGGCACCATGAGCCAAGACCGACGGCCGCGCGTGCGCGCGAGCCATGGAGGCCCGGTGGTCCGCATCCTGTCTCGCGCGCTCGCGTGTGCCGCGTTCGCGGGCGCCGCGTTCGCGATCGGCGGCTGCCCGACCGAGCCCGCGAAGCACGCCGCCGAGCCGAAGCCGCCGCCCGACGAGTGGGCCGAGATCCCGTCGTCGCCCGAGTGGCTGCACGCGACCTCGAGCTTCAGCGGGTCGCACGCCGCCGAGTGCGCCCACGCGCTCGGGTGGGTGCGCGGCGAGGCGAAGTGTCAGGGCGCCGTCTGCGAGCATGCCCGCGATCTCGCCCGCGAGTGGCTGGTCCGGTGCGAGAAGCTGTCGCCGTCGGTCGCCGAGGTGAAGCCGCTCGTGGCCGACCTCGCGGCGCGCGCCACGAAGGACCCCTCGCCCTGCGCGAAGGAGCTGACCTTGCTGCTCCGCGACGGCTGCAAGAAGAAGAACGAAGCCTGCCTCGACGAGGGCCAGCGCTGGGCCACGCGCTGCTCTCGCGACGAGGGGTCGCCGCTCGCGGTGCGCATGCTCGAGCGCACCGTCGAGCGCGCGTTCGACGACCCCGGCAAGGTGACCCTCGACCCGCGCAGCTGCGACGAGCTCCGCGGCGACGTGGCGAAGGCCGCGGTCTGCGACCACCGCTTCAAGTGCGAGGAGGCGCTCAAGCTCCTCGATCCGTACCGCGAGCGTTGCCAGGGCGAGGAGCAGTGGCCGACGATGGCCACCGCGGTGCTCGAGCTCGCCACGCTGGTCGGAGCGCAGAAGCCGTCCGAGCCGATCAGTGTGCTGCTCGAGCCCTCGACCCTCCCGCAGGGCGAGGTCCCGCTCGGCCTCGTCGACGGCTCGGGCGCCGTGCTGTGGGCATGCGACGCGCGCCCGGCGGACGTGGCCGGCTACGTCGACGCGCGCCGCGCCTGCCAGGGCGGCAAGATCACGCTCGCGCGCGCCTTCAAGGTGAAGGGGCGCTACGAGGTTCGCGCCGGATCCCTCGACGCTCCGAGTGACGCGGTGTTCGGCGCGCGCTTCCCCTCGCTCGTCGTGCACGGCGAGGTCGCCCTGCGCGACAAGGCGCTCGCGGTCGAGCTATCGGCCGGCCTCGAGAAGGCCGCGGCCGCGCCGAAGGCCGAGGCGGTCGCGGCGCTGGCGAAGGCCCTCCTGCCGCGTGCCGCCGAGCTGCGGCGCTCCGCCGGGCTGCGCGCCGCGCTCGGTCGGTTCGACGACGCGATTGTCCCCGTGCTTCGCGAGCTTGGGAAGGCCAAGGTCGCCGCCGCGAAGGGGCGCCTCGCGCCGGTGGACCTCACCGGCTTCGCCGCGCGCGCCCTGGCGTGGCCGTTCGCCGATCTCGCGCCCGATGGCGCCGTGCGCGTCGGCGTCGCGGGGCCGCTCGACGAGGTCGAGATCGGCGCCGCGTGGCCGAAGGCGAAGGCCGAGTACGTCGCCGCGGTCGAGCCGCTCGCGAAGGCCGCCCGCGCGCTGCGGCCGGCCGCGCGCGACCTCTCGCTCGTGCGCACGTACGCGGAGTCGCAAGGGCAGGCTTGCGGCGCCGCCACGAAGAAGGCGCGAGCGGCCGAGCAGGCGCTCGTCGCGTGCGGCTTCGGCTTCGACAGCTGCGACGAGGGCAAGCTCGCCGCGCTCGGCAAGGGCGCGGACGACGCGCGCGCCGCGGCTCAGGACGCGCGCGGCAAGCTCCTCGTCGCGGCCAGCGTGCTCGGGCCGGCGCGCGCCGACGCGCTGGCGGCGGCGACGGCGGCGGGCTGCGCCGAGCCCTGGTGGTGAGGGCGCCGCGCGCGGGCGGGCCTCCGCGCGCGCGCTTGGCGATGGGCCTCGCGTCGATCGCGGTCGGCTGCGGCGCGCCGCCACCACCGATCGCGGCCGCGCCCGAGGCTCCGCCCCCGGCCGTCGCCCCCGTCCCGTTCGCGAGCGATCGCCCCGCCCCGATCGCCGCGCCGGCGGTGGCGTCCGCCCCCGCGCCAGCCTCGCCGCCCGCCCCCGCGGACGCGGTCGCCGTGGGCCTGCCGTACGCGCTCGGCGAGGGCGCGCGCGAATCCGGGGCGGGCGTCGCCGAGCTCGCCGAGCTCGCCCGCTGGAACCACGGCGGCCGGGGCGAGGGCGCCCCCGAGCTGCCCGCTCCCACGGGCCACCCGCTGCCGCGCGTCCGGGTCGACGTCGTCGCCGTGCGTGGCCCGCACGCGCCCCGCGCGATCGAGCGCGTGGCCCGCGCCGCGCTGTGGGCGAAGCTCATCGAGTGCTACCGCCCCGGCGCTCAGCGAGACGGGGCGCTGCGCGGCAAGGTGACGGTCGTCGCGAAGGCGACCCGCGCCGGCAAGCTCGCGGCCCCCCGCCTGGCGTCGGTCACGCTGCGCGACCCGGAGGTCGTCCGCTGCTTCGTCGCGCGCGTCGCGGGCCTCGACGTGCCCCCCGCGCGGGCCGCCTCCACCGTCACCCTGTCGCTCCAGATCGCGCCCGGCGACGAGCCGCTGCCGCCCGCCGCCGACCTGATCCTCCCGGGCAGCGGCCGCCTCGACCCCGAGCTCGCCCGCGCCGCGTTCGCCGCGGCCGAGCCGGCCCTCGTCGCCTGCTTCGCCGCGTCGCGCGCCGAGGACCCGGGCCTCTGGGGCCGGATCGCGGTGCGCGTCCACGTGGCTGCGGACGGTCGCGTCGACGAGGCGTTCGAGGCCGAGTCGCGCTTTCCTGACCCGCGGGTCACCGCGTGCGTCCTCCGCGCCGCCCGCGGCCTCGTCCTGCCCTCGCCGATCGGCGGCGATCTCCGGGCGATCGTGCCCCTCCGCTTCGGCGCGCCCCCGCGCGCCGACTGACCGGTCAGGTCGCCGCCTCGCCGCCGCGCGCGTCGCCGTCGCCGGCCTCCTTCGCCGCGGCCGCCGCCGCCGCTTCGGCCTCCTTCGCCTGCTTCGCGTCGAGGCGCCGCTGGCGCTCCTCCGCCGCCGCCGCGCGCGCGAAGACCGCGTCGTGCGCAGCGCGGATCGCCGCGAGCGCAGCGCGCGCCTTGTTCCGCGTCTCCTGGGCCTCGGCCGCCGGGTCGCTCGCCTCGACGATCCCCGCGCCCGCCGTGACCCGCAGCTCGCCCGCGCGGCACACGACGGTGCGGATGGCGATCGCGAGGTCGAGCTCGCCGTCCGGCGACAGCCACCCGACCGCGCCGCCGTACACGCCGCGCGAGGACGGCTCGAGCGCGCGGATGATCTGCGTCGCGCGCTCCTTCGGCGCCCCCGTGAGCGTCCCCGCCGGGAACGCGGCCCGCACCGCGTCCATCCCCGACACCTCGGGCCTCATCGTGCCGGTCACCTCGCTCACGAGGTGCATCACGTGCGAGTACTTCTCGACGTCCATCGACGCCGTCACCTCGACGGTGCCGGGCACGCACACGCGCCCGACGTCGTTTCTCGCGAGGTCGACGAGCATCGTGTGCTCCGCGCGCTCTTTCGGGTCGGCCAGGAGCTCGGCCACCAGCGCCGCGTCCTCCGCCGGCGTCGCGCCGCGGCGCCGCGTGCCCGCGATGGGCCGCAGCGTCATGCGTCCACCCTTCACGCGCACCATCGTCTCGGGCGACGCGCCGACGATCGTGATGCCCTCGGCCATCGGCACCTCCGCGAAGTCGAGGAAGTAGAGGTACGGCGACGGCGACAGGACGCGGAGGGCCCGGTAGATGTCGAACGCCTCCGCCCCGCGCAGCGGCGACCGGAACGATCGCGCGAGCACGATCTGGAACGCATCGCCGGCGCGGATGTGCTCCTTGGCGCGCTCGACGCGCGCTCCGTACGCGGCGTCGTCGAGCGAGACGTCGACGTGATCGGGCTCGGCGCTCGGGTCGGGCGGCGGCAGGGCGGGCAGCTCCGGCCCGTGCGTCATTTCCCACTCGCAGCGGTCCACCGCGTTCTTGCTCGGGCCGGCGATGGTGAGGGTCTGCTCGAGGTTGTCGAACACGACCACGGTCGGCTCGCGCATCATGCGCGCGAGGTTCGACTCGTCGGGCCAGGGCTCGACGCGGAGCGCGTGGTGGATGGCGTCGTAGGCGACGTAGCCGACGAGCGACCGGGCCACCTTCGCCGCGAGCACCGCCGCCGGAGGCCCTTGCGGCGCCTGCGTCGCGGCTCCCGCGTCCTCGCGGAGGTCCTCGCCGATCATCTCGAGCGCGTCGCCGAGGCCCGGGTAGAGCGCCTCGCGGAGCGCGCGGTAGCCGAGGATCGAGAAGCGGCCCCAGCGCTCGCCGGGCACCACGGACTCGAACAGGAACGACGATCGCCCCGGCGACTGCGCGCGCAGCGCGAAATAGGCCCGCACGGGCGTGACGAGGTCGGCGGCGAGGGTGCGGAAGACGAGGTCGGTCACGCGCCGAGACTACACGGGAGCGGTGGCCCCCTCACGCGCGAACCGAGCCCGCCCGAGGGGCCGCCGAGCCCGTCGGGAGTGTCCGGCGCGGCGCGGGCTCAGTACTTGCCGAAGAGGTCTTGCACGCGGGAGTCGAGCGCGACGGCGATCTTGTACAGAGACTCGATCGACGCCGACGACTCGGCCCGCTCGATCTGCGACAGCAGCGAGACGCTGAGCCCCGTCCTGCGCGCCATCTGCTTGAGGGTCAGGTCCTTCTCCTTGCGCAGGCCGCGGATCGTGTCCCCGATGGTCCGCTGCAGCTGCTCGACGGGCGTGCGCGCGAGGCCCTTCTTGTGCATCACGCGCGCGAGCACCTCGCGGAACTCGTCGACGTTGAAGGGCTTCTTGATGTAGTCGACGGCGTCGAGCTTCATCGACTGCACGGCGCTCTCGAGGTTCGGGAAGCCGGTGAAGATGACGACCGCGATGTCCGTGTCGATCTTGCGGATGCGCTTGAGCAGCTCGATGCCGTCGAGCTTGGGCATCATCAAGTCCAGGATGATGAGGTGATACCCGCCGGCGCGGACCTCGTCCTCGACCTGGGTCGGGTCGCTGAGCGCTTTGACCTGGTAGCCGTCGCGCTCGAGCAACGTCTGCATGTAGTCGCAGATCGCTCGGTCATCGTCGACGATCAGGATGCGTACCGCGGGAATGTCGATGGCCACCATGTTCCTCCTGTCACGACGGCCGTTCGGCGGAAGCTCCCCCCCGGGAGGGGGCGATCGCCGCAGATCCGCGAGCCGTCGGCCCCAACCGGATTCCAGTGGCACTTTAACACGGGCTCCCTCGCTGCCCACTCGGAATCGAGCCCGTACCCCGCGCGCAATCCGCGGGAAGTCCCTGTCGGGACCCCCGATCCACGCCCGCTCCGACCGGAACGTTCGCGCCGGGGGCGGAGGCGGAGGGTCGGCGCGCGGCGCGAACGCTGCTGTCCGGCCACGTTCTGCTTGACATGACGCCTCTCTGCGTCCATCGTCCGCGCCGCTCTGGCGTCGTGCATGCACGGTCGCTGGCGGCGGACGGGGCGTAGCGCAGCCTGGTAGCGCACCTGGTTCGGGACCAGGGAGTCGGAGGTTCGAATCCTCTCGCCCCGACAAATCGTCGGAATTGCCCGGGTAACAAGCAAGAAACGGAACGGTCGCGGGGCTGTTGCCCGCCCGTTGCCCAGCCGCCGGCCGGGCCTGCACTACTTCGCCCCGAGCTTCTCGACGGCCGTCCGAAGGTCGGCGTCGGTCGCACGGGCGCACCGTTGCGTCATCGCGAGCGAGCTGTGACCCGCGAGGGTCCGCACCGCCTCGAGGCTCGCGCCGCGACGCACGAGCTCCGTGACGAAGTCGTGGCGCAGGCTGTGAAACGAGCGCTCGCGTAGCCCGTTCTTCCGGAGGAACTGCTTGAGCGACCACGCACTCGTCGCCGGCCTGGCACTCGCTCGCGTCCGCGCACTGACGACACACGCCCTCGACGCAGTGCGGAGCCGCCGGGTCGCACGCCTGCGTGGCGAGGAGCTTGCCCCCGACGCACCCCCGGAACGCGCCGGGGCCGTCGCACACGGGGGCGGAGCGCGGTGCACCGCCCGCGCCCCCCTGCCCGCCGCCGCCCGTCGTCACCGCCCCGCCCGCGCCGCCACTCCCCGTCGTCGTCGCGCCGCCGTGCCCTGCGCCGCCCGTGTCCGCGGCGAGGTCGTACGTGCCCACCACGCACCCCGCGCCCGACCCCGCGACCGTGGCCGCGACGAGGAGCGCGCGCTTCGCATCGATCGCGCGTGCCATCGGAACGTCCCTCGCAGCCCGACGTCCCCGGGCGCAATCCACGGCGTCACCGCGGCCCCCGTCGCGCGCGGCGCGATCGGACGATCGCCTGCCCGGCACGTCGTGCCGCGACCTCGGGCGGGTAGGCGCTCCAAACGCGATCCCGTCGGGTAACCCCCCCGTCGAGCCCGCCGAACCTCCCCGGAAGTGCGCTCAGAAGACATGAGATCTCTTCCGCGACGTCGCGCCAAGGGGCAGACGGTCCGCACGATGCCGATCCGACCCGAAGTCCGCGAGCCCGACGCTGCTCGCGGACCTCGTCTTGGCCGAGGCGAAGATCAAGGCGAGCGCCGAGGCGATGCCGGCGTGCGACACGGCGCGGTCGGATCTGCGACGCAGGGCGCAGTAGGGGCGCGGTCGCCCGCGCGGCGTAGACCTCGACGATGGCGACCCGGGCCGAGGCCCCTCGCAGGGCGGTCGAGGAGCGCGGGGCCTACTTCGCTCCGGGCTTGCGCCGCGTGCGTCCTCCCTGGCGTGGCGGCCGCGCCGGAATCCCGTGCACGGCCGCGAGCGCCTGGTCGAGCGCGCGAGTCAGATCGTTGCGGTCGAGCGCACCCTCCAGGAGCGCGACGGTCTCCCGGACGATCGCCAGATCGATCGAGCCCGCGCGCGCGCCGAGGATCGCGCACACGTCCTCGAGGTCCTTCGGGCGACCCGCGAGGAGCTTCATCGCCACGACGTCCTCCGCGCGAGCGACGGGGATCCGCGCTCCCCCGACGTCGACGTGGCCTGCCCGTGCGAGAAACAGCTCCTCGAGCCCAGGGCCTGCGATCACGATGTCGACCGGGATCGCGCTCGGCGCGTGGGTGACGGGCAGGACGCGCGTGGCCGCGATCTGCTCGGGGCTCGCGCCGCGCGACGTGAAGCCCGCCGCGGCGAGCGGCGCGTCGAGGACCGACGCGGAGGCCCCGCCGAGGTCGACGGTGACGTCGACGTCCGCGGACAGCCGCGCGGAGCCGTAGAGGATCGCGGCCTGCGCGCCGAACAGGTACCAGGGCACGCCGGCGCGATCGAACGCGGTCGCCAGCGCGGCGAAGACGTCAACGAAGGGCGATCGCACGCGACGCCTGGTCGAGGAGGCGCTTCAGCGCGACGTGGTGCGCGAGGTCGGCCTCGCGGTCGGCCGCCGTCGGGTAGTCCGGGCGAAGGGCGCGGACGTGCTCGTGCAGGGCGCCGCTGGCCTCGAGCGCCGCGAGCGGGCTCGACGCGCATCGGTCCGCCCAGAAGGCGCGCTTCTGCCGGGCGACCGCCTCGCGATCACGCTGGGCGAAGGCGCGGAGGAGGGCCGGGTCCACGGGAGAACCGTACGCCCGGCGCGCCCCCCGGTCACGCGCGCGGCTCATCGCCCGCCCCCTCCCCGCCCCGATCGAGATCCCCGACCCCGGAGGGCTGCCCGATCCGCTTTCATCGAGGCGGGCGATCCCCACCGGGGCGGCGGATCGAGGCCGCGAGGCGGCCGGTCGAGCCGGATGGGGTGCGCGCGCGACTTCGAGGCTCGCCTCGGGAGGCCGAACGGGGTGGGTCCGCCTGCTTGGAAGTCGAGGCGCGAGGCCCGGTGGCGCGGCCCGGCGGCTCGCGACGCCGATCCAGCGCCCCCGGGAGCCCGACGCCGCTACTTGGAAGGGGCCGCAGGCGCCGGCGCCGGGTCCGGCGACTCGGTGGAAGGCGCCGCCGCGCGCCCGTTCGCCTCGCGGTGCGCCTCGATGGGACGCAGCGCCGCGCGCACGACGTCGACCGTGGAGGGGTCATCGTGCTCGACCGTGCCAATCACCTTCTGCGCGTGGTTGAGGATGGCCGACTGCAGGGCGCGCACGGTCTCGAGCAGGTTCTGCCCGACGGCGGCGTCGCGGCGCAGGCGCTCGGAGACCATCTTCTCGTAGCGAGGCTGCACGCGGCGAACGGCGGCGAGGAACTCGGGGCCGGCGACGGCGCTCAGCGACTTGGCGAGCTCGTCCTCCTCCACCTGGCGGAGGAGCGTGCCCATCGCGGCCGACTGCTCGGCGTACTCGGCGGCGAGGAAGCCTGTCCCGTTCGGGAAGAGCGTCGCCTCGAGCTCGGCGGCGCGCGCGGCCTTCGGCGTCACCTCCGGCGCGATCATGGCCATGGCCTGGAGGCGCATGCGGAGAGCGCCCCACGCCCGGTCGGCCTCGTTGTCGAGGGCGCGACTGTCCTCCTCCGTGAAGGCGCCGAGGGCGCGGTTGCGCGCGAGGAGATCGCCCTCGGCCGCATCGGCCGTGGCGGCGAGGTGCTTGCAGGCCTTCTTGACGTTCGAGGGCGCGTCCGAGGGGCAGGCCGACACCAGGGCACGAGCGAGGGTGATGCCCGTGGAGACGGTGATGGTCGGCGCGTGGGCGTAGGGGGAGGCGTCGAACTCGACGAGGGGCTTCGTCTTGCGCATGGGAAGAACGTAGCGGGTCGACGGGCGGGCTGGGAAGAGCGGATGTGCGGGGCCGTCGCCCGCGCCGCGGCCGCGTTCGCGCCCGGCGGAGGTCACTCCAGGTGGCCTCCGCCGAGCTGCGAACCGGGAGACGCGGCGCGGGCCCGGCGGGTCGCCCGGGCGGTGAGGCCCGGGCCCCGGGCAGCGGTTCGGCGGTGCGCGGGCCGCGAGGCCTTGACCTCGCGAGCGGACGGGCGACGCCGAGCGGGCGCAGCGGAAGCCGAGGTTGTCGTTGCGATTGCCTGGCTGGTTCCTGTTGCGGTTCGACGCACGCAGGTTGTCGGCGTCGGTGTTGTTCCAGCTGCCTCCGCGGTCAGGGCAAAGTCATCATCCCACCTGTCGCTCACGCGGTGGTCGGGGCGGACGTTCCCACACTCTGCAAGACTCGCAGGAGATATGCGGTATCCCATCCGGCCAGTTTGCGCTTCCCCGCGAGGCTGAGCTTCTTCGTCTTCTCGCCCTTCAAGAGGTTCAGAGC
>CAIVJW010000372.1 GCA_903906315.1 uncultured delta proteobacterium | reverse complement strand
GGCGGCGGCGGCGGGCCGGCCGCGCCCCCCGCCCCCGCCGGCCGACCCGCCGCCTCCGCCTCCGCCCGACCCGGTACCGCGCCCGCACGGCACGTAGCGCGGCGACGCTCCTCGGCCACCGCGCCCGATCGGCCCCGCTAGCCGGCGGGCGATCGTAGCGATCCGGGCCGCTTTCGGCTATTCGAGGCGTCTTCGATGACCACCGACGCCGTTCCCTTCGAGATCACGGACCCGACGCAGGCGCCGACCTACGGGGATGGGCCGCTCTCCCGCTGGTGCAGGGGCGCGCTCTACGAGGCCCGCGACGAGGTCTTCGTCCGGCTGACGATCAAGGTCGTGCTGCTGATGTCCGCGATGATGGGCGGGCTGTTCTACGCGTTGAAGAGCGGGGTCGTGCCCACGCTCGCCGCCGCGGCGGTCTACTTCGCCGTCTGGGGGTGGAGCGCGCCGCCGGTCATCCTGATGCTCCACAACACGATGCACCGGCCGTTCCTCCGGTCGCCGAAGGTCCTCGACCGCGCGCACCCGTACGCGATGAGCTTCTTCTTCGGCATCCCGACCGGCTACGCCGACCACCACCTCGGCATGCACCACTTCGAGGACAACATGCCGGACGACCTGTCGTCGACGATGCGCTATCGCCGCGACAGCTTCCTGCACTTCCTCGTGTACTTCAGCCGGTTCTTGTTCCTGGTCCTGGTCGAGCTGACGGCGTACCTGGCGCGCCGGCGCCGCTACAAGATGGCGCGCCGCGCGTTCCTCGGCGAGGTCTGCCACCTCGCGGTCATCGCGGGCGCGATCGCCCTCGACTGGCGCTTCGGGGTCATCGCGTTCGCGCTGCCGACGTTCTCGGTGCGCTTCATGATGATGGTCGGCAACTGGGGCCAGCACGCGTTCATCAACACGGCGCGCAAGAACGACGGGCTGTCGAACGCGATCACCTGCATCAACTCGACCTACAACCAGCGCGCGTTCAACGACGGCTACCACATCGGCCATCACCTCAAGGCCACCCGCCACTGGACCGAGCTGCCGCAGGACCTGATCGACAACCGCGAGACGTACGTCCGCGAGGGCGCCATCGTCTTCCGGGGCCTCGACTTCTTCTTCGTGTCGGTGCTGCTCTGGACGGGGCAGTGGAAGGCGCTGGCGAAGCGGTTCGTCCGGCTCGACGGCAAGCCGCGCAGCGACGAGGACGTCATCGCGATGCTGAGGTCGCGCGTGCACCCGCTGAAGGCCTGGCCGACCGACGCGCCGGTCGCGGCCGAGTAGCGCGAGCGACGGCGCGCGCCCGCCCGGGGGGGCGGGATCCGGGCTGGCCGGTGGGTCGGAAACTGGTGCTAGGCTTGGCACCATGAAGCTCTCCGCCCGCCCCCGCGTGATCATCCGCCGGTGCTCGACGTACGACGTGGAGCGCATCCGCACCCTCGTGCGCGAGGGGCTCGAGGAGCTCGACCTGCGCCCGCGCGGCCGCACGCTCATCAAGCCGAACGTGGTCGCGTCCGGCCCCTCCTTCCCGCACGCGTACACCCGCCCCGAGTTCGTCGAAGGCGTGGTGCGCGCGCTGCGCGACCGCGACGACGGCGACGTGCTCGAGATCGCGGTCGGCGAGCGCTGCGGCATCACGATGCCGACGCGCGTCGCGTTCGACGGCGCGGAGTACTACCCGATGTTCAAGCGGGTCGGGGTGAAGCACTACCACTTCGAGGAGGAGCCGCAGGTCGAGATCCGCTACACGCACGCCGGGCGGCTGCGCGACTACGTCTTCACGCCCGAGCCGGTCGCGAACGCGGACTTCTTCGTCAACTGTCCGAAGTTCAAGTCGCACCCGTGGACGACGGTGACGTTCTCGATGAAGAACTACATCGGCATTCAGGACGACCGGCACCGGCTCATCGACCACGACCACCGGCTAAACGAGAAGGTCGCCGACCTTCAGTACATCGTGCAGCCGCAGTTCATCGCGATCGACGCGATCACCGGCGGCGCGGGGCGCATGCTCACCCCGTCGCCGTTCGACCTCGGGCTCGTGATCATGGGCAACAACCAGGTGGCGTTCGACTCGGTGTGCTCGCGGATCATCGGGCTCGACCCGGCGAGCATCGACCACATCCGCATGGCGTCGGAGCGCGGGTTCGGGCCGATGGACCTGGCCTCGATCGAGCTGTCGGGGGACGTGAGCTTGGACGAGGCGCGCGAGCGGGCGAGCGGCTTCGAGGTCGGGCTCGTGCGCGTGGAGAAGTACTTCGAGGGCACGAAGATCACGGCGTACGCCGGCCCGCCGCCCGAGCGCGAGCACAGCGACTACTGCTGGGGCGGCTGCCCGGGGGCGATCGAGGAGGCGATCGAGATCTTGCGCCTGTACGACCGACACGCGGACGAGAAGATGCCGCGCATGCACGTGGTCTTCGGCGCGTACGAGGGCCGGATCGACGCGGCGCCCGGCGAGAAGGTCATCTTCATCGGCGACTGCGCGACATGGCGCGGGGAGATCAACGGCAAGCCGATCGCCGTCGAGAGCCTCTACAAGGACCGCAGCACGAGAGACCCGTACACGGTCGAGCACTCGGACATCTACGCGAAGATGGTGAGCGTGACGTCCAAGCTCGCGAAGACGCGCAAGGACGACACGCTGCGCCTCGAGGGGTGCCCGGTGAGCGTGGCCGAGCAGGTGCTCGCGCTGGTCACGCTCGGCGGCACGAAGAACCCCTATTTCTCCCCGACCGAGGCCATCCGGTTCAACAAGGCGTACGTCGAGTGGCGCGCGACGATGCTCGCGAAGCGGCTCGGCGGCACGCCCTACCAGGTGCACGGGCCGTGTCACCGCGGCGAGGCGGCGCCCGAGGTGACGGCGCCGGCGGACGCGGAAGAGTAGCCGGCGCGGCGGCGGTCACGACGGGGCCGCGACCGGAGCCCCGCGCGCTTCGCCTGCGCTACGCGGGCTTCAGCGACAGCTCGAAGATCACCTCGACCGCGTCGGCGACGCGGAAGGCGCCGAGGGGGCCCTTGACCTCGCGCACGTCGAGGGCCGCGAGCGAGAGCGTCGCGCGGCCCTTCACGACGATCGTGCCGCCCGGGCGATCGTCGACCGATCGGAACGTCACCGTCGAGGGCGCCTCCTTGCGGGCGAGCGCGACCGCGGCCTTTCCGCCCGTGCGCGCGGTGCCGGAAGCCTTCGCGAGGACCGCCCGGGTGCCGCCGAGGACCTCCTCGCGCACCTTGCGCTCGACCTCGCCCCGGTCGCTCGCGCCGAGGCCATCGGCGTCGAGGTCGTCGCCGTGGAGCGTGCCCGCGACGCGGAGCGAGTCGACCGGGACCGTGATCTCGGCCGTCCACGCCTCGCCGTCGACGCTGGCGACGCCGGCGACCGCGGTGCTGCGTAGCTCGAGATCGTGCGCGAGGCGGGCGAGCAGGCCCCTGGATCTCGTCCGCAGGGCCAGGTGGGAAGCGCCGGGGTCGACCACGAGTTCGCGACGCGTGCTCATGGCCTTCCGTCTAGAGGATCGCCCGAGCCGGGGAAAGTCCCACAAGGAGTCGCGGCCGAGCGATCGGCCGAAGCTGCGCCCGGTATGCGCGTAGGGGGCGTTCAATCCCCCGTGCGCGCCGAGGCGATCACGAGGAGCACGATCGCCTCGACGGCGAGCGTGGCCGTGCACGCGGATCGAGGCAACGCGAGCGGCGTGGCCCCACCGAGGAGGGCGTGCACGTGGCCGCGCGGGAGGATCGCGCCGAGAACACCGCCGGAGCCGCCCAGGGTGAAGTCGAGCACGAGCGGCAGCCAGCGGACGGCGCCGCGACGACCGAAGGCGGCGCCGAGCGAGAACCAGCCGACGTACGCCGCCCCGGTGATCGCGCCGATCCAGGCCGACACGCCGGCGTCCGCGAGGACGGGGCCGAGGCCGGCTCCCGCGCCGGTGGAGGCGACGACGACGACGGCTGCGAGGGTCGCGCCGACGACCGACGCGGCGAGGGTCGCGGCGAGGCACACCCCGAGCGCGAGGTGACGCGCGCTGCCTCCGTAGCGCGCGAGCGGCCAGACGGCGTCGCGGAGGCGCTCGCTGGCGGTGGCCGCGGACACGGCGGCGAACGCGCAGAGCGGGATCACGAGGCCGAAGGTGGCTTCGAGCGCCCGGTCGACGGCCCCCACGCTGGTGACGGATCGCTCGACCAGCGCGGCGGCCACGGCGAGCGCGAGGCCGAGCAGCGCGGCGAGCCACGCCGGCCGCGCACGGAGGCGCGACGCGGCCATCGAGAAGCCGGCGGCGAGGGCGGTCACGGCGCGCTCCGGCCCGGGCCGAGGGCGGTGGAGGTGAGGGATTCGACGAGGACGCCCGTCGCGACGGCCGCCTCCGCGAGCGCCAGGGCGCACGCGTCGAGGTCGTCGCCCACGACGGCGAGGCGGGCGGGCCCGACCGCGCGCCCGTCGTGCGCGCGAGGCGCGTCGCGCCAGGAGACGCCGCGCACCTCGGGCCGCGCGGCGAGGCGATCCGCGAGCGCGCGCACGGCCGGCGCGTCGGCGGCGGCGACGAGGGCGACGATCTCGCCGGCGGCGGGGCCACCGATCGCGGGCGACAGGGGGCCGACCCGGACCACGCCGCGCGCGAGGAGGGCCACGCGGCAACCGAGCGCGCGCGCGTCCGCGATCGACGAGGTCGTGACGAGGACGCACGCGCCGGCAGCGGCGAGCTCGGCGATGCGGGCGCGCACGCGGGCGAGGGCCCCCGTCGCGATCTCGCACAACGGCTCGTGCAGCGCGACGAGCGCCGGGTCGGGCGTGGCCAGCGCGAGGGCGAGCTCGACGGCGCGCGCCTCCGGGTAGCCGAGGGCGTCGGGGCGGCGCGCGAGCAGGGGCGCGAGGCCGAGGTCGTCGAGCAGCGCGCGGGCGCCCTCGCGAGGCG
>CAIVJW010000371.1 GCA_903906315.1 uncultured delta proteobacterium | reverse complement strand
CCGGCGCCGGCTGCGGCCGCCCCCGCGGCGCCCGCGGGCGGCGGGGCCGCCGACGCTGGGGCCGATGGCGTCCCGGCGATTCCTGCCCGCGAGGTCCAGGAGTCGGACTTCTCCGAGAGCGAGCGCAGCCGCGACCCATTTCGCAGCTACGAGCGGCTCTTCGCGCAGCAGAACAAGGTCGTCGGGAGGCTGCAGCGCACGGTGCTCGTCGACCGGTACGCGCTCGACGAGCTCAAGCTGACCGGCATCGTGTCGCGCGGCAGCTCCCGCGCGCTGCTCATCGACCCCGCCGGCCTCGGCTGGGTCGCGAAGGTGGGCGACTTCGTCGGCCGGGCCGAGCTCGTCCACTCGGGCGGCCCGACCGGCTCCGACGTCGCCATCAACTGGCGCATCGACCGGATCCGCGAGAGCGACGTCGTCTTCGTCCGCGAGGACCCGTCGCACCCCGAGATCCCGCCGACCACGCGCGTGGTCACGCTCCGCGTCGACGAGGGCGGCGGCGAGGGCATGAAGAGCAGGTAGCTCGCTGCGCCCGGCTCCGGTCGCCCCGGGTGCCCCCTCCGCTTCGCCACCTGGCGAGGTCGAGGGGGCGCTGCCGTTTGGGGGCGGGCGGCCGCGAAGGGGCGAGGAGCCGCGCGAACGCCGACTTTTCGCGAGCTGCGTCCGCCCGCGGCCCTGGGCCCCTCACTCCCGCTCGGGGAGGCTCGGGGAAAAGCAGCACGAATTTGGGCCCACCCGGGGCACTGAGTCTACCGTCGCCGATGAACCGACTCGACACCCGGTCGAGACAGCGGGAGTGCGATGAAGAGTCAACCGGTGGGTATGCATTCTTGGCCGCTTTCACAGACCTCGGCACCGCCCGTGCACTGCGCGGCCGAGGCTGGAGAACCCCGTCGCGCTGCGGGCGCCCACGGCCGGAGCGATAGGCGTCGCCTGTTCGGCGGTGCGCTCGCCGGCGTGCTGCTCGCGCTGGCGTCCTTCGCCGCGCCGGCATCCGCCGCGCCGGCGTCCGTCCACGTGAGCGACGTCACGATCGCGAGCTCGTCGGACGACGCGGCCGTCGTGTCGGTCGCCACGAGCGCCGAGCCGAAGTTCTCGGCGCGCGTCACCGACGGAGGGACCCGGCTCGTCGTCGACCTCTCCGACGCGGACCTGGCGGGCGCCCCGGCGGCGCTCACGAAGGGCAACAAGCTGGTTGCCAGCGTGATGACGCAGGCGTTCCAGGGGGGCGGCGAGGGGGTGACGCGAGTCATCGTCACGTTCGCGCGGCAGGTCGCCTACCGCGTGCGCGCCGACAAGGGCGGGCTCAGCATCGACCTCGCTTCGTCGGACAAGACCCAGCCGATGGGCGCTGCGCGCGCTCCGGCCGGCTCGTCCGGCCGGGTCGAGAGTGCGACGCAGGCGGAGGGCGCGAGCGTCGCGAACGTCCGCTTCGAGCACAAGGGGGGAGTCGATCGCGTGATCGTCGACCTCTCGGCCGTGCCGAAGTGGTCCGAGTCGCACGCGGGCGGTCGCTCCACCCTGGAGCTCTCCGGCGTCAAGCTGCCGCCGGGCCTGCAGCGGACCCTCGACGTCAGCGCGTTCGGCGGCTCCGTCAAGCAGGTGTCGACGTATCGCCGCCAGAGTGACCCGACGCGCGTCGTGATCGACATCGATCGCGCGACCGACGTCGGCGGCTCGGTGACCCGCGAGGGCAATTCGCTCGTCTTCTCCTTCGGTGGCGAGGCGCACTCGAGCCAGTCCGGCGTCGCGGCCGACGGCGGCGTCGCGCGGCGATCGCGCACCGTGGCCCGGGAGGCGGGGTCCCTCGCGGCCGGCGTCCCGGCGGTCACCACCAACTTCGAGGACGCCGGCGCCCATGAGGCCACGAGCGAGCCCGATCGGGCCGACGCGTTTCTCCCGGCCGTCGCCGGGCAGCAACAGCACCGCTTCGGCGGGCGGCGCGTCGACCTCGACCTCAAGGACGCGGACATCCACAACGTCCTGCGCCTCTTCGCGGACGTCGGCCGCGTGAACATCATCACGGCCGACAACGTGACGGGTACGGTCACCATCCGGGTCAAGAACGTCCCGTGGGATCAGGCTCTCGACACCATCCTGCAGGCCAAGAACCTCGGCATGGTGCGTCAGGGCAACATGATGCGCATCGCCCCGGCCGCCGACCTCAACAAGGAACGCGAGCTCGCGATCGCGCGGCGCAAGGCGGAGCTCCAGCTCGCCCCCGTCGAGACCCGGCTCATCCCGGTCTCGTATGCCAGCGCGGCCGACCTGCAGACGCGCGCGAAGGACATGCTGTCACCGCGTGGCACGCTCGCCGTCGACGACCGCACGAACGTCCTCATCGCGCGCGACGTGTCGGGCAACCTGAACCAGGTCGAGGAGCTCGTCCGCTCGCTCGATACCCAGACCCCGCAGGTGCTCATCGAGGCGCGAATCGTCGAGGCGACGAGCCGGTACCTTCGGGACGCGGGCATTCAGTGGGGTGGAGACGCGACGTTCTCCGCCGCCACGGGCAACGCGACCGGCGCGGCCTTCCCCTCGTCGATCGGCATCGCCGGCGGCGCCAGCGACGGCAACTCGCCGACCGCCGGTCTGTCGCCCTTCGCGAACCAGGTCTCGACGCCGAACTACGCCATCAACCTGCCTTCCCCGGTCGGCACCGGACAAGGCGGCGCGATCGGCCTGACGTTCGGGTCGATCAACAACACGGTCAACCTCGGGCTCCGCCTCTCGGCCGCCGAGGCGAGCGGCATGCTCCGCATCGTGTCGAGCCCGCGTGTGCTCACGATGGACAACAAGGACGCGCGCATCAGCCAGGGCACGCTGATCCCGTTCTCGCAGGTCAGCGCGCAGGGCGTCCAGACGACGTTCCAGGAAGCCAAGCTCCAGCTGCTCGTCAGGCCGCACGTCACGGCCGAGGGCAGCGTGGCGCTGAAGGTCAAGATCAACCGCGACGAGCCCGACTTCAACCAGACCTCGGCGCGCGGCGATCCGACGATCCTCAAGCGCGAGGCGGAGACCGAGCTGCTCATCATGGACGGCCACACGGCGGTCATCGGCGGCATCTTCACGCGCAACACGGGCCGAAACCTCGATCAGGTGCCGATCCTCGGCGACATCCCGATCCTCGGCGTGCTCTTCCAGCGGCGCAGGGCCAGCGACACGCGCGGCGAGCTCGTGATCTTCTTGACCCCGCGCATCGTGAACCGCGCAGAGGCCCTCGGGCGCTAGCGCCTTCGACGGGTTCTGCTCTTCGACCCCCCTCGGCCGTCCGGCTGGAGGGGGGTCTCCGTTTTTGTCGGTGCGCGATCGCGGCTGCGGGACCGGTGCTACCGTGCCGCCGCCATGAAGCGAGGCGTGCTGCTCGGGGGGATCGACGTCTTCCACCTCATGAACGACCGCGAGATGCGCGCGCGCGGGCTCGCGGGCAATCACTGCGCGTTCGTGCTCGAGCTCGACGGGCGCCTCGACCCGGCGCGCCTCGACGTGCGGCTCGCTCGTGCGGTCGCGCTCGTGCCCGAGCTGCGCTTTCGGCTTGCGGGAGGGTTCCCTTTCCGCGCGCGCTGGGTCGTCGACGAGGGCGCTGGGGCGCCGCGGGTCGTGGTCCGCGAGGCCGGCAGGCGCCCGCTGCTCGAGCTCGTCACGGACCTCCTGCACGAGCGCCTCGACGGCGCCCGGCCGTGGGCGGTGGACCTCTGCCGGGGCGCTGACCGCGACGCGGTCGTGCTGCGCTGGTTCCACTCCCTGGTCGACGAGAAGGGGGCCGAGCGGCTCGTTCGATGGCTCGGGTCGGGCGAGGGCGACGAGCCCGAGGCGCCGCCGCTGCCCGAGGATCGATTCGAGAGCTCGGAGCGACCGATAGCGAAGCTCGACCGCAAGCAGCGGCTCGCGCTGATGCGCGGCTACAACGTCCACACGATCGCCCAGGGGGCCACGCCCATCCTCTCGCCGGAGGGCGCGCGGCGGGCGCAGGGCGAGCGCACGCCTCGGCGCGCGCGCAGGACGGGGGCGCTCCGGGTGCACTTCGACGTCGAGGAGACGAAGGCGTTCGACGCCCGCGTGCGGCGGGTGGCGCGGCTCGCGGAGACGAGCGTGATGGTGCTCGCCACGGCGCGCGCGGTCGACGACCTGATGCTCGCGCGCGGCTTCGCGCCGGCGCTCCACGTCGTGCCGGTGCCGCTGTCGCTCGACCCGAAGGCGGGCTGCGGCCGGTTGCTCGGCAACCATCTCACCATGATGATGCTCACGCTGGACCGGGAGGACCTCCGGGACGAGGCGCGCGCGATCGCCCGGCTCGGCGAGCAGCAGCGGGCCGTCGTGCGGCAGAAGCTCGACCTCGGGATGGCCGCGGCGCTCGACTTCGCTCGGTACCTGCCGCGCCCGGTCTATCAAGCGATCGTCGATCGGCCGTTTCGCGGCCAGGTGGCGTCGTTCGTGTTCTCGAATCCGGGCGCCGTCGGCGTGCCGTCGTTCGCCGGACTGCCCGTCGTCGACGCCTATCCGCTGCCCGCGGCGGTCTCCCCGCCGGGGCTTCAGGTCATCTTCACGCGGTACGGCGGTCGGCTCTCGGCCCTGGTGATCCACGTCGAGGATGCCGTCTCGACGTGGGAGGCCCGGCGCCTCGGCGAGAACCTGCGCGCCGAGCTGCTCGGTGCCTCCGAAACGAATGCGTCGCCGCCGGCGTCGGTGTAGACCCGCGATCGGAGGGTAGCGACTTGCACACGTACGACGTCGTCATCGTGGGGAGCGGGATCGCGGGCGGCTTCCTCGCGCGGCAGCTGCGCCTCGCCCGGCCCGGCATCTCGGTCCTCGTCCTCGAGGCGTCCGAGAAGCTGGTCGACTACAAGGTCGGAGAGAGCACGGTCGAGGTCGCGGCCAACTACATGGTCCGGCGTCTCGAGCTCGGGACCTATCTCTACCAGCACCAGCTGCCGAAGAACGGCCTGCGCTTCTTCTTCGACACGGAGCAGAAGGACCTCCCGCTCACGCGCATGAGCGAGATCGGGGCCGACCACTTCCCGTTCCACCCGAGCTTTCAGCTCGAGCGCGCGTCGCTCGAGCGCGACCTCGTCGATATCAACCGCGCCTCGGGGGTCGAGATCGAGCTCGGCGCCAAGGTCGTGGACGTCTCCATCGACGCCGTGGGCGGTCATACGGTGACGTGGGAGAAGGCCGGCGAGCGGCGCGTGACGGGCGCGCGCTGGGTGGTGGACGCCTCGGGGCGCCGGCAGCTCCTCGCCCGCAAGCTCGGCCTGAAGATCACGAAGGAGACGCGCCTGAACACGGGCGCCGCGTGGGCCCGCTACCGCAACGTGGCGGGCCTCGACGCGATCAAGGACGAGCCCTGGCGCGCGCGTGCGCCACACGTCCAGGCACCTGTCGACCAATCACCTGATGTACGACGGGTACTGGATCTGGTTCATCCCGCTCGCCGGCGATCTGATGAGCGTCGGGGTCGTGTTCGACAAGGACCGCATCGGGCAGGGGCCCCGCACGCGCGAGGAGTTCGAGGCCTTCCTCGACGGTCATCGTGCGTGCCGCGACCTCATGCAGGGCGCCGTCTTCGAGGACTTTCAGGCGTATGCCCACCTCGCCTACTACCCCGAGAAGTTCTTCTCGGCCGACCGATGGGCGCTCGTCGGCGAGGCCGGCGCGTTCCTCGACCCGTTCTACAGCCCTGGCTCCGACTTCATCACGACGGCCAACGAATTCGTCACCTCGATGATCCTCTCCGAGCTGGACGGCGACGCCGCGGCGCTGGCGGAGAAGACCGAGGCCTACAATGCGTACTACCGGTTCAAGTACGAGAGCACTCTGCGCCTCTACGCGAACCTCTACCGCATGTTCGGCTGCTTCGAGGTGTTCCGCCTCAAGTACCTGCTCGACTTCAACAACTACTACAATCTCGTCGTCTGGCCCTTCATGGCCGACAAGCTGACCAGCGTCGCGTGGATCAAGGACGAGCTCAAGGTCGCCGACGTCGTGCTGCGCACGCAGTCCACGATGGCGGACCATTTCGTGAAGCTCGCCGAGAAGCTCCGCGCCGAGGGCCGCTACTACGCGCAGAACGAGGGCGAGTGGGCCAACGGGCTCAATGGCGTCAATCAGTTCGAGACGCGCCTCGGGCCCGTCCTCGACGCCGAGTTTCGTCGCGAGCAGGTCGGGCGCGCCTTCGGTAGCGTCTATGCCAGTCTGCTGGAGCACCTCCTGGGCGAGGAGGGGCTCGGGACGCGCGCCGCGGTGCTGAGGGAGCTCGACCTTCCCGTCGTGCTCGCGCTCCGCGAGGTCGACGAGCAGGCGCTCGGCCGGCTCCTGTCGAGGGCCGCCGGCCGCATCGAGCGCACGCTGCGCGCGGAAATGCCCGACGCGGGCGTCGAGCGGGTCGTCTTCGAACGAGGTAGCGGCCCGGCGCGGCCGGTGCGCGTCGTCGGTGCCTGCGTGGGCACTCCGGTCGAGGAGCGGGTGCTCGCCCGAGCGCGCGAGCTCTGGGACGAGCAGGGGGAGTCGCTCACCCACCTATGGCTATGAAGGGTCTGGTCTTCTCTCGCATCGCGGCCGCTTGCGCGATTGGCCTCTCCGGGGTCGCTGCCTGCGGCGCGGCGCTCCACGAAGAGGTCGGTCCGGCCCTCGCGGCCGACCCTTCGGAGGGCGCCGAGGAGCTTCGCCGCGGGCACCACCCGCGCGCGCGAAAGCCCGACGGCGCGCCCGACGCAGCGCAGGACGGAAGCGAGGCAGACGACGGCGGCACGCGGTGCCCGAATGGCGCGCTCGAGGACCCTCATCGGGGCTTCGTCCGCTGCCTCGGACCCGGGGAGGCCGACGCGGGCTGGCTGCCGCCGCCGCCGCAGCCGCCCCCCGCGGACGACGCCGGTGCCGACCCCGGCCTCGCCGATGCCGCGGTCGACGGCGCCGTGCCGACGGGGCCGCCGCCGCTGGTCGAGTGGACGGCTCCGGTCTACGAGAACGGCGAGGTGCCGCGCCTCGAAAAGGCCTTGAAATCGGCGGCGAACGACGTCGGTCGCTGCGTCGCCGACCACGGCGGCCTCGCGGGCGGCGCGGGGACCGTCAAGGTGCAGTTCCTGGTGCGGGCGCGAGGCCGGGCGGAGGGGGTCGAGGTCGTGTCGGCGAAGGGCGTCGGCTCCGAAGCCTCGTCGTGCATCCGGCGCGCGCTCAAGAACAAGGCGATCGGGTCGCCGACGGCCGATCCCGTCGGGGTCACCGTGTCGTTCACGCTCAAGCCAGCGCGCTAGATCGCGCGCCGTGTCGGGGAGGCGATCGGGGCCGCGCCCGCCGTGCTCCCGGCGCCCTCGCCAGCCTCCGCCGAGCCGAATACTGAGCCGCGCCGCTCGGCGCCCGGCACCTCAAGCTCGACCGCCATGGCCCACCCTCTGAAGCTGCGCGTCATCCGCAACGACGCCTCGCCCGAGTCGGCGGTTCGTTCGTCGGTGGCCGCGGCGCAGGAGGACGACGCGGCGCTCGTGCGGGCGTTGCGCGCCGGCGACGGGCGGGCGCGTGAGGCGCTATTCGACCGGTTCGCGCCGCCCGTCGAGCGGATGCTGCGCAAGATCCTGGGGCACGACGCGCACACCGAGATCGCCGACCTGGTGCACGACACGTTCGTGCAGGCCCTCGGCTCGCTCGACCGGCTTCGGGACGCCTCGGCGTTGCTGGCGTGGATGCAGGTCATCGCCGCGCACACCGCGCACCGGCACATTCGAGCGCGCACGGCGCGGCGCTGGCTGCATTTCTGGGAGCCCGCCGACCTCCCCGACGTCCCGGTCGAGGACCTGGACCCGCACGTGCGGGACGCCTACCGACGCACGTACGCGGTGCTCGACCGGCTCTCGGCCGACGACCGAATCGCGTTCGCGCTCCGTCACATCGAGGGCATGGAGCTCACCGAGGTCGCGGAGATTTGCGAGATCTCCCTCGCGACGGTGAAGCGGCGGATCGCACGGGCCGACGCCCGCTTCGTCGCTGCGGCGAAGCGCGATCCGGTCCTGCGGGAATGGCTCGAGGAGGGCGGACGATGGACGACGTGACCAAGCGCCTCGACCACTTGGGCCGCGCGGTTTCCGAGGTTGCCGAGCGGATCGCCGCGCCGGCCGCGATCGAGCTGTCGCGTCGGCGTTTTCTGAGCGCAGCGCCGCCGCGCCGCCGGGGGAGGTCCCGCACGATCGGCGCGCTCGCGTTTGCGGCGTGTTTCTCGCTCGTGGCCCTGCTGGTGGGGCGCCAGGCGGCGCGCCCCTCGCCCGTTTCGTTCCAGGTCGGTGCGGCTGGCGAGCGAGGCGCCGTCGGCGCGTGGATCGCCGCGACGGGGGGCGAGGCGCTGCCGCTGCGCTTCTCGGAGGGCACGACGGTGGTCCTCGCGCCGCGCACCCAGGTTCGCGTCACCGAGACGAGCACGCAGGGGGCTGGCCTGCTGATCGAGCAGGGGCAAGTGGAGGCCTCGGTGGTCCACGTCGGCCAGGACACGCGCTGGATGGTGGCCGCCGGGCCCTATCAGGTGCGCGTCACCGGGACGCGCTTTCGGGCTGCGTGGTCCCCGTCGACCGAGACGTTCGAGCTGTCGATGGTCGAGGGCTCCGTCGTGGTCACGGGGCCGCTCCTCCCGAACGGGCGAGTCTGCCAGGCCGGCGAGCGGCTGCGGGCGTCGACGCGCGACGGTCGTCTCGAGGTCCGAACCGCGCGCGCCGAGGGGGTGGAGACGCCGACGGAGCTCGTCGAGGCGGCGCGAGCGCCGGGTCCGTTCGTGCCCTCCCTCGAGGGTGCGAGCGTGCTGCCGGCGGCTCCGCCTGGCGCTAGCAACCGCGCGCCGGGGTCGCCCTCGGAGCCGGCGTGGCGCGCGCTCTTCGCTGCCGGCAAGTACAAGGAGGCCTTCGTGGCCGTCGAGCGGGTCGGTTTCGCGGCCGAGATCGAGCGCGCGTCGACGGGTGATCTCCTCGCGCTCGCGGACGTGGCCCGCTACGGCGGTCGGCCGGCGGACGCTCGCGCGGCGCTGCTCGCGGCTCGGGCGCGCGGATCGAGGGGGCGGAGCGCGTTCCTGCTTGGCAAGGTGGCCGCGGATCAGCAAGGTTTGTTGTCGATCGCCGCGATCCGTAGAAATCTGCCCCTCGAGGCATCCGCCGAGAAGTGGCCGCAGGCGCCGGCATCTCGTAGGTGATCGCCTCGACCGCAAAAGCAGAAGGCCCAGGGGCTTGCTTCCCTGAGCCTTCGT
>CAIVJW010000370.1 GCA_903906315.1 uncultured delta proteobacterium | reverse complement strand
CGCGGGCGGCGCAGCGGCCGGCGCCGGAGCGCTCGGCTCGGGCTCCGCGGGCGGCGTGCTCGGGGGCGGCGTGCTCCTGAAGTGGCTGGCCCTCGGCGTGGCCGGTGGCGCGCTCGCCGTCGGCGGCGCCGCGGTCGCGAGCCGCCCTGCTTCGCCGCCGGCCACCGACCCGTCCACGCTGATCGTCGCGCCCGCCGTCCGCACGGTCGAGCCGGTCGGCTCGCGTCCGGCGCGCCTCGCAGCTGCCGACTCGCCTCCGCCCGACCCGGCGCCCGCGTCGCAGGCCGTGGCCGATCTTCCCGTCGCGCCGGCCCCCGCGTCGGCTCCGGGCGTCTCGCCGGCGACGCGCGCGCCCGCCGTGTCCGCGAGCGCAGACCCGCCCGTCTCGGCGCTCGCCGAGGAGACCGCCCTGCTCGAACGCGCCCGCTCCGCCGTGGCCGCGCGCGACGGCGACGCCGCGCTCGCCGCGCTCGCCGACCACGACCGCCGCTTCGCCGCAGGCCCCCTCGCCCCGGAGGCGCTCGTCCTGCGCATCGAGGCGCTCGTCGTGACCGGCCGCCGCGCCGAGGCCGATCGCCTCGGCGACCGCTTCCTGTCGTCTCACCCCGCGAGCCCGCTGGCGCGGAGGATCCGCTCGCTCCTCGGTCGCACCGAGCCGCCCCCGTCCGCTGCCCCGTGATCGCGTCAAGCCTCGCCCTCCGTACCCTCGGCGCGAGCCTCGTCGCGATCGTCGCGGCGTCGCTCCTCACGGTCGCGTGCGGCGAGCGCGTGTCCCTCGGCGTGGAGCCTCCCGCCGATGGAGGCGCCGGTGGAGCGCACGCCCCCGGGGACGCCCCGCTCGCGTCGCCCGTCTGCGAAGGCCGCGGCTGCGGAGCGCCGTGCCTGTTACGATGCGACCGCGACGGCGGCGACTGCCCAGTTGCTCATTGCGATCCCCAGGGTGTCTGTCGCGTCGGCCCCCAGGACCATTGCAGTGGTGACGCCGTGATCTGCGGAAAGGGCGAGTGCGGACAGCCGTGCTCGCCGTGCAACCCGAAGGATCCAGCGTGCGAGCCCTCGCCGGCGTTCCTCTGCGACGCCTTCGGCGCGTGCGTATTCGCCGTGACGGACTGCCCGTGCGTCGGGCCGGGGTGTGGAGTCCCCGGGCCGCGGGAGCCCTGCGCGGACCGCGCTTGCGGCGATCCCTGCCACCAGTGCGCGCCCGGCTCGCCCGACTGCCTCGAGCCCCCCGGCCAGAAAGCCTGCGACTTCGGGGGCGCGTGCGTCCGCGTGGTGGACGCCGTCTGTCCGCCCGGACTCGGCCCCTGCACGCCCAAGGCCTGCGGCGAGCCCTGCGGACCGTGCGGAATCGGGGCGCCGGGGTGCAGCTCGGGCCTGCCGGCGACGTGCGACCTCGACGCGATCTGCCGCTTCGCCCCGCCCACGTGCGCATCCCCCTGCGACGGCGCCTCGCCCGGTGCGCCTTGCACGCTGTGCCCCGCAGGCCGCGCCACCTGCGCCGAGACGAAGAGTCCGAAGCGCTGCGACGCCGAGGGGCGCTGCGTCCCCGCCCCGTAGCAGGGCCCGCGCGGCGCTACGTCAGGTCGTCGATCGGGCCGGCGCCCTCGCGCACGACGCGCACGTCGCCGCCGCTCAGATCGACGATCGTCGTCGGGATGAGCCCGCCGGCGCCCGCGTCGAGCACGAGCTCGAGCCCCTTGAAGCGCGCGTCGATCTCGTCCGGGTCCACCATCGGGTCCTCGCCCGGCGGCGCCGCCGTCGTGCTGATGATCGGCCGGCCGAGCTCGCGCACGAGCGCCTGCGTCACGGCGTGGTTGGGCACGCGGATGCCGACGGTCTTCGCCTTGTTGAGGTGCACGATCTTCGGCACCTCGCGCGTGGCCGTGAGGATGAAGCAGTACGGACCCGGCAGAAAGCGCTTGAGCACGCGGTACTGCGCGTTCTCGACGATCGCGAAGCGCGCGATGTCCGAGAGGTCCGGGCAGATGAACGCGAGGCTCTTGTCCCGGCTCATCCCCTTGATCTGGTAGAGGCGCTCGATCGCCCCCTTGTTCATCAGGTCGCAGCCGAGGCCGTACACCGTGTCGGTCGGGTAGGCGATGACGCCCCCGCGCTCGAGCGCCTCGACCGCGCGCTTGATCTTGCGCGGCTCGGGATGTTCCGTGTTGATGGGCAGGAGCACGGGTAGACCAGCGAGCTTGGGGCCTGATAACGAACGAGGGCGCCGCTGTCGAGCGACGCCCCCGGGAGGTTCGCGCGAAGGGGTCGGTTACTCCTTCAGCGCCTCGGTGCCGCCCACGATCTCCATGAGCTCCTTCGTGATCGCTGCCTGACGCGCCTTGTTGTACTGGAGCGTCAGCTTCGAGATCATCTCCTTCGCGTTCTTCGTCGCGGAGTCCATCGCCGTCATGCGGGCGCCGAGCTCGCTGGCCATCGACTCGTAGAGCGCGCGGAGGATCGAGATCTCGAGGTACATCGGCACGAGCTGGTGGAGGAGCGCCGGCTTGTCCGGCTCGTAGAGGAACTCCGCCGCGCGCCCGGTGATCGACATCCGCTCTCCCTCTTGAGGGGGAATCGGGAGCAGCCGCTCGACCGTCACGCGCTGGGTCATCGCGCTCTTGAACTCGTTGTAGACGAGGTAGATCGCGTCGACCTCGCCCGCGTTGAACGGCGCGAGCAGGTGATCGCCGACGTGCCCCGCCGTCTTGAGGTCGAGCTTGTCCCAGACCCCGGGCACGTACTCGAGGATCGGTGCGTCTCGGCGCGCGAAGTAGTCGCGCCCCTTGCGACCGACGAGCAGGAGCTTGACGTCCTGGCCCTCGGCCGCGCGGGTCTTCCACTCGCGCTCGCCGCGCTTGTTGATGTTCGTGTTGAACGCGCCGCAGAGCCCGCGGTCGCTCGTCAGCACGACGAGGAGGACGCGCTTCTCCGGCCGCTCGACCAGCAGCGGGTGCGCCGGCTTCTCGCCGACCGCCTCGCTGCCGCCGTCGGCCTCGGCCGTCGAGCCCGGGCCCACCGGGCCGGCGCCCTCGGGGCTCACCGGCTGGATCGGCGGGTGCGTGATCTCGGCGAGCACCTCACCGAGCTTCACCGCGTACGGGCGGAGCTCGGTGATGCGCTGCTGAGCACGATTGAGCCGCGCACCCGCCACCATCTTCATGGCGCGAGTGATCTTCTGCGTGCTCTTGACGCTCGCGATGCGCTTGCGAATGCCCTTGAGGGACGGCACGGTCTAGCTTTCCTTCGAGTCGTCGTCGGCCACGAACTTCTTCTTGAAGCCGTCGAGCGCCTTCTTGACTTTGCCCTTGAGGTCGTCGTCGAGCACCTTGCGCTCGATGATCTCCGCGAGGAGCGTCGGGTGCTTCGCCTCGACGTACTTGTAGAGCTCGCCCTCGAAGCGCGAGAGCGAGCTGACCGGGTACTCGTCGACGTAGCCATTCGTCGCCGCGAAGATCATCAGGATCTGCTTCTCGACGGCCTGCGGAACGTACTGGCCCTGCTTGAGCACCTCGACGAGGCGCGCGCCGCGCTCGAGCTGCGCGCGGGTCTTGGCGTCGAGGTCGGACGCGAACTGCGCGAACGCAGCCATCTCGCGGTACTGGGCGAGATCGAGGCGCAGCGTGCCGGCGATGCTCTTCATCGCCTTGATCTGCGCGTTGCCGCCGACGCGGCTGACCGAGATGCCGACGTTGATGGCGGGGCGGACGCCCGAGTAGAAGAGGTCGGCCTCGAGGAAGATCTGCCCGTCCGTGATGCTGATCACGTTCGTCGGGATGTACGCCGAGACGTCGCCGGCCTGCGTCTCGATGATCGGGAGCGCCGTGAGCGAGCCGCCCGAGTGCTTCTCCTTGACGATCTCGTGGCTGTCCGCGCCGAGCTTCTTCAGGCTGTCCTTCGCGGAGTGGTTGCCGAGAGCGCCGACGTGGCGCTTGCCGTCCACGCCGACGAACGTCTCGTCGCCGACCGGCACCTCGGTGCCCTTCTTCACGACGTAGAAGACGTCGGCCATCTTGGCCGCGCGCTCGAGGAGGCGCGAGTGGAGGTAGAAGACGTCGCCCGGGTACGCCTCGCGGCCCGGCGGGCGGCGGAGGAGCAGCGAGAGCTGGCGGTACGCGACGGCCTGCTTCGACAGATCGTCGTAGACGCAGAGCGCGTGGCGGCCGGTGTCGCGGAAGTACTCGCCCATCGTGACGCCCGAGTAGGGCGCGATGAACTGAAGCGGCGCCGAGTCGCTCGCGGTCGCGCAGACGACCGTCGTGTACTCCATGGCCCCGTGGTGCTCGAGCTTGTCGACGACCTGGCGGACGGTCGAGAGCTTCTGCCCGATGGCGACGTACACGCAGAAGACGCCCTTGCCCTTCTGGTTGATGATCGCGTCGAGCGCGACGGCGGTCTTGCCCGTCTGGCGGTCGCCGATGATGAGCTCGCGCTGACCGCGGCCGATCGGGATCATCGCGTCGATGGCCTTGATGCCCGTCTGGAGGGGCTCGGTGACCGGCTGGCGCTTGATGATGCCGGGAGCCTTCAGCTCGACGCGGCCGCGCAGCTTGCTCTCGATCGGGCCCTTGCCGTCGATCGGGATGCCGAGCGCGTTGACGACGCGGCCGACGGTCGCCTCGCCGATGGGCACCTCCATGATGCGCCCGGTGCGCTTGACCGAGTCGCCCTCCTTGATCGCGCTCGTGTCGCCGAAGATGGCGCAGCCGACGTTGTCCTGCTCGAGGTTGAGGACCAGGCCGTAGAGGCTCACGCCGCCGGCGCCCGCGAACTCGACCAGCTCGCCGGCCATCGCGCGGGACAGGCCGTACACGCGCGCGATGCCGTCACCGACGGTCAGCACGGTGCCCGTCTCCGTGACGAGCGCCGCCTTGTCGGTGTTCTGGATCTGCTTCTTGATGATCTGGGAGATCTCTTCGGCTCGGAGCTGCATCGATGGTCCCTTTTCAGACGGCGGTCGGTTCTGGAGCGGGCCCTGGCCAGGGGGCCGCGAATTCGTGGCGGGCTTGGCTACGTGGAGAGCAGCGCGTCGCGGAAGCTCGACAGGCGGGCCCGCAGGCTGCCGTCGACCACGCGGTCGCCGATCTTGGTGACGACGCCCCCGATCAGCGAGGCGTCCTGCCGGTGCTCGATCTTCACCTTCTTGCCGGTGGCCTTCTCGAGCTCGCCGCGGAGCTTGGCGAGGTAGGTCTCGGCGAGCGGCCCGGCGCTCGTGACCTCGGCGCGCAGGAGCCCCGCGTCGTCGTCGACCAGGCGGCCGAGCTGGCGCGCGATCTCGGGGATCGCGGCCATGCGGCGCTTCTGCAGGAGGAGCTGGAGCGTGTTCAGGCCGAGGCCCTTGATGGCGAGGCGCTCGGCGATCTCACGCATCACCGCCTCGCGCTCCTTGTCGTGCACGAGCGGGTTGCCGAGCACGGTCTGGAGCTCCGGGCTCGACGAGTACGCGGCGGCGAAGCTCTGCACCGCGCCGGCGATGTCGGCGAGCGAGCTCGTCTCCTTGCCGAGCTCGAAGACGGCGCGGGCGTAGCGGCGGGCGATCGACTCGTAGCTCACGCGGAACCTCCCATGCGGGCGCTCGATGCGTCCGCGGAGCCCGGCTTCATCGAGGTGGCGATGCCGGCAAGGTAGTCGTCGGCGAGGCGATCCTGATCGGGGGCGCCGACCTTGGAGGTGAGCAGCTGCTCGGCGGCGCGGACCGCGTTCTCGACGGCCTCCTTGAGCAGCTGAGCGCGCGCCTCCTTGAGCTCCTGCTCCACGCGAAGCTCGGCGTCCTTCATCATCCGGACGCGGCGCTCCTCGGCCTCGGCGAGGAGGCGCTTCTGCTCGTGCTCGGTGCGCGAGGCGAAGTCGGCGCGGAACTCCTCGAGCGTCGTCTCGAGGTTGTCGAGCTTCTGCTGGTAGTCGTCGAGCCGGCCCTCGGCCTCCTCGCGGAGCTGCGTGGCCGTGTCGATGTCGCGCATGATCGTGGCCTTGCGGGACACGAGCGCCTCGGCGAGCGGCTTCTTGCCGAACTTGACGAGCAGGCCGACGAGAATCAGGAAGTTCAGGACTGACGCCGCGAACGGCGGAGGCTCGTTCTTCGCGTCGCAGGGGTCCTGCTTGTTCTCGTAGCGCCAGAGCAGCTTGTTCGCGAAGCTCTCCGAGACGGCCTTCTCGTTGTCGACCCCGATCATGCCGTGCCACCAGTTCGGGTGCGGCGGCGGGTCGAGCGGGCCGTGGCCCGGGCAGTGCTCGGCGTGCGCGTGCTCCTCCGGCTCCTCGACGTGCTTCGTCGGGGGGCGGGGGGGCGGCATGCCGGGGCGGCCGGGCGGGAAGCCGCGGCCGGGCTGGGCCATTCCGGGGTGGCCGGGGGGCATACCGGGGCCACCGGGGCCGCCCGGGCGACCTGCTCCGGGCGGCGGCATGCCGGGGGGCATGCCGGGCCGACCGGGGGGCATGCCGGGCTGCGCGCCGGGCGGCAGCTGTCCGACGGTCGTGCGCGTGCCGGGTTGCGTCGGCGGCTGCTGCGCGACCGCGACGGCGGCGAAAGAGAAGGCGGCGGCGGCCAGAAGGCCGAGGGCCCCGTGGCGGAGCGTGCGCTTGGTCGTGCTCACTGGCGGACCTCCCGGCCCAGCATGCGCGTGGCGATCTCGGCGGCGAGCGCCGGCTGCGAGGCCGCGAGCTCCTTGCGGAGCCCCGTCACCTCGGCGCCGATGCGGGCCTTGCCTTCGTCGAGGATCTTGGCGACCTCGGCGCGAGCCTCGGCCATCATCTGGGCCTCGGCCTTCGCGGTCTTGGCGCGTTCGGCCTCGCGCTCGGCGGAGGCCGCCTGGCGGACCTTCTCGAGCTCGGCCTCGTATTGCTTCGCGAGCTCGCCGGCGCGCGCGTCCATTTCCCGCGCCTCGTCCTTGGCGCCTTCGGTGCGCTTCTCGCGCTCCTCGAAGACCCGGAGGAGCGGGTCGAAGAGCATCGGCTTCATCACGACCAGGAAGGTCGCGAAGAGGACGAGCTGTGCGACGAAGGTCAGGTCGAAGTCGACGCTGACCGCCGACGACGAGGCGAAGAGGTGGGCGATGGCGCTGTGCATCGTGGTGGAGCTCTCGGCTCGCGGCGAGGGAGGGAACCCGCGCGAGGCGGCCCACTACCACGTGTCTCTCGAATCGGGAAGGGAATCCGCGGGGGCTGGCCGCCCAGCGCCCGAAATCGGCCCGGATTCGGCCGTCCTCCGCCCGTGTCGGACCCGGCGCGCGCGCGGCGCTCGGGCCCGCGCGCGCCCCGCCCGGTCAGGTCGTCCAGTCCTCGACCCGGAGGTGGGCGATGCGGGAGAAATCGGCTGGGCGGCGCGTCACGAGGGTGAAGTCGTTGGCCAGGGCGATCGCCGCGATCATCAGGTCGTCCGGGCCGCCCGCGGGCTTCGGCGCGGCGCGGAGCTTCGCGTACGACTGAGCCGCGAGCAGGTCGAAGGGCGCGACCTTGATGGCGGCGACGAGCCGCACGACGTCCTGCATGACGCGGGGCTTGCGGGCGAGGCGGGCCGCCACGAGGACCTGCCCGACCGTGACCACGCTCGTCCAGCGGTCCCGGGTCGGGACGGCGGTGAGGCGTCGCACGAGGGAGCGAGAGGGGACGGCGCGCAGCACCTCCACCAAGGTGCCGGTATCGAAGAGGTAGGCCACGTCAGCTCCGGGGGCGGGGGGGGCGCCGGTGGGGACCGGTGCCCGACAGCGTGCTCGGACCGGTGCCCGACAGCGTGCGGCCGATCTTGGCCGTCTCGAGCGAGCGGGTGGCGCGCAAGTCGTCGCTCACCTGCGTCGCCTGCATGTCCTCTTCGGTCGCGGTCGGGTCGAAGTCGTCGACGAGGCTGGCCTGGACCAGCAGCCCGTCGACGAAGTCGTCGTCGTGGCAGGCGCCGCAAAGGGCGAGCAGCGGGTCGACCCCGCCCGCGCCCGGGTCCGGCGGGTCGACCGCGTCGAGGTCCGTCATGGGGACGATCGCGGCGATAGCCTGCCCTTCGCGGGTGACGAGCGTGCGGGCGCGCGATCGCTCTGCGGCGTCGACGGCGTCGAAGCAGTGCGTCGGGAGCTCGGTCAGCGGGATGCCGTACTTCTGCACGCGGCCACGGTAGCCCAGGCGCGGGCCGAGCGGGAGGGCCTTCGCCGCCTCGTTCAGGTGATGCGCGCGGTCGCGGCGCGCTCGAGCTCGTCGACGGCCATCTCGATCTCGGTCGCTGCGACTCGCTCGCTCGGCGCGATCGTGGCCTCCTCGTCGCGGAGCGCGAGCGCCGCGTGAGGGCTCCGGAACCAGTCCTCGTCGAAGCGCTCGCGGAGCGCACGGGCGTCGGAGGCGGCGAGCAGCGAGCCGGCGAACCGCACGCCGTCGCGGGGCGAGAGGGCAGGGAGAACCCCTGCCAGGGCCGGGGAGAACGGCACGCCGAGCGCGCGCTCGGTCGCCTCCTCGAAGCGGTGCGCGAGGTCGCTCCCGCCGGCCGCGAGGGCCCCACGCAAGAGCACGCGGGCCGCGTCGAGGCGGAGCGACGAGAGCAGCGCCCGCGCGACCGTTCGGGCCTGATCGCGCGCGCGGTCGCGGCCGAGCCCGAGCGCGCGCCGACCGAACACGGGATCGGCGACGAGCGCGCCGAACAGCGCTGCGCGGCGCGCCCGGCGCAGGTCGAAGGGCCGGCGTGCCAGGACGAACGGTGCGGCGCGCGGGGCGGCCGCCACCGCGAAGGCGTCGCCGAACGAGGCGAGCGCGCGCGCGAACGACGTCGCGCCGAGGGGCTCGGGCAGCGCGCCGAGATCGATCGCGAGGCCGCGGGCGAGGTCCGTCGCGCGGAACGTCTCCTCGATCCACCGCGGTGACAGGCGCGCGGGCCACCCCTCCGTCGCATCGCGGCCGAGGGCGGCCACGAGGGGCTCGGCGTAGCTCGCGCCGCGCATTCGAGCGGGCTCGATCAGGGCCTCCGTGCGGTCGAGGACCGCGCGCGCCGCCGCCGTGAGGGCGTCCGCGTCGCACGGCAGCTCGAGCGCGTCGAGGCTGCTCCCGAGCCTGCGCGCGGCCTCGGCGCGCCGCTCCGCCGCCCTTCGCACGAGCTCGCCGACGGGCGCCGCGCCCCGCTCGAGCGCGAGCGCGTAGAACCGTCGTCGCGCCGGGATGGGATCGGCGAGCACGCGGGCGCGCAGCGCGTGGACCGAGAGCTGCTCGCTCGGCATGCCCTCGCCCTCGACGGTGACCGAGGGCCGCGCCCACGCCGCGGCCGTGCGCGCCTCGAGCGCGAAGCCCACGCGGTCGAGCGTCAGCGCCTCCACCCACGCTCGCGCGCCCACGAAGATCGGGTGAGGCGGCGCCTCGCCGAGCTCGAGCCACGTCGTCCGCGAGCTGACGTCGCGGTGCGCCTCGAGCGGGCTGCCCCAGGTCGACGGGTCGCGTCCCTCCGCCACGGCGAGCCGCAGCGCGCGCCGGGCCGCCGCGAGGTCGGCCGCGGCTGCGGCCACCGCCCGATCCAGCCGTGCCGGGTCGACCGCGCGCACGCCGCTCATCCGTGCATCGTCGCGCGGGCGCCGAGCCGCGCGACGAGATCCCCCTCGGCCCGCGCGAGCTCGGCGAGCCGCGCCTTCGCCTTCGCCTCGCCGACGAGGCCCTCGGCGAGCTCGGCGAGCACGCGGAAATGCCGCGCCTCCACCGCGAACAGCTCGTCGTAGAGCTTCGCGAGCTCGGCCTCGCCGCGCGCCGCGAGGCCGTCGCAGAGCAGCCGGAACCGCTCGCACGATCGCGCCTCGATGATCGCCCCGACGAGCAGGCGATCGAGCAGCCACGGCTCCATGGGTCGCCCCTTGGCCGACGCCGCGGCCACCTTCCGCAGCTCGGCCGCGTACTCGTCCGTGTCGGGCGCGCCGAGGCCGAGCCCGCGCTTCGTGAGCACGTCCATCATCACCCCGACGTGCTCGACCTCGTCCGCTGCCATCGCGACGAGAGCGCGCGCAATGACGGGGTGCTCCGGCGCGCGTGCGGCGAGCGAGAGGGCGTTCGACGCCGCCTTGATCTCGCAGTGGACGTGGTCGCGCAGCAGCGTCGCGAGATCGCCGAGCGCAACGTCCACCCAGCGCGGATCGGTCGGGCAGGTCAGGCAGAGCACGCCGCTTCCCCTAGCACGGCCGAGGCTGCGCGAGGGCGTGCCCTCACTCGGCGTCGGAGCCGCGTCCGATGCCGGCCGACTCGAGGAAGTACGCGAGGCTCACGACGACCATCGTGCCGCCGGGCGAGGAGACCGATCGCCGCACCGAACCCTCGATCGAGAACTCGCGCCCGAGGTAGCCGAGGCCGCCGGAGAGCCAGTTGAGCTTCGCGCCCTGATCGTAGCGATAGCCGAGCCGCAGCGGGAAGTGGTCGCCCACGAGGTACTCGCCGCCCGCCATGAAGCGGCCGGTCGTCTTGCCCCACGAATCGAAGTCCGCGAGCCCGTCGGCCTCGATGGAGAAGTCGTTGGTGCCGTAGCCGATGCCGCCGCCGAGCATCGTCGGCAAGAGGGCGTTGCCGGGGTGCGTGAGGTTCTGCCCGAGGGCCGCGATGTGCAGCGATTCGGTGGCCTTCACCGTGATGCCCGCGTCGAAGGTGAACGCGCTGACGAACGGGAACCGCCCGCCGTCGGGATCGACGAGGCCGCCGGAGAGCTTGCTCGCACCGAACTCGCCGAGCCCGCGCTCCCAGATCTTCGCGTAGCGGCCGCCGAGGCCGACGAAGAAGCGCTCGCTGAGCGGGTAGGCGAGCGCGAGGCGCGCATCGATGAGCGAGCGATCGAGGCCGTCCTTGTCGATGAACCCGCCGACGAACGCGAAGCCGCCGGTCAGCCGGCTCGTCATCGAGTCGACGACGGCGCCGCCGTAGAGGTGACGCGCGGCTTCGGGCATCAGCTGGACGACGCCTTCGATGTGATAGGCGCGCGTCTCCGGCATCGAGGCCGGGTTCTGGAACATCGCCGCGGTGCTGTTGCCGAGGGCGCGCAGGCCGCCGGCCATGGCCGTTTGCCGGGCCGTCTCCTGCTCGCCGTAGTTGTGCGCGATCGGAGCCGCGAGCTTGGATGGGTCGGCGTACGCGGGTCCGGACGCGCCGAGGACGGCGGCCGCGAGCGCCCCCGCGAGCCTCGGCGCGAGCTGGCGGGATCGGGTACGTGCGGGGTGGGTGCGGGCGCTCATCGGTGGCGGGGGCGGACGGATCCGGGCCCGTCACGCCCATACCTGCCGTTCGATGGCCGGGACAAGTTCGTCGCACTCGGGGAGGTAGCGGAGCCGGATCGCGCTCTTGCGGAAGTCGCCCGACCCTCCGAGGCGACGTTTCAGGACTGCGTTGCGTCGCGCCGCGCGGTCCGGCCTCGGTGCCGCCGTGGCTCGGGCCGCGCGTGCGTCTCGGGCTGGATTCTCCGTTTCAGATCCCTCTTGACGTCCGGAACGGCGGGGTTCCCCGCTGGTTCCGCGCCGCGGGGGGCTTCGGCTGCCAAATAGTCCCGTAAGGTCCGACGGTTAGTCGTCGGGAGGCTCGTGCGCCCGGGGGACGAGCGCCCCGTGGTCCGTCGCGGGCCCCGCTTGCTTGCGAAAAGTCACAGCGATATCAGGCTGTTGGGTCCAAAGTAGCAGTTGGGGATGGACGCCCGCTCGTGGCCGGTGCTAGCTCCTAATCCTCGTGGCGGGGCTCTCCCCACGGGCGGCAGGTCCGCCCGTGTCCGGGCGTCTTTTACCCTGCGAGTCGGTGGGGTTCGCGGCGGTCACGCTCGCTCCCTGCCACGTTGTGCTCGAGACGCGGTGTGCGAAGCGAGAGGGGGCTGGGCTCCCTCCTGCGAGGAGCTGACCCCCCTGATGGGCTCGGACGAGTGACACGCTCGGTCGGTCCCGGAACCGGAGCCCGATCCTGCCTGCGCGCGACCCCTCGAGAAGCTGTGGACAACTCCGGGCGTTGCGGAGGCGCTCGGTAGGTTTCCTCGGGGATTCCGGGGACATGGCACGGCGGTTTCCTCCTCCGCCCTGTGGACAAGATGGGGACGGCTCGAGTCGTCCTCCGGCCTCGCGTGCGTGCGCCCGACCGGGCGCCCACCGGCTTTTCGCGCAAGCGGACGTGAGCTGATCTGAGATGACCAACAGGGACTTCGAGCCGCGCGAAATTTTCGAGAGGGCCGTGGATCACACGCGCCGGCTCTCGCCGGCGACGTTCGATCAATGGTTCGGCGGCGTGCAGTTCGACGACTTGACCGACGGCGTGCTCAGCCTGCGCGCGCAGAACGAGTTCGTCCTCGACTGGATCAAGACGAACTTCCTGCCGACGCTGACGGACAAGATCCGCGAGCTCACCGGGTGGAGCGTCCAGGTGGCCTGGACGATCGATCCGGTCCTCGAGCGCCCGATCTCGAACCGCCCACAGGTGGCCCCGGTGCGACCACGGCCGATCCAGATCCGGCCCTCGGCGCCGCCGGCGACTCCTCCCGTGGCGCCCGTCGAGGTCACCGGACCCACCGGAGTCCCGAACGGGCCCCGGTCGACGCGGCGCGGCCTGCCGGATGACCTGAACCCGAAGCACACCTTCGCGAGCTTCGTCGTCGGGCCGTCCAACCAGCTCGCCCACGCCGCGGCCGTCGCGGCCGCGGGGGGCGGCGGTCGTCGCTACAATCCCCTCTTCATCTGCGGAGGCACCGGGCTCGGCAAGACGCACCTGATGCACGCGATCGCGCACCGGATGAACGAGGAGCGCCCGACCGCGCGCATCCTCTACGTCTCGGCCGAGCGCTTCACCAACGAGTTCATCACGGCCATCCAGCACCACCGGATGGACGAGTTCCGCACGAAGTACCGGCAGCAGGCCGAGCTGCTGCTCGTCGACGACATCCAGTTTCTCGCCGGGCGCGAGCAGACGCAGGAAGAGTTCTTCCACACGTTCAACGCGCTCCACCAGGTGGACCGCCAGATCGTCGTGACCAGCGACAAGCTCCCCAAGGAGCTCGAACGCATGGAGGAGCGGCTCGTCTCGCGCTTCACCTGGGGCCTGGTCGCGGACATCCAGGTGCCCGAGCTCGAGACGCGCGTCGCGATCGTGCGCAACAAGGCCGCGATCGAGGGCTTCTTCCTGCCGGACGACGTGGCCGTGTACCTCGCGCAGGTCGTGCGATCGAACGTGCGCGAGCTCGAGGGCACGCTCATCCGCCTCGCGGCCAAGTCGTCGCTCACCGGGCGCGTCGTCGATCTCGCCTTCGCCAAGGCCGAGATCAGCGCGTCGATGCCCGTGCGGCTCGATCGCGTGAGCGTCGAGGACATCCAGCGCGCGGTCTGCCATCACTTCCACCTGAAGTCGGTCGACCTCACCTCGAAGGACCGCCACAAGAGCGTGGCGTTCGCGCGGCACGTCGCGATGTACCTCTGCAAGCAGCGGCTCAAGTGCTCGTTCCCCGAGATCGGGCGTGCGTTCGGCAACCGAGATCACACGACGGTCATGAGCGCCGTCCGCAAGATCCAGGAGCAGCGCAACCATGACCCCGAGGTGCGCGCGCACCTCGAGGCGCTCGAGCGGCGCCTCACGGCCGACGAGTAACGGCGCGCGCGCGGTGTCGTCCGATTCGCGCCGCCTCCCGATCTACGGTGGGCGGGACGAGGGGCCGCGCCCGGCGACGCGGCAGCTCGTCGCGGACGCGCTCGATCGCGGCGTCGACCCGGTCGCGGTGATCGAGCGCGTCGCGCTCGGGGTCGACGCGATCGTCGACGCCCTTGCGCGCGCGCCGGCGCCCGGCGAGGGCGCTACCGCGTGCGCGCGGGGGTGCTCGTCGTGCTGCCACCAGCGCGTGGAAATGACGGCAGCCGAGGTCTTCGCGCTCGCGCGGCAGGTCGTCCTGCGCGGGGACGAGGTGATCGTCGCGCGCGTCGCGGCCAGGGCCGCGGAGGCCAAGGGCCTGGACGGCCGGGCTCATCACCTCGCGCGGATCCGGTGCGCGCTGCTCGCCGACGACGGGAGCTGCGTCGCGTACGGAGCCCGGCCGCTCGCCTGTCGACGCGCGCACTCGACCGACGCCGAGGTCTGCCGGGCGGCCTTCGACGACCCGACGCGCGCGGGGCGAGTGCCCGACGCGCCGTCGATCACGTGGAACGCCTCCGCGGTCGTGGTCGGGGCGTACGAGGGCTTCGCGCACGCGAGGCGACCGCCGGCCATGTACGAGCTGCACGGGGCGCTCGCGCTGGCCCTCGCGGCCGGCGCCGAGGCGCGGTGGCTCGGCGGCGAGGACGTGCTCGTCGGCGCGCGGACCCGTTCGGCGGACGAGGTCGCGCGCGTGCTCGGCCTCGCCTGAGGGCGATCAGCTGCCCGCGGAGGCGCGCTCGGCGTCCAGGGCGGCCACGCCGTCCTGCAGGGTGATGGCCCCGGCCGCGACGAGCTCGCGCGCCGCGTCCTCGAGGGCGCGGGGAGCGCCGCCTCCGCGCGCGCGGCAGGCTGCGAGCACGTTGGCGGGGACGACGCGGGCGCCGAGGCGGGCCGCGATCAGCCGTGCGGTGTCGTCGAGGTCGAGCTCGCCGAGCTCGAGGGCGAGGTGATGGTCGTCACGCGCGAACGAGGCGAGCGGGGCCTCGCGTGAGGCGAGGACGACCAGGGCGCGCAGGCCGTCCCGCTCGTCGGCGAGATCCGCCAGCGCGTCGGCCGTCCAGGCGTCGAGCGCCTCGGCCGCGTCCCACGCGAAGACGTGCGCGCGATCGCGGCACAGGCTGCGGATCGCGCGCGCGAACGCCCTCGCGACGAGGTTGCCGTCGCGGGGCTCGTCGATGGCCGCGCCCGGTGCGGTGCCGATCGCCGCGAGGACGCCGTCTGCGTCGTCGTCGGTCACGCCGAGCGCGCGGAGCCGTGCCGCGGCCTCGAGGAGGCGATCGTCGTCGGCGCCGGCGCCGAGGCCGCAGAGCGCGCCGATCAGGGCGATCGCGCTGCTCCACGGCGCCGCCGCGCCACCGCTGGGGCACGCGGTCGCGACGACGCCGACGTCGTGGCGGCCCTTCTCGAGGCGCCGCAGGGCCTCGCGAACGAGGCGCGTCTTGCCGACGCCGGCAGGCCCGAAGACCGTGACCACGCGCGAGCGTCCGGCCGTCGCGTCGGTGAGGGCGGCGCCGAGGCGGCCGAGCTCGCGCGTGCGGCCCACGAAGGGGTCGCGGTCATCGTCTTCGGCGCGCGCGCCGCCGTCGGCCGACGCGGCGCCGGGCAGCTCGTCGGTCGAGAGGCTCGGGCCGCATGCCTCGAGCGTGCGGGCCGAGGCGATCACGTGACCGCCAGCGGTGTGCGCGAGGGCGCGTGAGGCGTCGAGGAGGGCGTCGAGGGCCGGGCCGCGCTCCGGGATCCCGTCGGCGTCGATTGCGATCGGGCCGCTCGCGAGCCCGGCGGCGCGTGCTGTCGGCGCGCGCGCGCCCACGTGGGCGAGCGCCGCGCGGACCGCGTGATCGGCGACGCGCGCCGGGGCGAGGTCGAGCGGCACGAAGGCCGCGAGCTCGTCGGCGCCGCTCGGGACGAGGGGCGCGCCGAGGCGCTCGATCGTGGCGCTCGTCGCGTCGCTCGGCGCGCCCGCGAGCACGATCACCGCGACCTCGCGCGGCGACCCGTCCGCCGGCGCGGGATCGTCCGCGCTCGGATCGTCGTCGGCGAGCAGCGCCTCGGGCGCGACGACGCGGCCTCGGTCGACGCCGTGGAGGTCGTCCATCAGGTCCGCGAGATCCGCCGCGCCAAACCGCTCGCCGGATGCATATGCGTAGCCGAGCAGCTCGTCGTGCACGACGCCCGCGTCGGCCGGGCGATCGCGCGGGTCCATCGCGAGCAGGCGCGCGACGACGTCCGCGAGCGCGTCGGGGACGCTCGCCGGCACGCCCGGGGCCGCGCCGCCGGCGAGGGGCACCGATCCGGCGAGGATCTCGTGCAGGATCGCGCCGAGCGCGTAGAGGTCGGCGCGCGCGCTCGGCGGCTCGCCCGCGGCCTGCTCGGGGCTCTCGTAGGCGAGGCGCCGCGCGCGCGCGGCCGTCACGACCTCGCCCGGCGGCGCGACCGTGATGGCGCGCGCGAGGCCGAAATCCGAGACCTTCACCTCGCCCTCCCACGAGAGGAGCACGTTCGTGGGGCCGAGCCCGCCGTGGACGAGCCCGAGCGGGCGGCCCTTGTCGTCGCGGCGGCGGTGCGCGTGATCGAGCGCCTTCGCGACCTCGGCGCCGACGAAGGAAACGAGGCCGACCGGCACGTCGCCTCCGCGCGCGCGGACCGCGGCGAGCAGCGTCCCGAGATCGACGCCCGCGACGAGCTCCATCGCGAGGTAGAAGCTCGGGGGGCCGGGCTCCTCGGTGCGACCGACGTCGAGCACCTGCACCACGTTGGCGTGGGAGAGGCGCAGCTCGTCCTGCGCGGCCCGCGCGAACGCCTCGACGACGGCCGCGTGCGCGCCGAGCTCGGGCAGGAGGCGCTTGACAGCGAGGACCTTCTCGAAGCCTTCCACGCCGAAGATCTTCGCGCGGAAGACCTCGCCGACCGTGCCCGCGCCGATCCGCGAGAGCAGCCGGTAGCGTCCTAGCCAGGTCGCCACGTGGGGAGCTGCGCCTCGTGCGTCCGGGCGAGGCCTCGAGGACGAGGCCCCGACCTCAGGCGCCCGTGGCGTCGCCTCCCGGGTCCTCGCCGGCGCCGTACATCGACTCGGCGATGCGGAAGGCCGCGCCCTCGAGCTGGTTGTAGGCGTTGCGGAGCGTCGCGAGGTCGCTGCCGCCCTCGAGCATCTGCTTGAGGCTCGCGCAGTCGAGCCGCACGGACTCGAGCAGCTCGGCGTCGAGCAGATCCGCGTAGCCCTCGAGCGCCTGCTCGGTCGTGTAGACCAGCGTCGTCGCGCTCGTGCGCAGCTCGGCGAGGTCCTTGCGCAGCGAGTCGGTCTCCTTGAAGCGCTCGCCCTCGGACACGAGGCGCTCGACCTCCGACGGGTCGAGGCCGCTCGCGGCCGTGACGCGGACCTGCTGGACGCGGCCGGTGCCGAGGTCCTTGGCTTCGACGTGAACGATGCCGTTCTCGTCGATCATGAAGGTCACCTGGATCTTCGGCACGCCGCGCGGGGCGGGCGGGATGCCGGTGAGCTCGAACTCCGCGAGGCTTCGGCAGTCGGCGGCCATCTCTCGCTCGCCCTGGAGCACGTGGACGGGCACGAAGTTCTGACCGTCCACGCTGGTCGTGAAGATCTCGCTGCGCTCGGTCGGGATCGTCGTGTTGCGCGGGATGAGCTTCGTCATGACGCCGCCGCCCGTCTCGACGCCGATCGAGAGCGGCGTGACGTCGAGCAGCAGCACCTCGTCGACCTGCCCGGAGAGCGCGGCGCCCTGGAGCGCGGCGCCGACGGCGACGACCTCGTCCGGGTTGACGCTCTTGTTCGGCTCCTTGCCGAAGAACTCCTTCACGGCCCTCTGCTCGGCGGGCATGCGCGTCATGCCGCCGACGAGGATGATCGTGTCGATCTTGTCGACGCCCATCTTGGCGTCGGCGAGCGTCGCCTTGCAGGCGTCGATGGTGCGCTCGACGAGCGGAGCGCACAGCTCCTCGAGCTCGTTTCGTGCGAAAGGGCGCTCGAGGTGCAGGGGGCCGCCCGGGCCGACGGCGACGAAGGGGATGTTCACCTCCGTCGACAGCGACGAGCTGAGCTCGTGCTTCGCCTTCTCGGCGGCCTCCTTGAGGCGCTGGAGCGCCATGCGATCCTTGCGCAGATCGATGGCGTTCTGGGCCTGGAACTCGTCGGCCAGCTTGTCGATGATGTGCTGGTCGAAGTCCTCGCCGCCGAGGTGCGTGTCGCCGCCCGTGGCCTTCACGCTGAACACGCCGCCCGCGATCGTGAGGATCGAGACGTCGAACGTGCCGCCGCCGAGGTCGTAGACGGCGACCGTCTCGGCGTCGACCTTGTCGAGGCCGTACGCGAGCGCGGCCGCCGTCGGCTCGTTGATGATGCGGCGGACGTCGAGGCCCGCGATGCGGCCGGCGTCCTTGGTCGCCTGTCGCTGCGCGTCGTCGAAGTACGCCGGGACGGTGATGACGGCCTCGGTGATGGGCTCGCCGAGGTAGCGCTCGGCGATCTCCTTCATCTGCGTGAGGATCGCCGCGGAGATTTCGGGCGGCGAGAAGGCCTTGCCCTTGATCTCGACCCACGCGTCGCCGTTCGGCGCCTCGATGATTTTGTACGGCGCGAGGGAGACCTGCTTCATCACCTCGGGCGCGGAGAGCTTGCGGCCCATCAGGCGCTTGACCGCGTACACGGTCTGCTGTGGGTTCGTGACCGCCTGTCTCCGTGCGACCTGGCCGACGAGCCGCTCGCCGCTCGCGGGGAAGCCGATCACCGACGGCGTCGTGCGGGCGCCCTCCGCGTTCGGTACGACCTTGACGTCACTCGCGGCGGAAACCGCGCTGCCTTCGACGACCGCGACGCACGAGTTCGTCGTGCCGAGGTCGATGCCGATCACGTTCGCCATGCGCCGGGGAGCATACAACCAGAGCGGCGGAGTTCCCCGCAACGATTTGCACCATCGAAGCGCCGGCCGCGTCGGGCGATGGGGACCGGGCGCGCGCAGCCCTTCCGGTCACGCCTGGCGGGGCGTGCGGGGGTGCGGCCGGTGGCTCGAGGCTGGGCGCCCGCCCGGGTGGGCGGGCTCAGCTCGCGGCGGGGTCGGTCGCCGGCGGGCCCTTGGAGACCACGACCATCGCGGCGCGCAGCAGGTGATCGCCGATCGTGTACCCCGCGAGGACCTCGTTGAGGACGATGCCGGCGGCGTGCTCGACCGACTCGAGGTGCTGGATGGCCTCGTGCAGGGCCGGATCGAACGGCTGCCCGATGGCCTGGACGCGCTTGACGCCGAGCCGGTCGAGCGTCGTCTCGAACTGCTTCGTCACCATGCGCAGGCCGTCGGCGACCGACTTGTTCTCGGGCGCCCCGTCGGCGTGCTGCGCGGCGCGGTCGAGGTTGTCGAACACCGGGAGCAGCTCCTTGACGGCCGACTCCTTGCCGCGGCGGGTCGCGTCCTCGAGCTCGCGGCGCGTGCGCTTGCGGAAGTTGTCGAAGTCGGCCGCCGTGCGCAGCAGCTGATCGCGCGTCCGCGCCGCCTCCGCCTTCGCCTCGGCGAGCGGATCGGCGGCCGGGCGCGCCGCGGGCTCGGTCGGCGGGGGCTTCTCCGAAGGAGGCGGCGCCTGCTTCTCGGCCGCCGCGGGGGCTTCGGCCGGGGCAGCCTGGGCGGGCGCGCTCGCTTCGGTGGTGGCCGCAGCCTCGGCCGGGGTGGTCGGGGCTTCGGTCGAGGAGGTGTCGGCCTTCGGGGCTTCGTCGATCTCGGTCATGGTTCCGGCGCGCACTATAACCAGCGTCGATCCGGCGGCAACGTTTCCTTGTCGTGCGGCCTCGCCGGTTTCGTTGCGACGCTGCCCCTCGGCGCGTCGGTTTGCCAGCCATGGCCGCTCGTCGTAGATCGCGCCCCATGACGGCGTCATCCACGACCGAGCCCGTGCCGAGCGGCACCACCACCGAGACGCTCCTCGCCTTTGGCCGCAAGCGCCTGCTCGGTAACTACCGGCAGGCGCCCTTCGTCCTGGAGCGCGGTCGCGGCTGCGAGCTCTTCGACACGGAGGGCAAGCGGTACCTCGACCTGTGCGCCGGCGTGGCCGTCGCGTCGCTCGGACACGCGCACCCCGGGCTCGCCGCGGCGATCGGCGAGCAGGCCGCCACCCTGATGCACGTGTCGAACTACTTCTACAACGCCGAGAACGTGCGGCTCGCCGACGATCTCTGCCGGATGACGGGCTACGATCGCGCGTTCTTCTGCAACTCGGGCGCCGAGGCGAACGAGGCGATGCTCAAGCTCGCGCGCCGCTGGTTCTTCGAGCAGGGGCGTCCGGACCGCTACCGCATCCTCGCGTTTCACCACGCGTTCCACGGCCGGACGCTGGGGGCCGTCGCGCTGACGGGCAACCCGAAGTACCAGGAGGGCTTCGGGCCGCCGCTGCCGGGCGTCACGCACGTGGAGTACGGCGATCTCGAGGCCGTGAAGCTCGCGATGGGACCGGACCTCGCCGCGATCCTCGTCGAGCCCGTGCAGGGCGAGGGCGGCGTCGTGCCCGCGCCCGAGGGCTTCCTGCCCGCGCTGCGGAGGCTGTGCGACGCGCACGGTGCGCTCCTGCTCGTCGACGAGGTGCAGACCGGGCTCGGGCGCACGGGCAAGATGCTCGGCCAGGATCACGACGGCGTCCGCGGCGACGCGATCGCGCTGGCGAAGGGGCTCGGCGGCGGCTTCCCGATCGGCGCGCTGCTCGTGCGCGAGGAGCTCGCCGCGGCGCTGCCGCCGGGCACCCACGGGTCGACCTTCGGCGGCAACGCGCTCGCCTCCCGGGCCGCGCGCACGGTGCTCGAGGTGATCGAGCGCGACGGCCTCGTCGATCAGGTCGCCGCGCGCGGCGCGCACCTCGCGCGCGGGCTCGAGGCGCTCGCCGACAAGCACCCGACGCTGGCGATCGGCGAGCGCGGGCGGGGCCTCCTGCGCGGGCTGCGGCTCGCGCACGGCGTCGACGTGCGCGGCCTCCTGACCGCGCTTCAGCTGCGCGGCGTGCTCCTCACGGTTGCCGGGGCGGACGTGCTGCGCTTCTCGCCCCCGCTCATCATCACCGAGGCCGAGCTCGACGAGGGGATCGCCGCGGTCGACGCGGTCCTCGGCGAGATCGAGGCCGAACGCGCCGCCGCCGAGGTCGCGAACCCGACGTGCTGAGCGCGCGCCCTCCCCAGCGATGACCCTGCGCGCGGCAGGACCCGTGGTCGATCCGGTGCCGTGCTCGGGGTGCGGCAGGTGGATCGATCCGCTCCGCGCCGGGCACGTGGCGATCTTCGATCTCCGCGTGCACTGCTTCTGCGATCGCGCGACGTGCCGCGCGGCGTTCCTCGGGTACGCGCCCGGGGCCGAGCCGG
>CAIVJW010000369.1 GCA_903906315.1 uncultured delta proteobacterium | reverse complement strand
GCTCGGCGGAGAACGAGATCGCCGGCGATCCCCGCAGAAGACGTGCCCCGCCGCAGGGGATTGAGACCTGGCGAAGCCCCGCCTCGCCCTCAGGCGTGGTGGCGCCCGCAGAAGACGTGCCCCGCCGCAGGGGATTGAGACCCGCGGCGGCACGCTGGATGCCGCGCAGGGCGTTCGCATCGAGGCGACCGACGCCCCCCGTCGGGGTCGGTCACGCCCCGCATCGTAGGCGCCAGGGACGGGCCCTGCGCACGCGGCTCGAGGCGCGGGCGGACTCGGTCCCAGGCGCCGTCCTCCTCAGTACCGATACTCCGCTCGCAGCCGTCGCAGCGCCGCCGGGCGCTCCGCGAGCGCGGCCGCGGACACGCCCGGCGCGACCCGCATCGCGAGCCTGCGCGCCTCGGGCGTGCCCTCGATCAGCGCGCGGACGGTCGCGCGGCGCGCGGCGGCGTCGAGCGGCCCGGCGTCGAGCCTTGCGAGCAGGAGCTGGTCGGTCTCGCCAAGGCCTTCGAGCGCCGCGATCGCCTCGCCGGCACGGGCGAGGTCCCCGGCCCCGCGCGCCGCGAACGCCATCCAGCGCAGCGCGCCGGCGCGGACCTCGTCGCGCGCGTGGGCGCCGAGCGCGTCGGTGGAGAGGGCGCTCATCGCCTCCGCGAACGCGCCGACCTGGGCGAGGGCGCGCCCGACCGCGAGCGCGGCGTACTGGAGCGAGTCCGTGCTGAAGGCAGGGATCAGACGCTCGGCGGCGCGCGCCCGCAGCTCCACGACCTCATCGCGGCGCCCGAGGATCCCTGCAACGCGGAGCCGCTCGCACAGGGCGTGCGAGCTCTCGCCGGGATCGTTCAGCGCCACCCATCCCTCGATCGCGTCATCGAGCAGCCTCGAGGCGTCGTCGAAGTCGCCGACGGCGGCGAGGGCGCGCCCCATGGCGCCCATCAAGCGCAGCGCGCCCGGCCCTCGATCGACGCCGACCACCTGGCGCGCGCGGCGCACGTACTCGGGCACGGGCTCCCACGCCCCATCCGCAGCGGCCTGCACGATGTGGGCGAGGATCGTGAGCCGATCCTCGTGCGTCCGCCCCTCGAGCAGCTCGTCCTCCGGCCACGGGATCGGCAGGCTGCCGCCGGCGTGGCGGAGGGCGACGTCGCGCACGAGCTCGAGCTCGAGCTGCGCGAGGACGTCGTCCTCGGGGACGTGCCGCGTCAGCCCGACCGCGATCGCCGCGACGACCGGCCAGTCGAGCGCGGCGCGCGACGCATGGATCGTCCGGTCGAAGAGGGCCCTCCGCGCCGCCTCGCGCCGCTCCGCCGGGACGATCGTGCCGGCCGTGGCGCGCGACTCGAGGTCGAAGAGGCGGTCGACCGCCTCGCCGAGCGAGACAACGCCCATGACGTCCACCTCGGACGCAGCCCCTAGCTCCGCGCGCAGCGCCTCCGCAGGGGATTCGTCGCGCTGGGTCGCGTCCGCCATCACGACGAGCCGCCCGCCCGAGGCTCGTACGGATTCGGCGACCGCGCGCGCGGTCGTCGCGTCCGGCACCACGTGGCCGATCCGCAGGTGCCCCCGGTCGGCGAGGACCACGGACGCGCACGCGACCAGGCTCGACGGCAGGGGGAGACCGAGCGCCTCCGCGACCGCGACGAGGGCGTCGCCCAGGGCGCCGTCACGGGTGCGGGGCGTCGCGGTCGCGGAGAACCCCAGCAGCGCGAGCAGGGCGGAACTCGCGGCGTCGGGCGTCCCGTCGGCGGCTCGCCCGGCGCCCCGCTGAATGACCTCGATCGACGGCATGCTCACGTTCCTCCGAGCCATTGGTCCAGCCACTGGAGCGCGACCCTGCGGCCGAGTCGCCCCCTCGCCATGTCATGCTGCGAGTCGAACGTCAGGATGCACTCGAGGCACGCGGCGCTGCACGTCCGGTCATGATCGACGCTCCCACGCAGGAGGTCGCGCGCCCCTTCGAGCCAGCGGCGGGCGTCCTTCGCGAGCTCGAGCACGTGCCCGACGCCGCCCGCGACGTTGTCGTAGAGGACCGGGCAGGCCGTCGCCGTCCCGCCCATGTACGTCTCGAGCACGCCGAGCTCGCGGCTGTCGACCTCGAGGAGCTTGGCCCCGGCGATGCGCAGCGCGTGGCCGAGCGTCGGCGCGAGCAGGCCCGCCGCGCTCGAGACGCCCGCCCTCGAGAGGTCGACGAGCAGGACGTCCGTCAGCTGGTGCGCCGCGAGCACCTGATGCCGGAGCGTCGCGAGCGGGCTGCGCTCGGTGGCGCACAGCGCGCCCCCAGGGTCGTCGAGGATGCGGTGATTCTTGAACCCTCGCGGCAGGACGAGGTTGCCGGTCGGGCCGGGGGTCGGAGCGGGGGTCGTCTCGCTGGTGCTGTGGCCGCAGCGCGTGCAGAGGGCGAAGCCGAGCTCCTCCTCTCCGCGGTTGAAGGCGAGCACCTCGCCCTGCTCGAGGTAGCGCGCGGAGAGCGCGTCCACGCCGCCGAGGCGGTCGAAGATCTCCGTCGGGATCGCGCCGTGCGCGAACGCCACGGTCGTCGTGCGCGGCCGGCCCACGGTGCGCCACGCGCCCTTGCGCTTCGGCGGCTCGTACGCGGACGTCGCGTACCCGTGGCGCGGCACGATCATCGCGTGCTGGGTCCTCCACCGGGCCTGACACAGGGTGCAGCTCGGGGGGACGTCGCGCGAATCGAGGACGTAGGAGACGTGCTCGTTCGTGCACTCGCAGAGGGTGCCAGTCTGACCGAAGACCTCGCCCGCCCCCTGCACGCCAGTGAAGTGCTTCAGCAGGCCTCGCGACGTCACCCGGGCCCCCCCGACGATCAGCGTGGATCCGGGGACGTACTCGGTCATCGCGAGCAGCCCCGACCGCTCGAGGTGAAAGGACGGGTCGCTTTCGGCGTATCGCCGCTGAGGGTCGGTACCCCGGGTGAGCACCTTGAGGGGCTGAAGCCCGATGGGGAACCCGTAGCGGGGCAGGAACTGCCGGTTCGCGAGGACCTCGATGACCGTGCTCTCGCGCACGAGCTCGAAGAGCTGATAGCGAATGCGTCGCGCCTTTCGGCGTGTCGACTCGAAGTCCGCTTCTGCAGGCGCCGCCTCGATGGCGTCGTAGGCTGCCCGGAGCTGGAGCACGTCGCCCCTGGGAGCTTCGATCGCGGCCTCGAGCAGCGAGCTGGTCTTGCGCAAGAACTCGGGCCACTGCTCGACGATGGTCGCGAGGTTCGTCCTCACGGCGATGGCGTTGACCGCCTTGCGGTACAGGTCGTCCGCGCCCGCGCCCTCGAGGCTCTCGAGGAACTGCCGGAAGCCGGCGAGGTGGCTCGCGTGGTTCGTGGCCGGCAGCGGCGGCTTCGTCCTCGTGTCGTCGCCCCAGCGCTCCGGCTCCCTCAGCCCGATGAACTCGCCGAAATGGGCGAAGGCGTTCATCGCGCCCGTCGCGGCCTGCGGACCGCGGATCCCGGCGAAATAGGCGCCGAGCAGGTAGGCGTGCGCGTGCCGCCGGAGGAGGCGCTCGCGGTCGAAGATCACCTTGGGCCGCCGGAACGGGCGCTCGAGGAAGGCGCCGAACGATCGGAAGACCTCGCGGTCGAAGGGACGCGGCCGGCAGGCGGACACGACGACCGATGACCCGTCGGCCCGTCGACCGGCGCGGCCCGCGCGCTGCACGTAGTTCGCCCGTCCGGGGGGGATATTGCCCAGGAACACGCCCGAGAGGCCGCCGATGTCGATGCCGAGCTCCATCGTGGTCGTCGCGCTGAGCACGTTGCGCATGCCGCGCTCGAAGAGCTGCTGCTGCCGGCGGTTCTCGGTCGGCCCGATCTGCGCGCTGTGCTCGTTCGCCCACAGGCCGAGCGCGAAGGTCTTGTCGCCGAGGTCGCGCACGACGCGGCCGAAGCGCGGGTGCTGCTCGATCGCGTCGAACGACTCGACCGCTTCGGCCTCGCCGTTGCCCGGGACGAAGGGAGTCCCGTCCGGCTCGCGCAGCGCCCGCGACCAGACGAGCCCCGTGGCCCGGTCGCGGAACCACGCGTCGGGGAACGCGAGGGCGAGCTCCTCGAACTCGAGGCTCAGCGCGCGCACCGCCCCGTGGTCGAACGACTGACGCTCGACGCGCAGGACCCACGGGAGGCCGCACCCGTCGAGCGCGTCGAAGGTCGCCTGGAGCAGCGCCGTCACGTCGGCCTTCGGCACGGCCGCCTCGGTCGCCTCCACACCCAGCAGGGAGGCGATCCAGCGCCGCGCGAGGCGGGCTCGTCGGCTCGTCGGCGCGTCCGAGGCGAACCGCTTCAGCCGGTCGCCCGAGTCGTCGCGGGCGGCCCACTCGTCGATGTAGTCGATGAGGTCCTCCTGGGCGACCGGGGTGCCGAGCGTCACCGCGCCTTGCATTCGCAGCGAATCGCAGGCGAGCTCGAGGAAGCGCGTCCACTCGGATCGCGCTCGCGCGACCGCCTGGGCCGGGAGGCCGCCGAGCCACGCGTCGGGGGCCGCGATGCCGTCGATCCCCGGATACCGCACGGCGACGAGCCCGAGCGTCTCGAGGGTGGTCGCGCCGGTCGGCCTCCGCGCGAGCTCGACCGCGACCCGGTAGACGAGGTCGACCGGGCGGTGGGGCGCGGGCGGGTCGATGAACCGTGCCAGTCGCGCGTCCCATGCTCCCTGATCCCAGGCTTTGGGCTCGAGTTTCGCGGTCTCGGCGTCGACGAGCTCGAGGATGCGCGCCTTTCCGTCGGCGCTGGCCTGGAGATGCCCGGGGAGCTCGCGGACGAGGAAGCCCTGACGTGCGACGGCGAGCTGCTGCTCCACGCGCGCCACGTCGTCTTCCATGTCGCCCATGGCGCGAAACCTGGCGAGCTTGCCCTCGAGCTTCGCGGTCTCCGGCCGGTTCGACCTCAAGAACGTCGCCAGGAGCGCTCGAACCATGCGTCGCTCGTGGAGCTCGGCCAGCACGGGGCCGAGCGAGGCGGCCGCGCGCCGGCTGTCGCTGAACGCGAGGAGGCGTCGCCCGCGCGCCGGCAGGATCGCGGTCTTCGAGGACGGGTGGGGCGGCTGGGCGTACAGCGTCGTCTCGGCGCAGACGGTCGTGAACGAGGCGATCGGCGTGCGCGGCGGGCGGAAGGCGCCCATCGGGGGCGCGGCGTCGTCCTCGTCGTCGCCGTGGCGCCGGGCCTTCGCGCACCCGACGCAGCCGGACCCGTGCCGCAGCTCGACGGTGCCGGCGCGCGGCGCGTCGACGAGCTTGCCCGTGAAGGGGTCGATGTTGTCCGGGCTCCCCCGGTCGGCCCCGAGCGCGACCGGGATGATCGTCGTCTCGGGGTTCAGGTCGCAGCTCTCCCCGAACCGGCGCAGGAGCGGGTCGAGCCACGGCTCGATGGCGTCGCCCGTGGCGCCGAGCGTCTCCTTTCCAACCAGCGACGGCGTGCCGCAGCGGGTACACACGACCATCGGAAAGGCGAGCGCGCCGCAGTGGGGGCAGACGCCGCTCGAGCTGTCGCTCACCGTGCCGCGCCCGGGGTAGCGGACGTCGTCCGGGCCGCTGCACGCGGGGTTCACGCAGAGGGAGACGCCGTCCGCGCCGCGCGCCATCAAATGCAGGCGATGCGGCACGAGCGGCGGGGCGAGGACGTCTCTCCGTGCCGAAGCGCAGAGGTTGAGGAGCGTGAACGTCGCCTCGAGGGCGCGCTCCTCGTCGGCGCCCGTCGCGTCGAAGAGGTGGCGCGCCAGGTCGTGCACGGCCACGGGGCCCAGCCAGAGCCGGTCGTAGAGCCGCTTCGCCACGTCGACGTGCGGGAGCAGCTCCGAGAGCAACAGCGCGGGAGCCGCGGCTGTCGAGGTCGCGCCACCGGTGAGGGCCTCGAGCTGGCGCGAGAGTGTCGCGCAGAGGGCGGGGTCGGTGCGAAGCCGCACGGCGCCGTCGGCGTCCTGCTCGAGCGTCGTCACGTCGGCGAGCGCTCTGGCCGCGAGCGCCGCGACGGCGCCTTCGACGGCTCGGGTCTCGGGGAACTCCCGCTCGGCAGGCGGGCCCTGGATCACGACGACGCTCGTGCGCGACGTGAGCTCGGAGGCGAACTGCGCGAGGTCGACGCGCCGTTCTTCCACGCTGCCGGAGCCGAGGGTCGCCGACGTGGCGAGCACGAGCACGTCCTCGGGCTTGCGATTGCAGCGCTCGAACACGCGGCGCAAGAGGAGCGCGACCTCGGCGGCGAGCGTGCCCTGGTAGAGGTGCGCCTCGTCGAGCACCACCAATTCGAGCGCCTGGTCGAAGAAGCACGCGTCCTGCGGCCGGCAGAGCATGTATTCGAGCATCGACGAGTTCGTCACGACGATGTCGGGCCGGTTCTGCCCGTCCCGCGCGGCCTTGCGCGTGAGGACGTGGGCCGCGCCGCTCGGCACGAGGCCGCGACGTGCCGCCGTCGCCGGGTCCTCCGGCGTCTCGCTCGTGAAGTGGAAGAAGGTCAGTTGCTGCTGCCCATCGAGCCAGTGGCCCAAGCGCTTGACCTGGTCGTTCACGAGCGCGTTCATCGGATAGAGCACGAGCGCGCGCATCCCGGCGCCGCCTCGCGTCGTGCGCCGCAGCGTGTCGAGGAGCGGGAGCAGGAACGCCTCCGTCTTGCCGGCCCCCGTCGGGGCCGTGACGACGATCGCGGGCCGCGCCCCCGGCTCCGACTGACGCGCTGCCCGAATGGCTTGCTCCTGGTGCTCGTAGAGCGGGCGCGAGGCGGGGACGGCGCCGCGCCGGTCGAGGTGTGCGGCGAGCCCCTGCGTGAATTCGTTGGTGGCCGCGAGGCTTCCGAGCGTGGCCGCGCTGCTCCGTGCGCCGAACATGCCCTCGACCCAGAGGTCGCCTACGAGCCCCCCTGCGGCAGGCGGGCCACGGAACAGCGCGTGGAGGGCACGCGCGAGGTTGGCGTCCGACGACCCGGCCTCCGACACGGCGAGGTCCGCGATGCGACGGCGCATCTCCTCGGAGAGGGCGAGTGCGTTCAGCTGGGCCATGTTCCGTTCTTCTACTGCGCGTTCCGGTCAAGGAGCTCGACCTGCAACCACGGGATGATCCGCTCGTCGACCAGCGCTGTTTCGAGGCCCGCGTCGATCGCCCCATCCGGCTGCGCTGCCCACGCGCTCGTGCGTCCGACGATCTCGGCGCGGGCCTCCTTCGCCCGACCTGCGTGGAGCGCGAGCGCCTCTCGGCGCCTGCGTCGCAGCGCGAGGAGGGCGCGCTGGTCGGCCGTCGACACGTCGCTGATGCGAATGCCGCACACGACGTCGGCTGCCCAGTTCGCCCGGTAGACGCGGCGGCGGCCCGGGGGGACCCGTTGCAGCGCGTCGAGCGGGTGGATGGCGCTCGAGGCCGCGAGCAGCGCGTCGAACGCGCCGAGGTGCGCGCCGTTCCACTCGCGGAGCCTCGCCTGTTGCTCTTCGTCCACGGCCTCGCCGGGCTGCAAGACCGGCCTGACCGGGAGCCTTGCCTCGAAGCCGCGCAGCCATTCGCCGACAGCCCCGCCTTCGACGCGCAGTCGCAACCCGAGGGCGCGCGCCACGCAGCGGAACCGCCCCGGATCCCGCGAGGGGACGAGCGACGCCTCGCCGGTCTCCGCCGCGACTTCGAGCGTCCACGGCTCGAGCGTCGTCTCCGCGAGCAGTTCGAGGGCGCGCGTGCGGTGCGTCGCGCGAAGCCAGTCGACGACCTGTTCGCGATGCGGGGAGGCGAGAATGGGCAGGTACAGCACGCGAACGAGCCGGAGCACGTCCTCGACCGTGAGGCCCGACCGGCCGAGCCCCTCCGACCAGTCGTCCGCCCAGCTGGCGCCAAGGACGGCCTTGCCGAAGCAGAGGGCGACCGCGCGCGGCGGCTCGGCGTCTCGGAGCACAGCAGTGACCACGTGATCCTCTGGCCCGCCGTGCGCCGCGAGCCCGCCCACGTGGTAGGGCGCCCCGTGGCGCGGCCAGACGAGCAGCCAGTGGTCGTCGCTCGGCTCACGGGCGAGGCGGTGCTCGAAGCGCAGCTCGCCCGCCGAAAATAGGTGCCCGACGACCGCGCCGTGGTCGACCACGCGCTCCGCGATGGCCGTCTTCGGAAGGGTCTCCGGCGGCACCGGCTTCGACCAGAGCGGCGCGGCCGAGAGAATGAGCGGCTCGCCGTACCCGAGCACGCGCACCCGCGGCGGTCGCGCTGCGTCGACGGGCATGTCGGTCGAGACGCCCGACGCGACGATCCGGGCGTCGTGCCCGGCGAGCTCGGGGCCGAGCGAGACGCGCAGCGCGCCGCCCGCGAGCAGCGACGCCTCCACCGTGCTGTGCTCGTGGATCCACGCGCCCTCGATCGCGGCCGCCGTGAAGGCACGGAAGCGCAGCGTCCGCTGGAAGAGCTGGCCTCCGCGCTCCGCGGACACGCGCAGGCGAAGCTCCGGAGTGAGCGCCGACGGCGCGACGCGGCCGCCGAGGAAGGTCTCCCCGAGACCCGCGAAGGCAGGCTCGGCGCGCAGCTCCGAGGGGCCGACAAAGGCGCGGATCACCCGCACGTTCGCGTCGTGCCGGATCCGCACGTGGACGTCGCCGCGCTCGGGGCCGCACGTCACGTCCTCCGGCTCGATCTCGGCCAAGGTGGGGGCGCCTGCGGCGACGGCGGGCGGAGGCCACAGCGTGAAGCCGTCCCTCGTGGCGACCGTCGTCGTGGGCCCGACCTCGGCGACGCCGAGCCCGACTCCCTCGAGCCACTCGACGCGGCCGGCGTTCGTCGCGCGCACGGGCTCGCGCGTCACGACCAGGGCCACCCCTCCGTGGGTCGCGCGGCAGCTTCGGCCGTTCCCGTCGAACGTCGCGATCGCGTCGTCGACCCCGAGAAGCGTCACGCTCGTCGCGGCGAGGCAGCCCGAGGCGTCGTGGAGCGTGACCTCCCACCCCGTCGCGAGCGGCGCGGACCCATCGAGGTTCCCGAATCGCGCGAACGCGCCAGTGTCGTTCCGCCGGTAGACGGCCGCCCGCTTCCCGTCGACGTGCAGCTCCACGCGCCTCTCCCACGCATCGGTCGGCGCGAGCCTCGGCTCGATCACGACAGCAGGCGGGCTCGCCGGCATCCAGGCGACCCGGACCTCGAGCTCGAGCTCGTCCCCTTCGGCCGCAGGGGCGGCCGGCGCGTCGGCGTCGGCAGCCGTGAGCGCCCCTCGGATCAAGTCGTCTGCGGGCGCGCGGAGGAGCCTGCAGCGCCCGATCGCCCTGTTCGCGCGGTCGCGCGTCCCCGTCCCGGCGCGCAGCGCGGCGAGGGCGCCCCACGCGGTCTGAAACGCCTGCGAGTCGGCGATCAGCGCGTCGATCAGGAACGTGCGCGTCTGGGCATGATCGATCCACCGGCCGACCTGGACTGCGTCCGCGGTCGGGACGCCCGCCTGGAGGAGAAGCAGCCCCGCCCACCGGTGCTCGCCGACCTGAAGCAGGTCGGGACTCCGCAGCTCGAACCGAGCTGTCGCGGCACCGAAGGCGTCCTTCACCGGCTGCGTCGCGACCCCGGTGGTCGTGAACAGCGCGTGCCGAAGCGGGCAATCGCCGAGCTCGTCGACGATGGGAGGCCACACCCGGAGGGTCGTCCCCCGGCGCGCGACGACCTCCGAGAACAGCGCGATCAGCAGGAGCCCGTAGCCCTCGTCGCCTCGGAGGACGTCGAGCGATCGGGGCGCGGGGAGCGGCATGGGACACGGGCTCGCGACGTGCTTCGCGGCGTTGTCACGGTCCCGGGATGTCGCCCACGCGAGCAGCTTCGCGTGGTCGGCGTCCGTGAGGCCGAGCTCCGCGATCGACCACGGACGGCCGGCCGGAAGGCGGGCGCGCTGGTCCAGCAGGAAGGCGACGGCCTTGGCCATGTCCCGGCCATTCCACGTGTCCAAGATTCCGGGCATGGTGATCCGTTCGACTCCTGGTGACGTGATCTCGGCGTCGCAGGAAACGCGCGGGGGAGCGCATGCTCGTGCAAGCGGGCGGGTCTGTCCACGGCCTTCGGTGGGGGCGGCGCTCGCCGTGCAGCCCGCGCCGATCGGTCAGCGCTCCCCGTTCAAGCCGTCGCTCACGCCGGCGTCCCCCGCGCTGCCCCAGCGACCTCCGCTCCTCGCCGTCCCGCAAACGGCAGCTTCATCGAGCGGTCCCCCCGCGCGTCGTGCCGCTTCGCTCCTCCGGATCGCGTCGCGACCGAGGGCGCGGCGCGGCGCCCTCTCCGACGTCGTCCTCGTCGTCGCCACCGCGGATCACCCGCCGGCAAGCCACCTCCCGAGCGCGGACCCGCCCGCGCCGCCGCTCAGGCTGCCGAGGATCCCGCCGACGACCGTCCCGACGCCCGGGAAGATCGCCGTACCGATCGCGGCGCCGGCGGCGGCACCTCCGAGCCCGCCGGTCGCGCCGCCGACGTTGCCGGCGGTCCGACGACCGTACTCCTTGCGGTTGATCTTCCCCGACGCGAGCCGCGCAGTGTCGACCGCCTGGTCCACCAGGAGCGCGGCGGCCTGGGTGACGACGTTGCTGCGCAGCACGCCGCGCGCGGCTGCGTTCGCGGTGCTCTTGGCGACCGTGCGCAGGAGGGCCTTCCCGGCCGCGCGCTCGATCCCTGCGGCCACGGCGCGCACCGCGGCCTCGTGGGTGGCGGTCCCGACGGCGGCCTTCGCCGCGCGGGCCGCGGTTCGGCGCGGGTCCTTCGTCGCACGGCCGGTCGCGGCGTCCTCGATCACGGACAGCGCCGCGGCCCCGCCTGCGCCGAGGGCGAGCCCTTTCACCAGACGGCGCGCGTGCTTCAGCGATCGGCGCGCGGCGGCGACAGGCGAGCTGCTCGCGATTCCATGGGGCTTCTTCATGCCGTGGTCGACGCCGCCCAGCGCATTTACTGACAGCACGATTGCGATGACGTCGCCCGGAGTCGGTTGCCGCGGTCGGGACGTCCCCGTCAGACGCGAGGCCGGCCTCGCGTCGAGCGAGGCGCGGAGGTCAATCCGCGGAGGAGACACCATGAAGCTCTGGCGCGTCGTACTCAGGTCGCCGCATTGGTCGTTCGAGGTCCTTCACGCGCGGCTCGGCGGTCCGGCTGCGCTCGCGGCAGCCGCAGGTTTCGGGATCGCGGCGGCCGTGCTGGCATTCGCTCGGTCGGCGGGGAAGGTCGTCGCGCTGCGGCGGGGTAGCTCGAGCTTGCCTCATGCCTCGGAGGAGCGTAGCCGTGCAGCAGGTGTGGGCGCCGCCCTTCCGGGTCGCGCTCGAGGGTGATTGATCCGGGCTTCAGGCCGCGAGAGAGAATCATGCGACTGCTGATCTGCACGACGGGCACCTCGGTGGCCACGGGTGTCGGCCCGTTTCACGGCGACGGCGACGCGGAGGCGTTCCGAGAGCGAATCCGGGCGCGCGTCCGCTCGCTCGACGACCCGCAGCGCCCCGACGACCTCCTGCGCGCCGTGAGCGCCGAGTCGAACTCGCTTCGCGCCCACGGCGTCACGGCCGACGATGACGTCGTCTTCCTGCACACCGACACCGAAGACGGTCGCGTGTGCGCCGAGGTGGTCGCCGAGATCCTCCGCGCGAAACGCGCCGTAGCCCCGAGGCTCCGCCGCGTGCCGGGCTTGCAGGTGCTCGACGCGACCGCGTTCCGGCGCCGCGGCGTGCAGGCGCTCTTCGCCGAGCTCGACGCGCTGCGCGCGGCCGCTCCCGACGCGGAGGTCGTGTTGAACATCACCGGAGGCTTCAAGTCCGTCGTTCCGTACGTGACCCTCTACGGGGTCGTTCACCTGCTCGCCGTCCACTACATCTTCGAGCGCAGCGACCAGCTCCTGCGGCTGCCGCAGGTCCCGCTGCAGTACGACTACGAGCGCCTCGGCCGCGCCTCCGAGGCGCTGCGGCGCCTCAGGGCGGAGGGCGCGCTGGATCGGGCGGACTTCTTCGCGGCCATTCCCGGGCTGCAATTCCACGAGCGCGATCTCTACGAGTCGCTCCTCGAGGAGGAGGGCGACCTCGTCACGCTGTCGGCCTTCGGACAGATCGTCACGGCCGCGGCCGAGCAAGGGGCCGCCGAGGTGTTCGTCGCTCCGGGGGCGCAGCGCGCGTACGATCGGAGCGAAGGCGTCGTCCGCGAACAGCTCACCATGCTGCTCGTTCGCGTCGCCGAGCCCCTTTGGCGCGGCGCCAAGCGGCACGCCTTCTCCGGAACCGAGCTCGCGGTCTACAAGCCCGGCAACACCGCCGAGCGCCTGGCGTGCGCGGTCCGAGGCACGCGCGTCTATGTCTGCGAGCTCTTCGCGCAGCACGACGACTACCAGGAGACGCTACGTGGCAAGCGCGCCGCCGACTACGATTTCTCTCGGTTCCGGCCGTGGTCGCGCCCGTCCAACGTGCCGCCTCCGCCGAGCACCGACGAGCAGCTCGTCGTCGCGCTCCGGGCGTCCGTCTCCGCGGCGGAGGCGCTCCTCGAACGGGCGGGCGCCGAGACTCGCGCGGCGATCTCCCTCGCGGAGGCCCTGAGACGAGACCTGACCTCCGTGGCCCTCGAGCGCGACGCCTCGCGCGCGGCCGAAGCGGCGCTTCGGGCCGACGTCGCGTCTGCGCAGGAAGAGGTCGCGTCGCTGCGGTCCGAACGCGAGTCGGCGCAGACTCGTGTCGCGCAGGCTCAGGGGGAGCGCGAGGATGCGCGGGCCACGGTCGAAGCACTCCGCACCGAGCTCCACGCTGGGAGCGTGCGCAACGCCGACCCGCACGGGCGCGTGTCGATCCTTGTTGTCGATCGCCGCGATCCGTAGAAATCTGCCCCTCGAGGCATCCGCCGAGAAGTGGCCGCAGGCGCCGGCATCTCGTAGGTGATCGCCTCGACCGCAAAAGCAGAAGGCCCAGGGGCTTGCTTCCCTGAGCCTTCGT
>CAIVJW010000368.1 GCA_903906315.1 uncultured delta proteobacterium | reverse complement strand
CGCGGCCGCCGCGCCGCGCTTCGGCGCGAGCGCCGGCGCCTCGCTCGACCGCGGCGCCGCCTCCGCGAGCGACGCGCCCGCGGGCGCGGCCGCGACGGGGCGGGTAGCCGACGCTCGCGCGGCCGCGATCACCGCGGAGCTCGCCGATCTCGACGTGCAGATGCTCGGCGCGCTCAAGGCCGACGGGCCGCGGCCGAGCTCGGCGCCATCGCTCGAAGCGGTCGCCGGAGCCGGGGTCGGCGCCGGCGCGAGCGGCGGGATCGCGGGCCTCGCCATGGGGGGCGGATCGGTCGGCGCGATCGGCGGATTCGCCGGCGGATCGCCCTCGCCGGCGGGCAAATCCCTGGCGGTGAGGGGGCCCGTCGGCACCGCGAGCATCGGCGGCGCGGCGGTCTCCGGCGGGTCGATCAGCAACGCCCCGACCGTCGTCGCCGGCATGGCGGCGGGCTTCCGGCGCTGCTTCAACAAGGGCCTCCAGGAGAACCCGGCCATGAGGGGCGCGGTGCGCATCACGGCGCGCATCGGCCCGAACGGCGAGGTGCTCTCGGCCAGCCCATCGGGAGGCGGTGGCCTGTCGGGCACCGTGATCGGCTGCGTCGCCTCGCGCGTGTCGAGCGCGCAGTTCGCGCCGCCCGAGGGGGGCAGCGCCACGGTCGTGGTCCCGGTGACCTTCACCAGCGACGGCGGCCTCGCCGGCACGCCGAGCGTCGCCGTGGGCCAGCCCGGCCTCGCCGCGATCCGGCCGATCGCCGCCCCCACGCCCCCGGTCGTCGACGCACCCCCGAAGACCGACCCGTACGCCGGCCGCTTCAAGTCGGTGATGAGCCTGCTCGCCGATCGCGCCGTGCCCGCGGCCCTCGAGGCCGCCCGCGCGTGGCGCCGCGACGAGCCCGGCGAGGTGATGGCGATCGTCGCGCTCGGCGAGGCCCTCGAGGCGAGCGGCGATCGCGCCACGGCGGCGCGCGCCTACGGGTCGATCATCGACCTCTTCCCGTCGCGCGCCGATCAGCGCCGCTTCGCCGGCCAGCGCCTCGAGCGCCTCGGCCCCGAGAGCGGCCTCGACCTCGCGATCGACACCTTCACGAAGGCGCGCGCCGATCGCCCCGACCACCCCGCGAGCCATCGGCTGCTCGCGTTCGCGCTGCTGCGCCGCGGCTCGCACGCCGAGGCGTTCGAGACCGCGCTCGCCGGCGTGAAGCAGGCCTATCCGCCCGGCCGCTTCCGCGGCGTCGATCGGATCCTGCGCGAGGACCTCGGCCTCGTCGCCGCGGCCTGGATCAAGGCCGATCCCGCGCGCAAGGCCGAGCTCCTTGCCCGCGTCCGCGAGGCCGGCGGCAAGGTCGAGGACGAGCCCTCGCTGCGCTTCGTGCTGATCTGGGAGACGGACTCGAACGACGTCGACTTCCACATCCGCGACGCGCAGGGCGGCCACGCATTCTACAGCGCGCCCTTTCTCCCGAGCGGCGGTGAGCTCTACGCCGACGTGACCACCGGCTACGGCCCGGAGTGCTTCACCATCCGCGCGGACAAGGCGCACCGCGCGGGCCCGTACGCGCTCACCGCGCACTACTTCGCGCGCGGCCCGATGGGCTTCGGCATGGGCAAGCTCGAGGTCGTCGACCACGACGGCCGCGGCGGGATCACCTTCGACGAGCGGCCGTTCGTGATCCAGGCCGACCGCGCCTACGTCGACCTCGGCGCCGCGCGGTAGGGCCGCGGCGCGCGCCGACGAACGCGGCGTCGTCCCGTTCGTCGGCGAGCGCCGGTGCAATCCGATGGAGGCGCGCTCACGCCATGGTTGCACGTGCGCCCACGATGCCCTACACGTGCCGCCATCCGCAACGTGGCCTGCACGGCGGTAGATGAGAGGCTCGCTCATGTCCTCGCGCGGTCGCACGGTGTCGATGGTGTTCGCGTGTCTCGGCCTCGCGGCGTGCGCCCCGGGCGCTCCGATCACGGAGGGCCCCGGTGAGACGTTCGACCGGGCGTCGGCGCCGCTGGCGTCCCCCACGCGCGTCCGGATCGTCCCCACGACGGAGCCCGCGCGGACGCTCTGCCGCGAGCAGATCAACCGCGACTACTGCGACCAGGGCGCGGCCGAGGACGCGGCCGCGGCCTGCCTCGCGCAGCTGCCCGAGGGCGAGGTGGCCGGCGCGTGCGGCGGCGACGGAGCCGGTTGCCTCCGCTACGAGGAGCTCGACCAGAGCTGCACCGCCACGATCGCCATCTACCCCACGCCCGCCTCGTGCGCGGCGCCGGTGGCCGAGAACTGCGCGTTCTACTCGGCCTGCGTGGAGTCGAACCGCCCCTGCGGCGAGGACGGCTACGCGCTCGGCTACGGCGAGCGCTACTGCACGGCCTTCAAGAACGCATCGTTCTCGCCCAAGGGCCACGCCTGGATGACGGCGACCATGATCTGCCTGCAGGAATCGCTCGTGGCCTACGCGACGCCCGCGCACGCGCTCGACCGCTGCGACGCGCTGATGACCGCGGCCTTCGACGCTCACCCGGCCTGCTACACGCAACCCGATCGCTCGATCTGCTTCTTGCCGCCGGCGGACGTGCGCGCGGTGCTGCACACCATCGGGGCCCAGGAGCTCTTCGCCTGGCGCACGCTGAAGCAGATCAAGAGCGTGATCGGGACCTGCCTGTCCCAGGTCGGACAGCAGGTGGTCGAGGGCGGCAGCGCGGGCGCCGGGCCGAGCGACGTGGCCGCGCCCGGTCTCGCGAGCGGTGAGGCGAATGCGGCGCGGGAAGAGCTCGACCCGGCCGCGCAGTACGCCTTCTGGCAGGAGCTCGAGCGGCAGTACGCCCGTACGCCCTGACCCGCCCGCCCCCCGCGCAGCCGCCGCCATGCGGCCGCCCCGGTGCGCGTCGGACGACGACTGCCCGGCGGCGCGGAGCCCGAGCAACGACGAGAGGAGCGGCGACGCGGTGGACCGCCGATCAGGCAGGGTTCGTCGTTGCGAGAAGCCCGATTGGGCGTGACACGATACGTCGTCGGGAGGCGTACCGGTTCCTCGGCCTGCCGATCCATGACGTCGAAGACATGGCCGCACCGGCGCTCGCGGCGCCCCGCGGCGGCTGGCTGACCCTGGGCCGGCTTCCCGGGGCCCGAGAGGCTCTTCGGCGAGGTCTCGGTCGTCCCGGGCGCCGCGCGCGACGCGCGGGATGCCGCCCACGGGCGGGCTGGCGCGACGCCGGGGCCCCTCAGGCGCGCGGCGCGCCGGCGCGCGGCAGGTACACGTGGAACGTCGTCCCAGCCCCCGGCGCGCTCTCGACCTCGAGGAAGCCGCCGCCCTGCTTCACGATGCCGTAGACGGTCGCGAGGCCGAGCCCCGTGCCCTTGCCCTCGGGCTTCGTCGTGAAGAACGGGTCGAACGCGCGCGCGAGCGTCGGCGCGTCCATGCCGCAACCGTCGTCGGAGAAGGCGAGCTCGGCGTAGTCGCCCGGCCGCGCGCCCGCCGCGCGCATCGCCTCGGTGTCCTCGAACCGGCGATTCGCGGTGCGCACGAGGACGCGCCCCGCCCCCTCCGTCGCGTCGTGCGCGTTCACGGCGAGGTTCGTGACGATCTGGTCGAGCTGCGTCGGGTCGACCTCGACCGAAAACAGGACCTCCGCGACGTCGAACGCGAGATCGACGCCGTCGCCGAGCAGGCGCACGATCAAGTTGCGGCGCGCGGCGAGGGCGGCGTTGAGGTCCATCACCCGCGGCGCGCTCGCCTGCTTGCGCGCGACCGTGAGCAGCTGGCGCGTGAGGTCCGCGGAGCGCTGGGCGGCCTCGCGGATCGTCTCGAGCTCCTCGCGCAGGGCGCCCTCCGGGCCGACGCGGCGCAGCGCGATCGAGGCCGATCCCAGGATGATCGCGAGCATGTTGTTGAAGTCGTGCGCGACGCCGCCGGCCAGGCGCCCGACGGCCTCCATCTTCTGCGCCTGCACGAGCGCCTCCTGCGCCTCACGGAGCGAGGAGAGGCTCGCCGTCAGCCGATCGTTGGCCTCGGCGAGCTCGCGGCGGCGGCGCTCGAGCGCGGCGGCGAGGCGCGCGCCCTCGACGGCGCGACGAAGGTAGTCGGCCACGAGCTGCAGGAAGGGGTCGTGCGCGGGCGAGAGCGACTCGGCGAGAAACAGGGCGCGCATGCGCGTGGTGCGCCAGGCGAAGACGCCCACGGCGTCGCTCTCGCCGGGCGCGACGAGCGCGGCGAGGCTCGCCGACGGGTCCGGCGCGGCGTGCTCGCCGAGGCCCTCGACGAGCGAGAACAGCGCGCGGAGCCGCTCGGGCGGGTCGCCGCTCGTCGGCCACACCGCCGGCCCCTGCGGCGCGGCGAGCCAGCCGAGCAGCGCCGGCAGCGCCGCGGCCCGCGCCGGCGCGCCCTCCCCCGTCCAGACGAGGAGGTCGTCGGCGCCCCCTTCGCGCGAGACGACGACGACGCGGTCGACGCGGAACAGCGAGGCGAGCAGGGCCATCGCGCGCCGCACGACGCCGTCGAGCGTGTCCTGCGGCGAGGACGCGAGCGCGAGGTCGGCGAGCGCGCGCGCCCGCAGGAGCTCGCGGTCGAGGGCGCGCTGCGATCCGAAGAGCCGCTGCTCGGTGCGGACGAGCACCTTGAGCTGATCGTCGAGCATGGCGTTCTGCGCGCGCAGGCGGGCCAGCTCCCCCTCGGCCTCGTCGGGCGCGGTCATCGGGGCGGCTCGTAGAGGGCGCAGAAAACGACGGTGTAGTTGTGGTAGCGCGCGCGCCCGCCGACGGGCGCGATCTCGCCGAACGTCTGGAAGCCGATCCACGGCACGTCGGTGCCGAGCGCCGATCGCAGCGGGTCGAGGATGGTCGCGTCGGTCCGCTCGCCGAAGAGCAGGCGCCCGCGGCCGGCGCAGTCGAACTGCAGGACGAGCGAGGGCGCGGCGTGACCGGCCGCGACGGCGAGATCTTCGGCGCAGGCGCGCGCGCTCTCGCGGACGAGGGCGGCGTCCCGGCGCATGAGCCGCACCGCCACGCCCGCGTCGAGGCCGCCCCCCGCGAAGAAGAGGGCGCCCCGCTCGGGGTCGAGCTCGCTCGGGGTGCGGACGACCAGCGTCCGCGAGCCGGCGGGCCCCTCGACGGTCGACGCGAGCGCCAGGTACACGACGCCCTCGGGGTCGAGGTGGTCCGGCTCCGCGTCGAGGTACTCGCGGAACACCTGCCACGCGGGCCGTCCGTCGATCTCCTCGACCCAGCCGCGGTCGGCGCGCGTGATGACGCGCTCGAGCCCGATGGGCGCGCAGCCGTGGCTCACGCCGATGCGCACGCCGACCTCGCCGTGGATCGCGAAGCCCGCCACGGCGTCGCTGGCGACGCGCCGATCGAGGAACTGCTGCGTGCGCTCGTACCGCCAGGCGTCCGCCGCCGCCCCGCCGACGATCGGCACCGAGCCGGGCAGCGCGCCTTCGAGCGCGTCGAGCAGCGCGCCCGCGTCGCCGCGCAGCCCGTCGGGCAGCACCACCACCGCGGCGAGCGGACCTACGGCGGGGTCCGCGCAGGCGGCGGCGATCGCGCGGCCCGTGGCGGCAGGGTCGCGGCCGTAGGACTCGACGAGGAACGGGCGGAACGCGACGGCCGCGCTGCGCACGGCGAGCACCGCGACCGCGTGCTCGCGCTCGTGGGAGCGGGCGCCGGCGATGACGCCCTCGGCCGAGCAGCCGCTCAGGCGGGCGCCGGGGAGCGCGTCGGCGATCGCGCCGAGCAGCGCCTCGTGCGCGTAGCCCTCCGTCGCGAACACGAGCGCGAAGTCCGCGGAGCCGCCGCCAAGCGCGGCGATCGCCCCCTGCGCGGCCTGCCGCCCCGCCGCGACCGGATCGCGCAGCACGCTGTGGCCGACGCCCGCGCGAAGGCGCGCGCCGACCGCGGAGCGCGCCGCCGCGGGATCGCGGCGATCACCAACCGGGAGCCGCGGCGCGAAGGTGCGCCGAGCGGCCCGCTCGAGCTCGTCCATCGGCAACCCCCTCCCACCGAGCACGTCGAGCCGGAACCTAGCACGGAGGCCCCGGGACGGCGCGCCGCGCTCGGCTCGACGGCGGCGGTGAGCGACGTGCGTGCAGTAGCCTCGCCGGCGCGCCTTGCGCTAGGCTCGCAGCCATGCGCGCTCGCACCCTCTCGGCCGCCCTCCTCGCCACCGCCGTCGTCGTCGCGTCGGCGTCCGCGGCGATCGCCCAGGACAAGGCCCCCGCGGCCAAGCCCGCGGAGAAGGCCGCCGCCGCTCCGGACAAGGCCGCGCCCGCAAAGGGCGGCGTGCGGCGCGATCCGACCGGCAAGGCGGGGATCACCCCGTACCTGGAGGCCATCGTCCGCGGCGATCGCGCCTACGGCACCGCCGACTACTCCGGCGCGTCGGAGTCGTACGGCGAGGCCATCCGCCTCGATCCGGAGGCGATGCTGGCGTACTACCGCCTCGGGCTCGTGCACCTCGCGCAGGGCAAGTACGACGAGGTGGAGCAGATCCTCCAGAAGGCCGCCAAGAAGAAGGGCCCCGAGGAGCTCGAGGCGAAGGTGCTCTTCGTGCTCGCCGAGCTGCGCGAGCGCACCGCTAAGTGGCCGCTCGCGAAGGACGCGTGGAGCAGCTACTCCGGGTTCGTCGAGGGTCACCCCAAGTCGAAGGGCTACGCCGATTCGGCGATCGAGCGACAGAAGCAGATCGACCGACGGGTGAAGTACGAGAAGGACTACGGCGCGGTGAAGGAGCGCATCGAGCGCCGGCTGAAGGACCTCGAGAAAGAGGCCGAGGAGAACGCGAAGAAGGACAAGCTCAACAAGTAGAGCCGTCCCTCCCTCTCCCCTCGACGGCGCGGCGATCGCGCCGCGGTCCCGGCCCTCAGCGCAAGGCGTCGATCGGCTGCGGGCCCGCGTCGGTCCAGCGGTAGAAGCCCTCGCCGCTCTTCTTGCCGAGGCGGCCCGCCCGCACCATCTGCCGCAGGATGATCGGCGGCCGGAACTGCTCGCCGATCTCGCGGTGCAGGTGCTCGAGGATCGCGAGGCGCACGTCGAGGCCGACGAGGTCCGACAGCTTGAGCGGCCCCATCGGGTGGCGGTAGCCGAGCTCCATCGCCCGATCGATGTCGGCAATGCTCGCGACGCCGCTCTCGAACATGCGCATGGCCTCCGCCCCGATGGCGACGCCGAGGCGGCTCGTCGCGAAGCCGGGCGTGTCGCGCACGACGATCGGCGTCTTGCCGATGCGCTTGGCGAACTCGAGGCACGTCGCGAGCGTCGCCTCGTCGGTGCCGAGGCCGCGCACGACCTCGAGCAGCTCCATCAGCGGGGGCGGGTTGAAGAAGTGCAGGCCGATCGTGCGCGAGGCCGCGACGACGCGCGTGCCGATCTCGGTGATCGAGAGGCTCGAGGTGTTCGACGCGAGGATCGCGTGCTCCGGGGCGTGTCGCTTGATCTGCGTGAAGACGTCGATCTTGAGCGCCATCTGCTCGGGGACAACCTCGATCGCGAGGTCCACGTCCTGGCACGCCGCCTCGAGGTCGGCCGTCGCGACGAGCGACGCGAGCATGTCCGCCCGCGCCGCGTTCATCATCTTGCCCTTCTGGACGAGGCGATCGGTCGCGTGCTCGATCGACGCGATCGCCTTCTGTACGCGAGCCTCGTCGACGTCGTAGAGGTTCGTGACGTAGCCGGCGAGGGCCGTCACCTGGGCGATGCCCTGGCCCATCGTCCCCGTGCCGAGGACGAGCACCTTGCGGAGGACGGCGGGCTCGACCATCGCTCAGTGCCCCGCCGTGGGAGCGATCGGACCGCGGCCCGACCCGGGCGGACCGCCCGCGGTGGTCGGGATCTGGCCGCGCTTCATGGCCAGCTCGAGCTGCTTCTTCGCGGCCGCGAGCTGATCGGGCGAGAGCGGCGTCGGCTGCGGCTGCGCGCCGGTCGGCTGCGACCCTCGCGCGGCGGACCCGGGCTGGCCGCCCGGAACCGGCGTCGGAGCGGCAGGCGCGACCGCCGCGGGGCTCGGCTTGGCGTCGGCCTCGCCGCCCGGATCGCTGCCGGCCTCGTTGCGGCCGGTGGCGAGCCCGTAGACGGCGGTCGCCAGGAGCAGCGCGACGCCGACGGCCGGAACCCACGCGGGCGTCGGGGCCTCACCGGGGGAGAGCGTCTGAACGGGCTCGAGGTCGACGGCGTGCGCCTCGCCGTGGTCGTCTGCGTGGTCGTGGCTGCTCATGGGACGCCGAGGAATGCCGCAGATCGCCCCGGGCGTCGAGGGGCAGCCGGCGAGAGCGCGAGGCTACGCGCGCCGGCGGGCCGGGCGGCGAAGGCGCCGCGCAGCGAGCCCGAAGGCGAGCCCGAGCACGCCCAGGCCGTCGCCCCACGACGCGCCCGCGCGCGCGCCCGCCGCGGCGCACGCGCAGCCGCCGACCACCGCGCCGTTCCCATCGACCGCCGAGGCCATCGCCCCGCCCGCGCCCTCGCCCGGAGGCGCCGACCCCGCGTCCTCGTCCCAGATCGACCCCGCGTCCGGCCGCGCGCCGGCGTCCCACGCCGGCCTGTCGCACACGCCGTCGTCGACGAGGCCATTGCAGTCGTTGTCGATCTCGTCGCACTCCTCGGGCGTCGGGCTCGCGGTCGCCTGGCACTGCACGGTGCCGTCGACGCACCTCTGCGTGCCCCGCGAGCACACGCCCTTCTGGTCGGTCTCGCACGCGACCTTGCCGTCGCCGGGGTCGGGCCCGGCGCACGCGCCGAAGGCTTCCCAGTCGCAGTTCGGTTTGCACGCACGCCCGTGCGATCCGCAGTCGCCGCACGCCTGCTGATCCGACTGGCCCGGGTCGCAGGGCCCCTCGCCCTCGCACGCGCCGAAGCCGCCCCACGCGCAGCCGTCGCAGCCGCGCGTCCGCGTGCCGCAGCGGCCGCAGCCCTCCGACTGCGTCTGACCGCCCGAGCACTCGCACGCGGCCTTGGGCACGATGAAACCGCCGTCGAAGAAGCTCGCCTGGTAGTCCCACGCCCGGCTGCCCCAGCCACCCCAGCAGTTTTGCTCGGTGACCGAGATCTGCCCGCCGTTGACGGCCGTGACCCACGCGACGTGGCCGTAGTCGCCCGAGGCGCGGCACGCGATGCTGCTCGCGACCGGCGCGCCGAGCACGGTGAAGTCGGGGTTCACGCTCGCGTTGCCGACCCACTGGTTGGCGTTGCCCCAGCCGGGCACGCCGATCGCCCAGCCGCAGCACGCGCCTTCCCACGCCCACCAGGTGCAATTGCCGCCGTTGTCGCAGCACGGGTACGGGTTGTTCGTGCCGCACTGGCAGTCGTCCTTGTCGGGACCGCACTGGTAGATGGCGGCGGCGGGCCGGGCCGCGAGGACCACGAGGACGGCCGCGGCGAGCGCGGTGACCAGGGACCGGGCGCTCATCGCGAGCCCTCCGCGTCGAACGTGGCGAGCACCTCGGCGAGCACGGCGCGGGCCGCGGCGTCCTCGGCGTCGAGGCACGTCACGCGAACGACGCTCCCGCCCAGCGCGAACGTGACCATCCGCTGCGCGGGCGCGTGCACGTGCGGCTGGTCGACCAGGATCGCCGGCACGCCGGCGACGCCGACCTGCAGCGATCGCACGTCGGTCGCGCCCGCGCGTGAGAACGCGAGGTGCTTCTCGAACCACGCATCGAGCGCGAGGCCCTCGGCGTCGGTCCACACCTCGACGCGGAGGATCGGGCCCGCGGCGCCGGACAGCGTGACCGCGTGCTTGAACTTGTGGGCGGGCAGGGTCGGATCGTAGTGGTCGGTCACCACGCGCAGCGCGGCCGGGTGCGCGAACCGGACCCCGGCGGCGCCGTCGGCGTAGGCGCGGCTCGGCGAGGCGTCCGGACGCGCGGCGAGCGGGGCGCTTCGCGAGGCGACGTCGGGAGCCGGCGCGACGTCGACTCCGGCCTCGCAGCCGCCGAGGATCAGCGCGACCGGGACCGTGAAGCGGAGGGAGGCGCGCACGCTCGTCAGCGTTTCACGAGCGCGCGGGCCACGCAACGGGCCCGCCCGGAGGCGGCTCGATCGGATCGAGCCGCCGTCGCGGGCGCGCGTCCGCGGTGCCCGGCTACCAGACCGGCGCGGCGAGGCCGTCGACGGGGACGAGGCGCGACGTGAAGAACACGCGCACCGTGCCGAGCTCGGCGCGCGGGCCCGAGAGCGCGAAGGGCACGCGGCGCGTCTCGCCGACGAGGCGCAGCGTGAGCTCGCCGCGCACCGCGTCGGCCGGGGCGTCGCTGGTCGAGGCGCGCGAGATCTCGAGGACGTAGCTGCCGGACGGCAAGCCCGTCAGCCCGATCGCCTCGCCGCGCGGGCTCGTGGCGTCGCGCGCGCTCACCGTGACGCCCTTGCCGCTCGCGCCGAGCCACGAGATGCGCCGGCCTTGCGCGTCGACGAGCGCGACGTCGAGGTCGGCGCCTCCCGACCACTCGCCCGTGATCTGGACGTCGCCGCGGAGCACCGCGTTCGCCGCCGGGGCGGGCGTCGAGGCGAGCAGGCGCGCCACCGCGTCGCGCACCTTCGCGGGCGCGTCGCCCTCGATCAGGCTCGCGAGCTCGGCCTGGCCGCGGGCGCGGCTGCACGCGACGGCCTCGGCGACGAGCTTGGGCTCGCCCGGGGCGAGATCGGCGAGGGCGATCCGGTGCTCGCACGCGAGCGCGGCGTCGCCGGCCGCGTCGTAGAGCGAGGCGAGGCGCGTCTGCGCGGCGCGATCGGCCGGACGCACGTCGACGAGGCCCGAGAGCACGCGGATGGCGCGATCGCGATCGCCCTGCCGCGCGGCGAGATCCGCACGCGCGACGAGCGCGTCGGGGTCGAGCGCGTCGCGGCCGGCCCAGCGCGTCGCGAGCTGCTGCGCCTCACCGAGGCGCCCCGCCGTCGCGTAGAGGCCGTAGAGCTCGGCCGTGCGGTCGCGGCTGTCCGGGCTCGCCCCGAGCGCGCTCTCGGCGGCGGCGAGCTTCGGCGCGCCCTGGACTGCGAGGCCGTTGCCCGGGTCGAACGCGGCCTTTCGATCGTAGACCTTTCGCATGGGAACCATCCGCTGCCGCATCGGCGGCGGCGGCGGGCGGCGCGGCTGCGAGGGCGGCGTCCAGTCGAGGAGCGGGTCGCCCCCGCCGGCGACGCGCGCGGGCGCCTTGGCCGGCGGCGGCTCCGAATACTCGTTCTGTGCGGAGCGACCCTCCCGCTTCGGCTTCGACGCCTCCGGCGAGTCGGCGAAGTCGCGCGGGGCCGGCGACGCGGCCGTCGGCGCGGGCGCCGCGGCGGCGGG
>CAIVJW010000367.1 GCA_903906315.1 uncultured delta proteobacterium | reverse complement strand
GGTCTCCCGGGAGGGGCGGCCCCGATGAGGGGATTGAGACCCTGCGCGCGAGCGGCTCGCCATAGCTCGTCCGACAGCTCCCGGGAGGGGCGGCCCCGATGAGGGGATTGAGACCCGGCGTAGCCGGCGTAGCGTGCGACTACGGCGTCGACTCCCGGGAGGGGCGGCCCCGATGAGGGGATTGAGACCGCGTCGGGCATGATCTCCTGCTCGGGCCCCACGTACCTCCCGGGAGGGGCGGCCCCGATGAGGGGATTGAGACGTCGTCTCGGCACGTTTCTGCGCCGATGCACGAGACTCCTCCCGGGAGGGGCGGCCCCGATGAGGGGATTGAGACTCGGAACCGATGCGCTCGGAGCCGTGGGAGGAGGTCTCCCGGGAGGGGCGGCCCCGATGAGGGGATTGAGACAGCGCGATGATAATCACCGCGAAGGGTAGCAGACTACTCCCGGGAGGGGCGGCCCCGATGAGGGGATTGAGACCGGGAATCCGCCGCGACCGACGTTGCTGAAGATGCCCACCTCCCGGGAGGGGCGGCCCCGATGAGGGGATTGAGACCACGCGGCGTGCGCTTCCCCCAGCTTCATCACGTCGACTCCCGGGAGGGGCGGCCCCGATGAGGGGATTGAGACCTGAATCCGAAGACGTACCCCCCGATCTCGATCATCTTGTCTCCCGGGAGGGGCGGCCCCGATGAGGGGATTGAGACGCCCGAGTCCGCGCACGCGGTCGCGTGGTCGGGGTAGCTCCCGGGAGGGGCGGCCCCGATGAGGGGATTGAGACCGGACGGGCTTCTGGACGAGGTTCGGGATCTCCGTGGCTCCCGGGAGGGGCGGCCCCGATGAGGGGATTGAGACATGCCGGTTGAGCCGCTTGATCACACCCTCTAGGTTGCTCCCGGGAGGGGCGGCCCCGATGAGGGGATTGAGACTACACGCCGCCGACGTAGATGTCGATCTTTGCGTAATCTCCCGGGAGGGGCGGCCCCGATGAGGGGATTGAGACGACGACACCCGCGACGTAGTCGGTGAAGCCGCCGCGCCACTCCCGGGAGGGGCGGCCCCGATGAGGGGATTGAGACGTCCCGAACGAGCGCCTGCATCTCGTGCAGGTCGAGATCCTCCCGGGAGGGGCGGCCCCGATGAGGGGATTGAGACTCCGCGGCGTAGGCGGCGTGACGGGTGAGGAGGTGCCTCCCGGGAGGGGCGGCCCCGATGAGGGGATTGAGACATGCGACGGCGAACGAAGCGGACTGCGTTGCGAGAAACTCCCGGGAGGGGCGGCCCCGATGAGGGGATTGAGACTCGACCGTGCCGTCCTTCAGCACGACCTCGATGGTCTGGCTCCCGGGAGGGGCGGCCCCGATGAGGGGATTGAGACTTATCGCCGCTCGCATCGGCGGCGCAGAGATCGTCGACCTCCCGGGAGGGGCGGCCCCGATGAGGGGATTGAGACGTTGCAGGCAAAACCTTGAACACCCGTAGGAAGGTGCTCCCGGGAGGGGCGGCCCCGATGAGGGGATTGAGACCGGCGTCGCGAGCCCGAGCCCCATTCGGTAGAGGCACCTCCCGGGAGGGGCGGCCCCGATGAGGGGATTGAGACCGGGCGATGAGGATCGTAATGGCATCGCTCATGTTTACTCCCGGGAGGGGCGGCCCCGATGAGGGGATTGAGACCGCGCTCGATTGCCGCGCCGACATTCTCACAAGCCGCTACTCCCGGGAGGGGCGGCCCCGATGAGGGGATTGAGACTCCTTTGCGGCGCGGAGATCGAAGTTCAGAACGTCGCCTCCCGGGAGGGGCGGCCCCGATGAGGGGATTGAGACATGAGCGTCCGGTTGACGACCGGCTCCGCGCCGAGCATCTCCCGGGAGGGGCGGCCCCGATGAGGGGATTGAGACGCCTCGGCCTCCCTGGTGCAGTACAGCACCTCGATGGCCCTCCCGGGAGGGGCGGCCCCGATGAGGGGATTGAGACTGAGCGCCCTCACCGTCGGCGAGAACCCGCGTGTCGGCTCCCGGGAGGGGCGGCCCCGATGAGGGGATTGAGACGTCCACCGGGCGCACACGCGCCCCGCAGTGGAAGTCGTCTCCCGGGAGGGGCGGCCCCGATGAGGGGATTGAGACGACCGGGGCGGAGCCGAAGCAACCCTAGGATCGGTACCACTCCCGGGAGGGGCGGCCCCGATGAGGGGATTGAGACTTGCGTCGCACTCGTCGCAATCGCAATCTGCAATTACCTCCCGGGAGGGGCGGCCCCGATGAGGGGATTGAGACCACTGGTACTCGACCGAGTTCTTCTCGAAGAAGTCACCCACTCCCGGGAGGGGCGGCCCCGATGAGGGGATTGAGACTGCTGGTCTTGCTTGAGCACCTGCAGGGCAAGCGAATGCTCCCGGGAGGGGCGGCCCCGATGAGGGGATTGAGACGCGCGGATGCGCGTAGTGAGAGCTCTTTCTCCGCGGCGCTCCCGGGAGGGGCGGCCCCGATGAGGGGATTGAGACTCCGCTTCGCTCACAAGATGGTAATCGAGCACCAGTTTCCTCCCGGGAGGGGCGGCCCCGATGAGGGGATTGAGACGAGCGGGCACGCCCCGCGCCGCGCAGGCTCGTGAGGATCTCCCGGGAGGGGCGGCCCCGATGAGGGGATTGAGACCGTCGCCTCGTAGTCCAGCGACCCGTCGGTCGCGTACCTCCCGGGAGGGGCGGCCCCGATGAGGGGATTGAGACCGGCCGCGCGATTCCGGACGGCACCACACTTCACGCCTCCCAGGACCCGTCGCCTCCCGTCGGAGCGGCGGATCGCATCGCGCATCACGCGGCGGAGCGCGTCCCCGTCATCCAGGGCTTGCGTCGGGCACCTGAACCGTGTTCCCTCCACGTCCAGGCTTCTCGGAAACAGCACCGACGCTCCGGCCGCAGCCGGGAGAGTGATGCGTACCTTTTGCCTTTTGGGGTTGGCGCGCGGACTTCCGGCAGCCATCGGCGGTCGACGGGCGCGCCACGCCCTCCGCGCATGCGTGGAGGGCCCTCCCTGCGCGACACCGCGCGCGACGGCGGGCCTCGCGCGCGAGTGGCCCGGAGGAGACCGCTCCGCCGGGGCAGCGGCGCGACGTGCCCCACGCCGGTGAACCAGGGTCACGCAGCGCCGACACCCGTCAGATCTCCCCATCCGAACCGTCGAGGTCTCGCATGCACGTCCTCATCCTCTCCATCGGCCCCGTGCAAGAGTTCATCGAGACGGCGCGCAAGTGCCGCGACCTCTGGTTCGGCTCCTGGCTGCTGAGCGAGCTCGCTCGGGCCGCCGCGGCAGCCGTGGTGGCCGCCGAGGGGCGTGCCAGCGCCGAGGTGCTCGTCTTCCCGGGGGCCGACGTCAGCGACCGGAGCCGGGCCGTCGCGAACAAGGTGGTGGCGCGCATCGCCGGCGACCCTGCACGGCTCGCGGCCGCGGCGGAGCGCGCGGTGCGCGAGCGTCTGGTCGAGGTGCGCGATCGGGCGTTCGCGCGGGTCGGACACGGCGACGCGCGCAGGGCGGAGCTGTTCCACGAAGGCGTCGCCTGCGCCCAGGTGGACGGGCTCATCGAGGTCGTCTGGGCGGCGGCCGAGGAGTCGACGGCGGGCTACCGGGCAGCGCTGGACGCGGCGGAAGGCGCCCTCGGCGCCGCGAAGAACACGAAGCGCTGGAAGCAGCCGTCGTGGGCGCGCGACGGCGTCCCGAAGTCGAGCCTCGACGGCGTGCGAGAGTCCGTGCTCGACGAACGGCTCTTCCCTCCACCCGACCGAGAGCGGGCACGGGGTGGAGAACGGCTGCGCAGGTCCTTCGGCGTGCACGGATCGGAGCGCCTCTGCGGTGTCGGTCTGCTCAAGCGCTTCGGCAGCACCGAGCCCGCCACGGCGTCCGAGGCGCGGCCCGAGCGCATCTTCAGCACGTCGCACGTCGCGTCGGCGCCGTTTCGCGCCGGGTTGGCCCGGCTCGGGGCCGCCCAGGCGTGGGCGAGCTTCGCCGCCGACCTCGACGCGGTGCACCGCGACCTCGTCGCCGATCTCGACACCGTGCCGGCGCACGGCGCCGATCCGATCACCGGTCGCGTCGACGGCGCGGTGTTCTACGAGGGGCGGCTCGTCGAGGAGCTCGAGGAGCTCGAGGGCGAGCCTCCGCGCGAGCGGGTCGAAGCGGCTCGCAAGGCCCTGGCCAGGTTCCTGCGCACCGTGAAACCCCTGGGCGATCCGAATCCCTACTACGCGCTGCTGCTCGCCGACGGCGACCGCATGGGCGCGGTGATCGGCGCCGCGGCGTCGTTCGAGGAGCACCGCCGCCTCTCCGCGGAGCTCGAGGCCTTCGCGTCGTCGGCCCGCGGGGTCGTCGCCGACCACGAGGGCGCGCTCGTCTACTCCGGCGGCGACGACGTGCTCGCCCTGCTCCCTCTCCACCGCGCGCTCGCGTGCGCGACGACGCTGTCACGCGCGTTCGCGGAGCGGATGCGGCCGTGGAAGCTGGCGGAGACCGGCGAGTCCCCGACGCTCTCGGTGGGCCTCGCCATCGTGCACCACCTGGTCCCGCTCGACGAAGCGCTCGCGATGGTGCGCGACACGGAGAAGCGCGCCAAGCGGGTCGACGGCAAGAACGCACTCGCGATCCGGGTGAAGCGGCGAGGCGGCGAGGCGGTGGAAGTGACGGGGACCTGGGGGACCGTCGAGCACGAGCTGGACGCGCTGGTCGGGCTCCACCGGCGCGGGAGCGTGTCCGCCAAAGCTCAGTACGAGCTGATGGACCTGTCCGTGCGGACCGCGGCTCCGCACGGCGCGACGGGCGAGACGCCCGAGCAGCGACGCACGGCGGCGCTCCTCGGCCGGGTGCGAGCCGCGGAAGCGGAGCGCATCCTCGCGCGCAAGCAGGCCGCGGGCGGCGGAGCGATCGCCGGCGACGCGACGGCCATCCTGCGCGACCACCTTTCGTTCGACGCACCGGACCGGCTCGGTCGGGCGCTCTACGTGGCGCAGCTCATCGCGAGCGCCATCGACCAGGCCGAGGGCCAGCTCGGCACAGCGAAGGCGCTCCGGGCCGAGGAGGTGACGCCGTGACGATGTACGCGATCGAGGCCATCGACCCGCTCGTCTTCCGGGACGGGCGCCCGAACGACCGCCGCAGCGAGAGCCGCACGATGCGGTTTCCGATGCCGTCGGTTCTCGCGGGCGTCGCCCGCACCGCGATCGGGCGCCAGGCCGGCGGCATCTTCGACGACGCCTTGGTGGGGGCGCTCCGGACCCGTGTCGCGACGCGCGGTCCCCTCCTCCGCGGCGAGGGACGCTGGTACGCGCCCGCGCCCGCGGATGCGGTCCTCTTCGCGTCCGTCGACGAAGCGACGCGCCTGCAGCGGTACTCCATCCGCGCGCTCGGCCCGACGCGCGCGGCCCCGGGGACCGTGACCTCGTCCATCGGGGAAGGTCGGCACCTCGTCGGCTTCCTCGACGGCAACACGCCCCCGGCCAAACCAGCCTCGAAGGTCCCTGCGTTCTGGGGCTGGGACGCCTTCGAGACCTGGCTGCGCTCGCCGCGGGCGCTCGGAGCGGACGCGACGCACGCGCTGCTCGCGGACGCGATCGACGACCTGGACCGGGAGGAGCGCGTGCACGTCGCCATCGGCGCCACGGGAACGGCCGAGGACCGGATGCTCTTCGCCACCGAGGGCCTGCGATCGACCGCACCGTACTTCCTGCCGCGGCCGCCCGCGGCGCGAGGCGGAGGTCGCGACGGCCACGCCGTGGTCACGCTCCACGTCGACATCGACATCGAGCCCGGGACGCCCGGCCTCGAGGCGCCGCGCGACGGCGCCCGCCCGATGGGCGGCGAGCGTCGACTCGCGCGGTGGACGACCTCGGACGCGCGCTTGCCCGCGCTCCCCGCCTGGCTCGTCGACCACGCCCTCGCGGGCGCGACGTCGGTCGTGCGGGTCGTCCTGCTCACGCCGGCGTACGTCGCGACGAGCGCCGGTCCGCGCTCCCTGGACGTCGAGGGGCAGCGCGCGGTCCTCGCGGCGCGGGTCGACCGCCCCCTGACGATCAGCGGCTGGGACCTGACGAAGCCCCGCGGAGGCGAGCCGAAGCGAACACGCCGCCTCGCCCCCGCCGGGTCGGTCTACTGGGTGCGGCTGTCAGGAAGCGCCGAAGACCGGCGTCGCTGGCTCGACGAGGTCTGGATGCGGAACATCGGGGACGACGACGACTTGCGCGACGAGGGGTTCGGCCTCGCGGCGATCGGAACGGGGAGCGAGCCATGAGGACCTGGACGAAGCTGGACGGCCTCGAGCTGCCGCGAGCCGGCGCAGACCGCATCACGCTGCAGTGTCGCTTCTTGACCTGGGTGTTCGGCGGCGGCGAGCAGCCGAAGAAGTTCGACCGAATCACCCGCGTGCGGCCGCCGTCGATCCGCGGCCAGCTTCGCTTCTGGTGGCGCGCGACCCACGCCGACCTCCAGCTCGCGGAGCTCCGGCTGCTGGAGGCCGCGCTGTTCGGCGGTGTCCACGGCGGGCCCCCCATCGCGAGCGCCTTCGGCGTCGCCGTCTCGAGTCAGCCGCGCGAGCCCGCGCGAAAGGAGGTGTTCCGACAGGGCGACGCCTTCAAGCTGGCCGACGACAGCCTGCGCGCCCTCGCCTACGGCGCGTTCCCGCTGCGCGGAACGGACGCGGCGAAGACGCACGACGTCCTGTGGAGCTACGGCGACGGCAAGTTCACGATCGACCTCGACCTCGTGCGTCCGCTCGACGCGCTGCCGCGCTCGAACGAGGGGCGCGGGAAGAGGCTCGCCGAGCTGCTCGACCGCCTCGAGCGCGAGTACCGCGCCCGTCCCACGGTGCGCTCCGAGCTCGAACGCGCGATCTGGGCCTGGCTGCACTTCGGTGGGCTCGGCGGCCGGACGCGTCGCGGGTTCGGCGCGGTCGCGCTCGATCGCGCCGACGGATTCGAGCTGCGCAGCATCCGCGACGGGTGGCCGGCGCCGGCGGCACGACGCCACGCCGCGTGGGCGGTTTTGCCTGCCAGCCCGGACGATGCGATCGTCGAAGGACGGCCGCGTCCGAACGGCAAGGAGGCCCAGGAGGTGCTCCTCGGCCTCCTGCAGGAGGTCCGTCAAGGCGCGATCGGCCGCAGGGAGAACCGCCCGCGACCGGGCCGGTCGTTCTGGCCGGAGCCGAGCGCGATCCGGCACATCCACCGGATGGAGACGGGCAAGCACGGCCAGCCGATCCCCGAGGCGCGCGTCGACGCATTCCCGCGCTCCGCCTTCGGCGCACCGATCATCTTTCACTTCAAGACCGAGCCCGGGGAGCGCGAGCCGCCGGATTCGACGCTCGTGCCCGGCCCGGCGGACGTCAGAGCGGGGGGGACGGTCAAGCCCTACGGCCGCCTCGCCTCGCCGCTGGTGCTCCGGCCCCACGCGGATGCGTCGGGCGTCCGCCCGCTCGCGCTGCGGCTCGAGCACCCCAGTCCACCGCGCTGGGCGCTGGTCGTGCGCAAGAAAGTCGAGGCGGTCGTCCGCGGCGAGGTCGACGCGAGCGAGGCCAGCCGGATCACGCCGCTCGTGGTCGATGGCACGACGTTCCCCGATCCCATCGACATGTACCTGCAACGGCTGAGGAATCGCTGATCCCGGAGGAGCTCATCGTATGACGACGAACCTGGTGCTCGTTCACGCACTGTCCCCGATCCACTGCGGGACGGGACAAGCCATCTCCGGTATCGACCTCCCCATCGCCCGCGAGCGGTCGACCGGAACTCCTCTCATCCCCGGATCGACGCTGAAGGGCGTCCTCCGGGCGCAAGCGGGCGGCTACAAGCCGCGGCCGGAGGGCGGCACGGATCGGCCCGAGGCGCTCCCGGAGCACCTCGCGGCCTTCGGCCCCGAGACGGCCAACGCGAGCGACCACGCCGGCAGCGTCCAGTTCGCCGACGCACACCTCCTCGCGCTCCCCATGCGCAGCGTGCGCGGCACGTTCGCGTGGGTGACGTCCCCTCACCTGCTCCGCAGGCTTCGGCGCGACCTCGCCGAGGCGAAGCTCGACTGGCCTCTCCCCACCGCACCGACGTCGGAGAAGGGCGCTCTGGTCGCCAGCGACCGGCTGAAGGTCAAGGTCGGAAACGTCGAGAAGGTCGTCCTGGAGGATTTCGACTTCGAGGTTCAGCCGTCGAAGGAGGTCGGCGCGTTCGCCGAGGCGCTGGGCAAGGCGATCTTCGGCGGGGCGGCCAAGGACGAGATCCAGCACCTCCGCGACCGGCTATGCGTCGTCGGCGACGACGCGATGCGCGTCCTGGTGCGCACGGGCATGGAGGTCACGGCCCGGAACCGGATCGATCCCGACACGCACACGGTCGCGAAAGGCGCGCTCTGGACGGAGGAGGCGCTGCCCGCCGAGACGATCCTCGCCGGGTCACTGCTCGCGACGCCGGTCCTGCGGGACTTCGCGCCGAAGGCTCTCCTGGATCACGTTCGCAAGCTCGCGAAGGGGCCCATCCAGCTCGGTGGCAAGGCGACGGTCGGGCGCGGCCTCTGCCGCGTGGAGGTGCTCTGATGGCCTCGCGAGACCAGGACCGCGCCGCGCTCGCCTTCGAGCACGTCGACTCGTACTCCAAGAAGGCCGACGGAGAGAAGAAGAAGTACGCGACGATGGTCTACAAGCTACCGTCGCTGCTGCAGACGGCCGGCCTCTGCCAGACGCTGCACTTCGCACAATCCAGGGACGAGCCCAACGCGAAGCTGCTCCTCGATCACCTCGCGAAGCAGCTCCAGCGCGTGAACGCGTCCATCACGGACTCGAAGACGCTGCTCGAGCGCGCCCGCAAGGCTGACCTCGGCGAGTATCTCGCGCTGACCGACGAGGCGATGGCGTGCGCGGCGTGGTACCGACGCCTCGTGCAGGGCGTGCTCGCGATCGACCCGGCCGACGCCGACCAGGGAGCCGATTGATGGCCCGCCGCGACGTCCTGTCCCACGATCTCCTCGCACCGGACGCGACGACGAACCTCGCGCTCTGGCTCGACCGCTACCCGTGGGATCTCAAGCTCGAGGCGATCGGGCAGCACCACCTCGTGACGCTGGACAAGGTACGCGTGCCGGAGGGCTACTCGCGTGCGTACGACCGCCGCAAGCGGTCCCTGATCGAGCTCGCCGGTGCGTTCGAGGACGGCGAAACGAGGCTGTTCACGCTCGAGCTCGTCGGGCGAGCCGTCGTCGGCATCGGCGCCGCCTCGGTGCGCGAGACGAACCTCCAGCTTCTGCGGCCGTGGGGCGTGCCCTGCATCCCCGGGTCGTCGCTCAAGGGCGTGGCGTCGCACGAGGCGCACGCGCGCGGCGGTGACTGGGCGAAGCCCGCGAAGCCGGGCGAGAAGGCGGCCCGGTTCCACCACCTCGTGTTCGGCGACGTCGACGGAGCGGGCGCCGTCGTGTTCCACGACGCGTGGTGGACCCCGGAGGGCGACCACCTTCCGCTCGGGCCCGACACCATGACGGTGCACCACAAGGAGTACTACGAGGGCAAGGCGCCCCCGGCGGACTGGGACGAGCCGACGCCCGTGGGATACCTCACGAGCTGGGGCAAGTATCTCCTGGCGATGACCGGCCCGCCGCAGGCGCTCGACGCCGCGGAGGCGCTCGTTCGCGCCGCGCTCGACCGGCGCGGCGTCGGGGCGAAGACCAGCTCGGGCTACGGTCGCGCCCGGATCGAGCGGTTCGTGTCGCCCGTACGGCGGGACCTCGATGCCCTCGCGCCGCCCCCCGTGCAACCGAACACGGTGACGGCGGTCGCCGAACAGCTCCTGCGCGCGCTCGAACGCGCGGCCAGTCCCGACGAAGCGGCGGCCGCGCGGCGCGCGGTCGAGCGCGTGTTCGGCGCGAACAAGTCGGTGTGGAGGGACTGGCTCGCGAAGGGCGCGAGCGAGTCCGAGGGCACACGGGCCACGCTTCGGCGCTGGTTCGAGCCCGTCCTCGCGACGCCGGCCGCCCCTGCACCGGCCGCTCCCACGAAGGTCGAGCCTCCCACGACGGCGACGGCCGAGCGGCGCACGATGCGAGCGTGGTTCGTGCCCAAGGACGCCAAGCGCTTCGAGGTCCGGTTCGAGGGCGAGAAGAAGACGTTCAAGCACCACGTGCTGAAGCTCGGCGACGGCGTCGAGGGCGCGCTGCGGGCGGCCGGCGAGGACGGCGTGGTGGTGGAGGTCGAGGTCGAGGGAGGCAAGCCGACGAAGGTCGAGCTGGCGCGCTAGCGCTGCATTGCCGCCCGTTTGGACATGCCCCACCGAGTCGCGCTCGTGCGACGCCCGGGCAAACGCCGTCCTCGTGCGATCAGGCTGCCGTCGCGAGCTCGCCGTGCGCGGCCACCAGGAGGGACTCACCGTGCGAAGGATCCTCATCAGCTCTCTGGGCATCGGTACCTACGTGCCGTGCGACTACCACTGGCCCGCGAAGCGCGACGGCAGCGAGCGCGTCGCGCAGAAGACGCGCTTCGTCCAGCGCGCGATCGTGGAGCTGCTGGGTGAACCTGCGTTCGACGAGGTCATCGTGCTCGTCACGCACGAGTCGCGCGAGAAGTACGGCGACGCCGTCGCCGAGGAGCTGGGCGAGGTCATCGATCCGGCGAAGGTCAAGCTGCGACACATCTCGTCGGCCGTCGACGATCTCACGCAGCAGTGGAGGTGGTTCGAGGCGCTCGCGCGGGAGGTCTCGCACGGCGACCGCCTCGTGATCGACATGACGCACGGGTTCCGCGCCGTGCCGATCGTGCTCTCGGCGGCGCTCGGCTACCTGCAGCGAACGCGAGGTGTCGTTCTCGACCACGTGCTCTACGGGGCGCACGACTGCGATGGCGCGATCGTCGACATGCGTGACTTCTACGTCATCCAGGAGTGGGCCGACGCCGTCGGTCGGCTGGTGGACGGGGCCGATGCGTCGAAGCTCGCCGACCTGGCAAGCACGGCGCCCGCCGGCAGCTCCTTCGCACGGCTGACGGACCCGGCGCTGGCGGAGGCATTCCGAAAGCTCACCAGCGTCCTGAAGAACGTCGACGTGCAGAGCTTCGCGTCCGCGACGCAGGAAGCGCTGGACGTCGTCGAGCGGCAGAGCCACGCCGCCGGGGTCACCGATGCCGAGCGCCAGCTGCTCGACATGGTTCGCGACAAGTACGTCGCGCTCGTGACCGAGCCCCCCGCGGGCAACCGCCACGGCACCTCTTACCTCGAGCTGCAGCTGGCCGCGGCACGACAGCTGTCCGGTCACGGGTTGCACATGCAGGCCTTCACCGTGCTGAGCGAGCTCATCGGCTCAATTGGCATGCTTGGACTGCAAGGCACCAAGTACGACCGCGACGTGACCAAGAGCCGTGGCCGTGACAGTCGACATCACGCCGACGTGTTCAAGGCCATGGTGGCAAACGAGGAGAACGACTGGAAGTTCGATGAAGGGCTCCTGAAGTCCGTCGCTCGGCTGGTGCCCTGGTTCCGCGCGCTGGCCCCGCTGGTAGCGCGCCTCCGCAAGGTGCAGGAGGACATCTCCGGCATCCGGAACGGCTTCAATCACGGGTGGACGGCCAAGTCCTTTGCTTCGAAAGTCGGCGCTGGCGACGCGGACGACCTGCTGCGCACGAAGAGCGATGCGATCATCGCCGAGCTCACGGAGGTCGTCAGCGCCCTGCCCGCGGTGCCCCCTCGACCCGCGCCGAATACCCCCTGATCGAATCGGTCACCCCACATGCTCCCCCCCTCCCCCCTTTTCGAGCCCCTCTCCCGCTTCCTCGAGCGCGTCGCGCAACTGCGCCTGGCGCGCGTCTCCGTGACGGCCCGCTGCACGCGCGCGCTACGCATGAAGGACCCGGTGTGCGCGGTCGTCCGAGGCCTCGCCGGCGAGCACCTGCGCGAGCTACGCTGCATCACGCGAGCTCCCAGTTGCGACGGCTGCACCGAGACGGGGGCCTGCGATTACGCCCGCACGTTCGGGGCGCAGCCGGAAGCGGGCGACCGCGAGGTGCGACCGTACTGGCTCGCCGGCGTGCCGGCGACGCACGACCTCGCGCCGGGGGCGACGTTCAGTGCGAGCATCACCACGGTCGGCGACGCGTCACGCCTGGGTCCGTACCTCGACGTCGCGCTGCGGGACGCGCTCCGACGCCTGGGGTCCGAGGACGACGGCGGCTTCGACGTGCGCGTCGTGCTCGGCGCCTCGCGCCTCGAGGCGCCGTCGCTCGACGTGCGGCCACGGGACGCGGAGCGCTTGCGGCTGGTGGCGCAGACCCCTCTCCTCCTGCGCGGCGACCTCGGCGCCTGCCAGGCCGCGTGCCCCGCAGCACCGTGGCTCGCGCTGCTGGTCCGCGCGGGAATCCGGCGCCTGGACGCGCTCCTCGGGCTCGTGGACGGCACCGAGCAGCCGCGCGTCGCGTTTCCTGACCTCGCGGACGTCCGAGTCGTGCACGGCCGCATGGTCCCCTGGAGCGACTCGCGCTGGAGCGGGCGGCAGGGTCGGCGCTTCCCCCTCGTGGGCTACGCCGGCGAAGCGACCGTGGAAGGTTCGCAGCTGCGCGAGGTCCTACCGCTCCTCTCGGCCCTCGCCGAGTCCAGCGTCGGCCGGAAGACGACGATGGGGTTCGGCTGGCTGACAATCGACACCCCGACGTAGCGAAGGGACGCGCCGGGAGGATCGGCGGCGAGCGGGGCGAGACAAGCCTCGCTCGACGAGCGCGACCGGGGCGCAACGCCGCTCAGTACGGATACTCCCGCGCAACCCTCTCGGCGGCCTCCCGACCGGTGGACGCCCCCTCGGCCAGCCATCGCGTTCCCTGTGAGTTCGCTCCGAGAAACTCCGCGACCCTCCTGGCGAACAGCTGCTCGTCCGCGCCATCCTCGAGCGCCTGGTCAATCGCCAGCAGGCCGGCCAGCGAGCGGTCGGCCTCCACGCCGACAGCTTCGCGGAGCGCGCGGGCAACGCCTGCGTCACCCTTGCGGGCGAGCGCGACGGCGCGCCATCGGCTCCGCGGGGCCTCGAGGCCCACATCTGCCCATCGCACGGCCGGATCCTCGAGAGCGACGAGGGCGCGCTCCGAGTCGCCGCACGACGCCCACGCTCGCCCGAGCGCGAACAGCAGATACGCGTGGCTGCTGGGGTGGGTCCGGGGATCGTCGAGGAATGGCCCGACGAACCTCTCGCGGACGCGGGCGAGGTCCGCCCCGCGGCCGAGAACACCGAGGACGCGCACCAGCTCACACAGGGAATGCGATGCTCGCTCTGCGTCGTGGCCCTCGATCCAGGAAGCGACCGTCGCCTCGAGAACGCTGGCCGCTTCGTCGTACCTGCGCTGCGCCGCGAGGGCCCGCCCTGTTGTCGATCGCCGCGATCCGTAGAAATCTGCCCCTCGAGGCATCCGCCGAGAAGTGGCCGCAGGCGCCGGCATCTCGTAGGTGATCGCCTCGACCGCAAAAGCAGAAGGCCCAGGGGCTTGCTTCCCTGAGCCTTCGT
>CAIVJW010000366.1 GCA_903906315.1 uncultured delta proteobacterium | reverse complement strand
TGCGGCTCGTCCGGCACCTCCCGGCCATGGAGTGCCTCGCGCTCGTCACGGCGATCTCGCCGACGGCCCGCGCACCGCCGCCCTGACGCGCACCGTCGGAGCCGGACGAGAGGCCGCGAAGCGGCGACCTCGTGGCGTCCTGCGCCCGCGAGGCCACTGACGCGAGCCCCTGCGACCCCGGAGACCGGCTCTCACACCCTGCCGCGTTCGCCCGAGCCGGTCGCGACGGCGCGCCCTGCCACCCGAGCGGCCCCCAGCGCGGCCGCACCTGCGCGTGGAATCCCCATGCAGCGCCGCCCTGCGAGCGGTTCCGTTCAACAAGCGTATTAGCGCCGGCCGGCGCGCGGCTCGCTATCGCGAGCCCCGCCCGGTCGGCGCGAAAGCGCTACTACGTTGGGCAGCGCTACGACCCAGCCTTGCGGAGACGGGGAAGCTCCTCGCGAAGAACGCGCCTCAGCGTGCTCTCGAGTCCCTCGGAGGTGGCCTCCATCGCCCGTCGAAGCGCCTCATTCACCATCGTCTGGTAGCTGCCACCGCCTGCGGCGTCCGCCTGCCCCTTGAACCACTCGAGGACGTCGTCGTCGATTCGGATGGTGATTCGAGTCTTCCCGGCCGGCGGACGGACGACCGGACCCCGGACCCCCTTGCTGAAATCGTATTCCTTCTTCATGGGTATCACTCCGCGTACTGCCTTCGCTCGGCCGCGGTAGCTCGCCGAGCCGAAATGAGGCGAACGCGCTGGCTACGCATCGTGTAGACCACCACGAGCAGGCGCGCCTCGGCGTCGAGGCCCAGGGTCACGTAGCGAAGCTCGCCCGCGTGGTCGTCGCGGATGGTGAGCGCGTTCGGGTCCTCGAGGGCGATCGCGGCATCGGCGAACGACACCCGGTGCTTGCGCCCGTTTGCGTCAGCCTTGTCCGGATCCCAGTCGACCTCCACGCGCTGAGTGTATGTACGCGCGTACATACGGTCAAGTGCGATCGCGGAGGCGACCGTCCCCGTCGAACATGGCCGTCGCCCGGCACCGTCGGCTCGCAGCGGTCCCCGCTATCGTTTGCGGACGCGAGTGGGGACGGCCGCGCGCCGGCGCCGAGCTCGCGATGGGGACGACCACGGCGTTCGTGGCAGCTTCAGCGCGAGTCTCCCGTCTGCCCAACGGACCGAAATTGAGCCGCGAACGGCCGCAAGGGGATGCCGGACGCCACGCGGTGCAGCTCGGAAAACGCCTCGACATGCGAGTCAGCCGTTCGTCGGATCCAATTTCTTGTTGGGATGCGCCTTTAGCGCGGCCCCGGTCCACGTGGTCTTGGCGTATCACTTCAGTCAAGAAGCAGCGCCCACGCCCCGGTTCGGTGACGCCCCGAGCACGACCCGCGATCGCGCCGCCGCCGCTCCCGCCTTGGCGCCGCGGTGCAGTCGCGACAGCCGGCGCGAGCAGCACCGACGCCGACGGCGTCCCCGGTGGCGCGGCGTGGCGCGTGCCCGGCGCGATCGCGCCCCTGGGTCCCCGCCCGCCGCGACGCAGGGGCGAAGCCATTGCCGGGCCACGCCCCGGTTCGGGTACGCCGCCGAGCGGATGCGCGGCGCCCCTGTCTTGGCGCCGACGCCGTGGCCGGCGTTCGCCGCGGCCCGCCCCGCGGCCGCAGTTTTCGAGGCGGCCTGGGTGCGGGCCGTCGAGTCGCGACGCCCCAGCTGTGCGCGCCTCGGCGCAGCGCCGTGCGGAGCGAATGCAGTCCTTGGTCACCAGTCGACCGGGTTCGAGCACGATTGGAGGGCGCCCCAGCGCCGACCGCCGTGCAGCGTTCCCAGTCCGGCGCGGCGCCGTGGACAGCACAAGATGAGGGCAGTTGCAGCCAGAAGCCCATGGCCCGGGCGAAGCCGGCGAT
>CAIVJW010000365.1 GCA_903906315.1 uncultured delta proteobacterium | reverse complement strand
GCCTCGGTCGCGCGCCCGCGGCCCACGATGGCGTCGTCCTGAAAGAGGCGCGCGACGCGGGCCGCGAAGCCGGCGGGGCGCCACGCGGGAGCCTCGACGATCGCGAGGGCGAGCTCGCGCGCGAGCTGGGTGTCGTCGGAGTACTGGCCGAAGCGAAAGGGGCCGCGCGTGCGGGTGGGCGGCGCGTCCGAGGCGAACGCTTCGCCGACGAAACGCGCGCAGATCGCGGGATCCTGGCCCTCGACGAGGAAGCCTATCGCGTCGCCGAGGGCCTGCGCGACGATCGCGCCGGCGCGGCGGTCGGCGTCCCGCGCGACGCGCGTCGCGAACGCGCCGATGGCCTGGTCGTAGAGCGGGTCGGCGCCGACGTCGTTGTGGCCGCGGCCCGGCACGATCACGAGCCTCTTGAGGCGCGCGCCCGAGGCGGCGTGCGCGGCGCGCCCCTCGGCGGGGTCGATGCTCCGGTCGGCCGCGCCGTGCAGCACGAGCAGCGGCGCGCGGCTCGCGGCGAGCTTGCGCAGCGGACACAGGGCGGCGAGGTCCGCCTCCTCGATCGCGCCGACGGAGACGCCGCGGCGCCGGGCGAACGCGCGCAGATCCGAGAAGCCGCTCTCGAACACGAACCCCGCGGCGAACCGCGGCAGCGATCGCGCGATCTCGGCGGCGCACGCGCTCCCGAGCGATCGCCCCATCACGAGGACCGGCAACGGCACGCCGCCCTCGCCGACGAGGTACGGCAGGAGCGCGAGGGCCGCGGGCCGCGCGTCGCCGAGGAGCGCGCGCAGCGACGGCGTGCCCGTGCTGCGGCCGTAGCCGCGGTAGTCGACGACGGCGAGCCGCGCCCCGACCGCGGCGAAGCGGGGCGCGGCGTCGTCCCAGTCGGCGACCACCTCGCCGTTGCCGTGAAACAGCACGACGGCGACGCGCGGCGACGCCGGACCGGCGTGTACGCGCGCGTGAAGGAAGGCGCCGCCCAAGGCGGGCAAGGCGAGATCGCGCGCGCCCGGCGGCGCGGGGCGGTCGTCGGCCGAAGGGAAGAAGAGGTCGGTCTCGAAGGCGGGGTCGTCGAAGAAGCGCGTCATGGGATCGGTTACCCGACCCCTACCGCGCTCGCGCGCCGGGCAGAACGCCCGCGGGCCTGGGCGCCGATCCCGAAGGGACGCGCGAGCGGCTCACGACGAACGGCCAGGCTCGCGGCCTCCCGCCCGCGCCGAACGACGAGCGACCGGTGGCGGGGCGGCGGGCTGCGCCGCATCGACGCGCGCGGCCGGCCCGGCCGATCCGCGCCGCAACGCGGCCTACGACGACGACGGATCGGCACGACGACCGCGTCCCGCGAGGACGACGGCCCGCGCGTGGATCGGGCGCGGGACCGGGGCGCTGCGCGGGGGTGCGAGCACGAGCCGGTCTGCGTCGAAGAAGCCGATCGCGATCTCGCCGCGAGCCAGCGCGCGCGCGACGAGGTCGCCGAACGCGATCGCCTCGCCGGCGTCCGCGTACGCGGACATCGCGTTCACCTCGATCTCCACGCCCTCGGCGTCGAAGAGGTCGCGGTAGATCGCGGTCGCCCACTCCGCGCCGCGCCGATCCTGAAAGGCCGCGGCGACCTCCTGCGCGAGCAGCATGCCGACGACCTCGCGCGAGACGACGAAATCCCCCGCGCGCCGCCCGTGCTGGATGAGCCGCACCGTGTGGGGCGACCGCACCTCGACGACGAGCCGGGCGCTCGACGACGCCCGCTCGCGCACGCGGCGCGCGACGAGGAGCCGCACGAGCTGCCGGGCGTCCGCGTCGCCGACGTCGTCGTGCGCGACGTCCTCGGCGAGGAACACCGCTACCTCCGCGGGGCGGCCCTCGAGCGCGGCGAGGAGGTCCTCGCGCCGCTCCGCGCAGCCGTCGGCGATCTCGACGCCGAGGCGCACGAGCGCGAGCGCGAGCGTCGCGGCGATCGCCCGATCGCGGTCCGCCGCCGGCACGAGCAGCGTCACGCGCGCGCCCTCGGCCACGTGACCGTCGAGCAGGCGAAGGATGTCCGGAACCTCGGGCTTGTAGCCGACGAGCAAGATCCGCGAGAGCGCAGGCGCCGGCAGCCCGATCGCGCGGGCGTGGTCGACCCGGGGAAGCGGGCCGCCCGTCATCGACGGTCGCTCCTGCGTCGACGACAGGACGATGAGCCGGTGCTCCGGGCCTACGACGAGATCCTGCGGCGGCAGGAACACCGGTCGACCGCCGTCGAGCACGCCGACGATCACGGCGCCGTCGACGCGCGCGTGCAGCTCCCCGAAAGTCGCAGTGCCCGGGGGCGGCGCGTGCAGTACGAGCGACGGACCGCCGAGCGAGAGGATTTCCTTGATGACCTCGACGACGCCGGGCTGGCGCATCGTCTCGACGAGCAGCCGCGCCACGACGTCGCGCGATCGGACGACGGACACGTGCCTCGCACCCTCGGCCGCCAGCCGTACGAGCTCGGCTCCCTCCTCGTCGGGGACCTCGACCAGGATCGGCAGGCGATCGCCCGACGTCTCGCGCCGGAGCGCGAGCAGCGCGCGCATCGCCCATTGATCGGCGGGCTCCGCCTCCTCGAACGCCGCCTCCGGCAGGATCAGCGCGACGCGCGCGTGGCGAGGGTTCGCGATGCGGACGGCGTCCACGGTCGTCGGATCGCCCGTGCGGACGATGCACCGGAGCTTGCCCCGGTAGAGGCCCGCGTGCGCCAGCTCCTCGAGGCGCTGGCGGATCTCGGCCTCGATCGCCGCGCGCCCGCGCTCGGCCAGCACGACGACCGTCGTCCGTCGCTGCAGGAGCGCGAGCTCGCGCACGACCACGCCAGCGCGCGAGTTCCAGCCGAGCACGAGCACGTGGCCGCGCTCGAACACGACGGCCTTGCCGCCGTGCAGCTTCGCGAGGCCCTCGGCCGTGATCGACACGAACGCGCTCGTCAGCGCCGCGACGAGCACGATGCCCGTCATCGTGACCGTGACGCCGAGGAGCCGCCGCACCGCGCCCGAGTCGCCGCTCACGTTGCCCCCGTCGAGCATGCGGTTGAGCGCCCACCAGAAGCCCTTCTGCGCGGAGTCGAGGTCGGCGTCGCCCGGCACCGAGATCGACGCGGCGAGCCCGAACGCGCCGGCCGTCGCGAACGCGAACAGCGAGAGCACGACGAGCTGCCAGAACGGCGACGTCCCGAGGAAGCGGTCGAGCACGTACTCGAGCCGGCTCGAGAGCCGCCGGTGCCGCACCGCCTTGTCCGCTCGCCGCGCCGCTCGCCGCGCCGCGCGAGGGCTCGCCGGCGCACCGCCCCGCCCCTCGCCGCCCGCCCCGGGCATGCCACCGCCTGCGTCCGCCATTTCGCGCGAGCATACGGCCAACCCGTGCTAATCGCTGCCGCGATGCCCACGACCGACCTCGCCTTCGCGAGCCGCGACGAACACCGCGCCTGGCTCGCCTCGCAGGCCGCGCTCCCGCTCGGCTTCCGCGCCGGCGCCTCGCGCCTCGAGTTCGTCCCCGCCGAGGTGCACAAGCCCTCACGGATGACGCTGACCCTGATCGCGCTCGACGCTCCGACCGACGCCTTCGCCGCGATGTTCACGAGGAACGCGTTCCCCGGCGCGCCCGTGATCGTGGGGCGCCGTCGGCTCGACGCCCCGCGCCTCGGCGCGATCCTCGTCAACAACAAGGTCTCGAACGTGTGCGCGCCCGGCGGGGTCGAGAGCGCCGAGCGCGTCTCGGCCGAGGCCGCGCGCCTGCTCGGGCTCGCCTCGGACGAGGTCCTGCCCTCGTCGACCGGCGTCATCGGCTGGCGCCTGCCCGACCAGGCGATGATCGCGCATCTGCCCGACGTCGTCGCCGCGCTCCAGCCCGCGTCGATCCTGCCCGCGGCCGACGGCATCGTGACCACCGACCTCTACGCCAAGGTCCGCCGCGTCGATCTCGCCGGCGGCAGCGTCGTCGGCATCGCGAAGGGTGCCGGCATGATCGAGCCGAACCTCGCGACGATGCTCGTCTACCTGCTCACGGACCTCGACGTCCCGCGCGACGCGCTGCGCGAGGCCCTGCGCGACGCGGTCGAGGACACGTTCCACGCGATGTCCATCGACGGCGACACGAGCACCTCCGACACGATCGCGCTCGTCTCGTCCGGCCGCGTCCCCTGCCCCGACCGCGACGCCTTCCGCGCCGCGCTGCGCGCCGTGTGCGGCGATCTCTGCGAGGACGTCGTCCGCAACGGCGAGGGCGTCCACCACGTCGTGCGCGTGCGCGTGACCGGCGCGCCCGATCGCGCCTTCGCCCTCGGCGTGGGCAAATCCATCCTCCGATCCCCGCTCGTGCAGTGCGCCGTGTGCGGCAACGACCCGAACGTCGGCCGCCTCGTGATGGCCATCGGCAAGTACGTCGGCGAGCACGCGCCCGGCGTCGACCTCGGCCGCTGCCGCATCGACATGGCCGGTCGCACGATCTTCGATCGCGGCGCCTTCCGCCTCGACGCCGCCACCGAGGCCGCGATCGTCGCGCACCTGCGCGGCGCCGAGCTCTACCAGAGCACGCCCCCGGCCGACGGCCTCACGTTCCGCCCGCCCATCGCCTTCCCGCCGCACGAGCGCGCGGTCGAGATCGCGGTCGATCTCGGCCTCGGCGCGGCCTCGGCGACCGCGCTCGGGTCCGACCGTTCGCACGAGTACATCAGCGAAAACGCCGACTATCGAAGCTGACGCGCGCCGCGCGCCGCCCCCTCGTAGCGAGACCCTCGCCCAAAAGGACTTGCAGCAACCTCGCGCGGGGATTCCGGGCCACCCGGAGGAGAGACTCACCACGGAGGCACGGAGGAAGATCGAGTCTGAGCTCCGTGCCTTCGTGGTGAAAATCAGGGCTCTTGGTCGGTCGCCAAGGCGGCAGCGCTTTTCGGCGAGGGGCTAGCTAGAGCCCGACGGCGTAGCCGCGCCAGAGGCCGCCGGGGCCGTCGACGACCCAGACCTTGCTCTGCGCGTAGCTCAAGCTGAAGTGCGAGTCGAAGCTCGTGCCGGCCTGGTTGAGCTTGCTCGAGCTCACCCGCTTGCCCGTCGCATCCCACGCCGACAGCATGCCATTCGAGTACGTCAGGTAGTACTTGCCCGCGACGACGACGCCGCGATTCGCCGCGTACGTGTTCTCGGCGTTCAGGTTGAAGCCCTGCAACGCGAACGTCCCGATCGACGCGCCCTGCGCGCTCCAGCGGCTCACGGTGGCGCTGCTCGCGTTGTCGCCGATCATCGCGACGATCTCGTCGCCCGCCGGGTTCCACGCGACCGAGCTCTGCCCGTCGAGGGTGCCGCCGTTCAGGGTGATCGACCCGGCGTTGAAGACGCCCGGCGACGTCATCGTGCGGATCTGGTTCTCGCCGTAGCCGCGCGCGTACACCGTGGCGCCCTTGCCGCCCACCGTGAGCACCGACCGAAAATCGATGCCGGGCTGGTAGACCTTGAGCAGCGCGCCCTGCGCCGAGTACTGCGCGAGCCGGTCCCCGCTCGGCCCGCCTCCCGAGCACGACCAGAAGCTCGTCCCATCCCACGTGAGCGTCATCGTCGTACCGGGCAGCGCGTCCTGGAACGTCAACGCCGCGTCGTAGCTCGGCTTGATCAGCGGGGTGCAGTCGTCGTCCTTCTGGTCGCAGCCCGGCGGACAGCAGCCGTCGGCGTTGAGACACTGCGAGATCACCGAGACGGCGCCTCCGCAGACCCCCTTCGCGCACGTCGTGCCCACCTGGCACGCGTCGGGGGACGCGCACTTCAGGCCCTCGTTCGCCGGTCCGCCACCCTGGCACTTGCCGGCCCCGCACGTCTGGCCGCCGACGCAGGGATCGTTCGTGGAGCACTTCGCACCGTCGTTGCCGGGCACCGCGACGCAGCTCTTCGCCACCTCGTCACACGTGCCGACCAGGCAGACGTCCCCGGGCGCGGCGCAGGTGTTGGGCACACCGCCGCACGCGCCCGACTTGCACACGTCGAGCACGGTGCAGAAGAGGCCGTCGTCGCAGGGCGCCCCGTCCTTCGCCGGCTGCTTCACGCACCCCTGCTTCGGATCGCAAGCGCCGACCGAGCAGGTGTCGTTGAGGAAGCTGCAATCCTTCTGGCTCTGCTGCGCGCACGCGCCGCCCTGGCAGACCGCGACGCCCGTGCACGGGTCGCCGTCGTCGCAGGCCGACCCGTCGTTGCCCGGCGCGACCGAGCAGGCCTTCGCGCCCTCGTCGCACAGCCCGACGTGGCACCCGTCGCCACCGGGGCACACGCGCGGGGTGCCGCCTCCGCAGACGCCGTTCGTGCACGACTCGTTCTCGACGCAGAACAAGCCCGTTTCGCACGCGCCGAACGCGTTGGCCGGCTGGCGCACGCAGGCGCCGTTCACGCAGCCGCCCTCGTTGCAGGCGTCCGAGAGCGCGACGCAGTCGACGGCGCTGGCGCAGCCGAGGTCCGCGTCCGGCCGCGCCCCGTCGACCCCGGCGTCCTCGGCCTGACCGCCAACGCCTGCACCCCCCGAGGCGGCGCCTCCGCCCTGCCCCGCGCCCCCCGGGCCCGCGCCCGTCGTGGTCCCCGGATCGTCGCCTCCCGCGCCGTCGTCGAGGACGTTCGTCACCGACGAAGCGCACGCGGCCGACAGCCCGACGAGCCAAAGGCCTGCCCACACCCCGCTTCTCATGACGAGGAGTCTAGGCGGGGGCGGCGCCTCCGAGAAGCGGCGCGCGCGTGGCGCCGCGGCCGCGCGTCAGTGCACGTGGTCGCGCGACAGGCCCGGGTGCCCCGGATCGCCGGGCTCGACGCGCGGGTTCTCGGTCTGACGGCCCCCGTCCCGCCCGGTGAACTTCATGAGCACGTCCTTCTCGTAGATGAACTGCTCGCGCGAGTCGTACGGCGTCGCGTGGATCCCCGTGTCCATGCGGATCGCGTCGCACGGGCACGCCTCGACGCAGAACCCGCAGAAGATGCAGCGTAGCTCGTCGATGACGAAGGTCTCGGGGAACTTCTCGTAGCCACGGCGCGGGTCGCCCTCGGGGTATTCGCCCGCGTGGATCGAGATGCACTGCGCGGGGCAGGCCGTCGAGCAGCAGAGGCACGCCACGCAGCGCGGCGATCCGTCATCGCGCAAGGTCAGCCGGTGCAGCCCACGGAAGCGCTGCGGATAGGGCCGCTTCTCTTCCGGGTAGCTGATGGTCGTGACGCCGTCGTTCAGCGCCTCGAGCACCGGGTCGGCCTTCTGGCCGAGCACCAGCTCCTTCGTGTTCTTGAAGAAGTGGCGCGCGGTGATCGCCATGCCGCGGAAGATCTCGGGCAAGTAGATCTGCGTCTCGAACGAGGTGTCCGGGCGCGGGATCACCTTGCCCGGAACGGGCTTGGCGGCAGGCTTCATCCAAGGGTTCGGCGTCGTCTTCATGTCGAACGGTCCTGCGAGTCCGAGGGTGAGTCACGGGCCGTCCGTCGAACGCGACGGCCCCAACTGCCGCCCAGCGCTCCCGAGGAGCGCGGGGTTTGGGGCCGCTCGCGGCCCCATCGTGCGGCGCTCCCGAGGAGCGCGGGGTTTGGGGCCGCTCGCGGCCCCATCGTGCGGCGCTCCGGAGGAGCGCGGGGTTTGGGGCCGCTCGCGGCCCCATCGTGACTACGCCTGCTGGGGTTCGGGCTTCACGCCGCCCTGGGCGTCCGCGAAGCGCGCGCTCGACGAGGCGAGGAAGCGCTGCCGTTCCACCGGCTCGAGCAACCACACGACGAACGCCACGGTGCCGGCGACCATGCCGAGCGCGAGCAAAGCCTGCGTCACGTCGGCGGCGATCTTCAGCGCCTTGCCAACGCCCGGCCCCGCCGAGTCGATCGCGAGGAGCACGACGCCCGTCACGAAGATGTTGGCGATCGCGAGCGGCAGAAGTCGCGTCCAGCAGAGCTTCATCACCTGGTCGTAGCGGAATCGGGGCAGCGTCCAGCGGATGAAGACCTGGACGACGGTCATGAAGATCGTCTTGCCGAAGAAGACGAGCGCGCCGAGCACGGTGACCGCGAGGTGCGTCATCTTGTAGTCGAAGAGAACGCTGTCGCCGAACGCGACCGAAATGCCGTCGCGGTGAAGGAACGGCAGGTGGTAGCCGCCGAAGAACAGCGTGACCAAGATGGCGCTCGAGACGACGAACTCGATGTACTCGCCCGTGTAGAACATGACGAACTTCGCGCCCGAGTACTCGACGAAGTACCCGGCGACGATCTCGCTCTCGCCCTCGGGCTGGTCGAAGGGCACGCGCTTCGTCTCGGCGATGAGGGCCGCGAGGAAGATGAAGAAGGCGAAGGGCTGCACGAAGATGCCCCACGCATTCTCCCCCTGCCAGTCGACCATCGGCTGCATGCGGATGCTGCCGTAGATCATCAGGAGGCCGACGAGCGAGAGGCCCATCGCGACCTCGTAGCTGACCATCTGGGCCGCCGCGCGCAGGCCGCCGAGGAGCGAGAACTTGTTGTCGCTCGCCCAACCGGCGAGGGCCGCGCCGACGACGCCCGTGCCCGCGACCGCGAACATGTAGAGGATGCCGACGTTGAGATCGGCGATCTGCAGCGACACCGCGTGGCCGCCGCACTGAAACGCCCGGCCCATGACGGGCGATGCCCGCCCGAGGTCGCCCGCGTCGAACACGCCGTTGCCGTTGTCGGCGAAGCAGAGCTTGTCGCCGAAGGGGATGACGGCGAACGTCACGAACGCCGGAAACATCGCCATGATCGGCGCGAGCCCGTGCAGCAGGCGATCGGCGTTCTTCGGGATGAAGTCCTCCTTCCAGAGGAGCTTGATCGCGTCGGCGCCGGCGTGAAGCAGGCCGGCGAGGCGGATCTCGACGCCGCCCTCGCCGACCTTCGACGACGCATAGAGGCCCGTCGCGAAGAGGAGGACGGCGAACACCGCGCCGACCACGCGGACGGCCATCGGGAGGCCGGCGACGGGCACGAGGCGCGCGACGATGAAGCCGAGGACGTGCGCGACCAGCCCCCCGTAGAAGATCTGTCGCGGGCTCGCGTCGGTGAGCCGGTCCTCGGCCGCGTTCGAGGCGCCCTCGCGCTGCACGAGCGCGGTGAGCAGCACCAGGCCGAACCAGGCGACGAAGACCGCGCCCTGAATCGCCAGCGTCATGCGCTCGAAGGCGATGCGACCGCGGACGTCGCCGACGACCATCGCGAAGACGGCTAGGAGGCCGACGAGCGACGGAGGCAGCATCACGATGGCGCGCCCGACCAGGCTCGGGAGCTTGATCACCGCGCGGTTCGGGCCGACGCGGTCCTGGATCATCGCGCCCTGCCGACGATCGAACCACGTCGTGATCGCGGCCATGTTCAGGAAGAACATGACCATGATCAGGATCTTGACGATGATGAGGGCGACCTCGACGAAGCTCACGCGCTCACCTCCGAATTCGTCTCGACGGGGGCCTCGACGGCCGTGGGCGCGGGCGTCATCGCCCGGCGCACGTCCGCGAGCTTCTTCCACTCGATCGCGTACCCGAGGGCGCGCCCGAGGCGGGCGACGAGCTCCCAGCCCGGGCGCGAGTCGCCGAGAGGCCGCAGCGCGCGCTCGCTCCGTTGAGCGAGACCGCTGCGATTGACGTACGTGCCCTCGGCCTCGGCCCACGAGCAGGCGGGCAGCGCGATGTGCGCCGCGCGCGCGAGCGGCCCGTCGTGCGCCGCGACGGTGACCAGGCCCTTCAGCTTGCCGAGGGCCGCCTGCGCGCGCGCCTCGTCGACCTCGAGCTCCGACCCGAGCGCGATCACGTAGGCGTACTTGCCGGCCGCGATGCGCTCGAGGAGCTCGGCCACGGGACGCGGCGGCGTGCCGGCCGCGAGCTCGACGACGCCACGGGTGTTCGGGTTCTTGTCCTCGCTCATGAGGATGTCGTCGCCGCGCCCGAGCGCGCGACCCGACAGGAAGAAGTCGCTCGCCCCGACGAAGGTCCGCGCCAGCGTGTAGAGCGCGAAATTGTCCTCGATCGAGTGCTGCGCGCTGAGCACGATGGCGACCTTGCCGGCCGCGTCCTCGTGACCGGCGAGCTGGTCCTTCGCGGCCTCGAGCGCCTCGTCGAGGCTCGCGTCCTCACCGCCGACCAGGGCCGTCTCGAGCCGCCCGTCGACGGCGCGCTTGTACGAGAGCATGCCCTCGTCGCACATCCAGTACGTGTTGACCGCCGGGTTCTCGCGCGGACGGTGACGGTGGGGCGTGTTGTCGCGCGGATCGTAGTCGAGGAACGCGCTGCAGCCGGTCGCGCAGCCCTGGCAGACCGTGCGCGCGCTGCGCAGAAACCAGACGCGCGCCTTGAAGCGAAAATCCGTCGAGGTCAGCGCGCCGACCGGACAGACGTGCTCGGTCATGAGGGAGTAGTCGTGATCGAGCTGGCGACCCGGCGCGACCGTGATCTCGCTCAGGTTGCCGCGCTCGCGCACGCTGAGGACCGGGTCCTTGGCGAGCTCGGCCGAGACCCGGACGCAGCGCGTGCAGAGGATGCAGCGCTCGGCGTCGTAGACGATGTGCGGGCCGAAGGGGACGTGCTTCGACTTGTGCACGATCTCCTGGCGCATGCGCTTCTTCGTGCGCTGGTGCTCGAGCCAGTAGTCCTGCAGGCGACACTCGCCGGCCTGATCGCAGATCGGGCAGTCGACGGGGTGGTTCAGGAGCAGGAGCTCCTGCACCGCCTTGCGCGCCTCCGCGACGTGGTCGCTCGTCTCCGAGAGCACTTCCATCCCCGGCGTGCAGGCCTGCTGGCACGCGGGCTGGAGCTTCGGCTTGTTGGCGGGGACGTAGTCGTTCTTGGCCGCGTCCCAGCGGAGGATGTCGAGCGACATGGCCGGTCGCCCTGGAGGCGGCGGCAGCTCGACGAGGCACATGCGGCAGTTGGCCGCGACCGAGAGGCCGGGGTGCCAGCAATAGTGCGGGATGTCGATGCCGCTCTTGTGGGCGGCGCGGAGGATGGTGTCGCCCGCCTCGAAGGGGATCTCGCGCCCGTCGATCTTGATCGTGCTCATAGCCATCTCAGTGATCGCACTCCCCGCCGATCATGTTCATCGAGCCGAACGTCGGGATGACGTCGGGGATCATCCGGCCCGTGACGAGCTGCGAGAGACCCTGGACGACCGCGAAGCACGGCGGCCGGATGCGCACGCGCCACGGCGTGCCGCTGCCATCCGACACGAGGTAGAAGCCGAGCTCGCCGTTGCCGGCCTCGGTGTAGGAGTAGACCTCGCCCGCGGGGATCTTGATGCCTTCCATCACGATCTTGAAGTGCTGGATGGTGCCCTCGATCGTCGTGTAGACCTCCTGCTTCGGGGGCAGGATGATCCGCGGGTCGTCGACGTTGATCGGGCCGTCGTCGGGCATCTGATCGATCGCTTGGTCGATGATGCGCACGCTCTGGCGGATCTCCTCCATCCTCACCATGAAGCGGTCGAACGTGTCGCCCGTCGTGCCGACGGGGACGTCGAAGTCGAAGCGGTCGTAGACGAGGTACGGGTTCGACTTGCGGACGTCGTAGGCGACGCCGCAGGCGCGGAGCGTCGGGCCCGTCCAGCCGAGGGCGAGCGCGTCCTCCTTCGACATCGCGCCCACGCCGGAGACGCGGTCGATGAAGATGCGGTTCTTGATGAGGAGCTTGCCGCACTCCTCGACCGCGGCGACGACGCGCGGCATCACGGCGCGGAGCGCGACCTTGAAGTCGGCCGTCGGCGCGTTCGCCATGCCGCCGACGCGCCCGAAGCTGTGCGTGACGCGGGCGCCGGTCTCCTCCTCGAGGATGTCGAAGAGCAGCTCACGGGCGCGCGTGAGGTAGAGGAACGGCGTGAACGCGCCGAGCTCCATGCTCACGGCGGCGTTGCAGACCATGTGGTCGACGATGCGGGCGATCTCGCCGAGGATGACCCGGTAGTACTGGCACCGCTCCGGCACCGTGATGCCGAGCATCTTTTCGCACGCGAGCGCGTAGCCCACGTTGTTCAGCATCGGCGAGACGTAGTTGCAGCGGTCGACGTAGGGGAAGACCTGCGACCACGTGCCGCGCTCGCACATCTTCTCGAAGCCGCGGTGCAGATAGCCGATCTGCACGTCGGCCTTCTCGATCGTCTCGCCCGACAGCTCGAGCACGATGCGGACGGTGCCGTGCATCGCGGGATGCGACGGGCCCATGTTGAGCTGCATCGGCTCGCTGGGCAGCTCGAGAGCGCCCTCCTCGAGCTCGAGGTCCAAGGGTTCCATGCTGCGGGATCTCCTGTCGCGGTCCGCGGGAAACTAAGAGTCTGCGCCCGGCTCGAGGTCGTCGCCGGTGCGCGCGAAGTCGTGCGTCTGGCGGCCGAAGGACATGCCCTCGTCGGCGCCGAAGGGGGCGACCTTCTCGTAGCCCTCGCGGAACGGCACGAGCGGCTGGCACTTGTCGGCCGGGTAGTCCTTGCGGAGCGGGTGCCCGACGAACTCCGGGTAGAGCAGGATGCGGCGGAGGTCGGGGTGGCCCTCGAAGGCGACGCCGAACATGTCGAAGCACTCGCGCTCGAACCAGTTCGCGCCCTTCCACACCGGCACGAGCGAGGGGACGGTGGCGCCGTCGCCCTCCTCGTCGCCGACGCGCGCCTTGATGCGGATGCGGTGGCCGCGCCCGAACGAGTGCAGGTGACAGACGACCTCGAAGCGCTGGTCGCGCTGGCCGAGGTAGTCGACCGCCGTGAGGTCGACGAACATGTCGAAGTCGAGCTTCGGGTCGTCGCGCAGGTAGAGCGCGACCTCGCGCCAGCGCGAGGGCTCGACGACGGCGGTGTCGTCGCCGAACTCGGAGTGCGTCGCGAGGATGGCGGCGCCGAACTTCTTCTGGAGAGCCTCGAGGACGAGCTTGCTCATGGGGTCTCAGCCGGCCACGCGCCGGGGCTTGGTGCGGAGCTCGACGAGCTGCTCGGGGCGCGAGAGCGGGTCGGCGCGAGGCTTGACGATCTCGGGCGTGCGGTCGCCGCGGGTGATCTTGTCCTGCAGCAGCATGAGGCCGTCGAGGACCGCCTCCGGGCGGGGCGGACAGCCGGGCACGTAGACGTCGACGGGGATGATCTTGTCGATGCCGGCGAGCGTCGTGTAGTTGTCGTAGAAGCCGCCCGACGAGGCGCACGTGCCGAAGGCGAGCACGTACTTGGGCTCGGTCATCTGCTCGTAGATGCGCTTGAGCGCGGGGGCCTGGCGCTGGCTGATCGTGCCGACGACCCAGAGCAGGTCCGCCTGCCGCGGCGTGAAGCGCGGCGCCTCGGCGCCGAACCGCGCCATGTCGAAGCGCGGGCTCGCCATCGCCATGAACTCCATGGCGCAGCAGGCCGTGATGAACGGGTACTGGAAGAGCGAGTACTTCTGCGCCCAGTGCAGGAGGTCCTCGAGCCGCGTCGTCGCGAAGCCGGTCTCCGAGCCCTCGAGGACCTGGATCGACCGCTCGCCGCCTCTCACTTCTCCCATTCGAGGGCTCCCTTCTTCCACACGTAGACGAGGCCGACGACGAGCAAGGCGATGAACGAGCCCATCGTCACGAAGCCCGTCCAGCCGAGCGCCCGGAACTGGATGGCCCACGGGTAGATGAACACCGCCTCGATGTCGAAGACGACGAAGAGGATCGCGGTCAGGTAGAACTTGACGCTCGGCTTGACGAAGCGCGCGCCGGTCGACTCGCTGCCGCACTCGTACGGGATCATCTTCTCGGGGGTCGGGTTCTTCGGGCCGATGGCGCCGCCGAGCACGAAGAAGACCCCGGCCAGCGCGAACGCGACCGTGAAGAGGAGCAGGATGGGTACGTAGGCCGTCATGGTGGGGTCTCCGCCGTGGCGCCGGGGCGCCGCGGGGCGAGCTCGGTTCGCGTGAGATGGCAGGGAAATGCCTGCAATCCCTGCGGATTAGGCGACGTTTAGCCGGGGGAGGGAGGGGTGTCAACCTGCACACCCGACGAGGGTTCGGCGGAAATGAGCGCGCCTGCCCCCCGTGGCGAGGCTAGGCCGAGCGGCCCGTGACGACGGTCGCCTGCCAGGCGGTCAGCGCCGGGCCGAGCGAGCCCTCGACGTCGCGGATGACCTCGGCCATGTCCGCGTCGACGACGCCGGCGGCGCGCGCCTCGCGGATGCACGCGAGGCCGGCGACGAAGCGGTTGCGGGCGACGAAGGCGCGGGCGAGCAAGGGCCAGACGACCTTGGGCGGCGCGCCCAGGTTCGCGGCGCGGCGGAGAGGGCCGATCGCCTCGCCCGCGCGCCCCGCGGCCAGGTGCGACTCGCCGAGGCGGCGGAAGATGTCGGCGGCGGCGGCCCCGTCCTGCGCGTACTGCACGCCGAGGCGCAGGACCTCCTCGCCCTGGTGGTGCTCGCCGAGCTTCACGCAGGCGGTACCGAGGATGCCGAGGCCCTTGGCGATGAGCCCGCGGGCGTCGGGGGTGAGCATTTGCCCCTCGGGCGTGCGCAGGAAGATGGCGAGCGGGGCGGGCCAGCTGCCGAGCAGGGCGATGACGCGAGCGTGGTCGCCCTTCTGCGCCGCGACCTCGGCCTCGGCGACCTTGGTGAGGTCGATGGCCGATCGGGCGCCCTGGGCCGCGCGCTCGAGCTCGTCCCGGACGTGCGATCGGATGCGAGCGCGGAACTCGCCGAGGTCGTGCGTCTCGTCGACGCCGTCGTGCGCGAGCGCGAGCCGGGAGGTCCTGCCCTCGACGACCAGCCGCTTGAGCGTGTAGCCATAGAGCGGGGCGAGCAGCAGGTACCGGACGCCGATGTGGAGCTGGAGGCCCTCGAGGTCGCCCTCGCGGTCGGGCGCGCCGGGCAGCGCGTCCTCGGTGAGGAGCGCGCCGACCAGCCGGTGGCGGAAGTCGGCCAGCGTGAGCCGCTGGTTCTCCGGGTCGGCCTCCTCGTCGCCGGGAGGCGAGATCACGAAGTCGACGAGGGTGTTGTCCGGGTTGCGGCGGTCGACGGTGAGCGCCGTGATCCGGACGCCCGTGATCATCGAGAAGGCGAAGAACGCCTCGCCGACGATGTCGCACAGCGCCTGGAAGCTGCCGATCCCTTCGCCGATTCGCTCGAACCAGCCATCCGTGCGGACGGCCTCCAGCGAAAACGATCGTTCCTTGGCCATGCGTTCGAGGAAGATTCGCACGGGAGCGCCACGGTGTCACCTTCGGGCCGGGCCGCACCCGCCGCCGGGCTGCGGGGCGACGGAGGCGCCGAGGGCCGCCGGGCGGGGTGGGCGCGACGCGGCGCAGATTTCCCCCGCCTGCACGGTCGGCGATGTCGTAGGGTTGGTTCGGGTGGCGGCAACGAGCAACAGGCTGCGCGCCGACGAGGAGCCGACCGGGGGCGCGGGCACGCTGCGGTCACGGTTGCTCATCGTCGACGACGACCCGCTCGTCGGCACGTCGCTCCGGCGGGTGCTCTCGCGCGAGCACGACGTGACCGTCGAGATCGGCGCGCGAGAGGCGCTCGGGCGGCTGCAGGCAGGCGAACATTACGAGGTCATCCTCTGCGACCTCATGATGCCCGACATGACGGGCATGGAGCTCCACGGCGAGATCGCGCGAATCGCGCCGCCATTGGCCGATCGAATGGTGTTCCTCACGGGCGGCGCCTACACCGCGCAGGCGCGCGAGTTCCTCGCGGCGGTGCCCAATCCCCGCCTGCAGAAGCCGTTCGACGCGCAGCGGCTCCGGGCGGTCGTGCGTGAGGTGCTGGCGTCCCTGCCGCCGCGAGCCTCGTAGGCAGGCACGCCTCGTCGGCACACCCCGCCCGCGGAGTGTCGGTCGCCGCCGACGCGCGGCCGACCGGCGCCGTCGCCGGCCTCTCGACGCACCCGTCGAGAGGTCGCGACCTCGGCGCGGAGCCCCAAATGGGAAAGCCCCGGGAACGCCTTCTGGCGCCCCGGGGCCTTGGCAGTTGCCCCAATCGGGGCGCCCCTTCCTCTTCCGCGAGAGGATGCCGCGGGGACGATTCTGATTCGCGCGGCGAACAGGGCCGGGGGCGAATGCCCCGAACGGTCCGTGCGCTCCGCGCGTAATTGGCCGTTTGGATTTTCGACCGCCTCGCAGGAACGTTTGCGAGGGCAAGAGTCAATATGGTGATGGCCATAACGACGTCAAGGGCTCGGCGGACTCTGCACGACGCGATCGCGACGCCTCGCGCGCGGCGATCGCGACCGCCCGAGGCCCGCTTGTCGGTCGGGAGGCCCCCTGCGATAGTTGCCGCGTTCGCGGCCCACGCGGTGACGTCGGGTCCCGGCGCAGGGCGCGCGGCCGCGGCGGCGAGAGGACGCGATCGATGACGAGCAGCGGTGAGGTGGCGGTGGCCCCCGGCGGGCGGACAGAGGGCACGCCCGGGCACGGGGCGCGGGGCAAGCTCGGCGGGCTGGCGCTCGCGGCGCTCGGCGTCGTGTTCGGCGACATCGGGACGAGCCCGCTCTACGCGCTGAAGGAGTGCGTCCACGGCGAGCACGCGGTGGCGCCCACGCAGGCCAACGTCCTCGGCGTGCTCTCGCTCGTGTTCTGGGCGCTCACGTCGGTCGTGACGTTCAAGTACCTGACGTTCGTGATGCGCGCGGACAACCAGGGCGAGGGCGGCATCCTCGCGCTGCTCGCCCTGGTCCCGGAGAAGGTGCGATCGCCGGGCGGCGCGCGGATCGGCTGGGTCTCGGGGATCGTCGTGTTCGGCGCGGCGCTGCTCTACGGCGACGGCATCATCACGCCCGCGATCTCGGTCCTTTCGGCGATCGAGGGGCTCGAGGTCGCCACGAGCAGCCTCAAGGCGGTGGTCGTGCCGACGACCTGCGTCGTGCTGCTCCTCTTGTTCGCGATCCAGCACCGGGGCACGGCGGGCATCGGCAAGGTGTTCGGGCCGGTGATGATCGTCTGGTTCGTCACGATCGGAGCGCTCGGCGCGTGGCACGCGGCGGGCAACCTCGCGGTCTTCGCGGCCTTCGACCCGCGGTACGCGGCGCGCTTCTTCGTCGATCACGGCTTCCGCGGCTTCGCCGTGCTCGGCTCGGTCGTGCTCGCGATCACGGGCGGAGAGGCGCTGTACGCGGACATGGGCCATTTCGGTCCGAAGCCCATCCGACTGGCCTGGTACGCGCTCGTGATGCCCGCGCTGATGCTCAATTATCTGGGCCAGGGCGCCCTCTTGCTCGCCAACCCGGCGGCCGCGTCGAACCCGTTCTACGCCCTCGTGCCGGCCGGGCCGGCGACGTACGCGCTCGTCGCGCTGTCCGCCGCGGCCACGGTCATCGCCTCGCAGGCGCTGATCTCGGGCGCGTTCTCGCTGAGCCACCAGGCCGTGCAGCTCGGCTTTCTGCCCCGGGTGACCGTCCAGCACACGTCCCACGAGACGGAGGGGCAGATCTACGTGCCCGAGGTCAACTGGGCGCTCGCGACCGCGTGCATCGCGCTCGTGCTGATGTTCAGGGAATCGAGCCGGCTCGCCGCGGCGTACGGCATCGCCGTCACCGGGACGATGGGGATCACCTCGGTCGTCTACTACGTGGTCGTGCGGCGCACGTGGGGGTGGTCGGTCGCGAAGGCGCTCCCGCTCGTGGTCGTGTTCCTGGCGCTCGACCTGGCCTTCTTCGGGGCCAATTTGCTCAAGTTCTTCGACGGCGGCTACGTGCCGGTGCTGGTCGCGGCCGTCATCTTCGTCGTGATGGTCACGTGGAAGTCGGGCCGCGCGATCCTGGCCGACACGCTGGCGAGCGCCGCTCCGCCCCTCGAGGCGTTCCTCGCGACGCTCGACGACCGTTGCCGCGCCCGGGTGCCCGGGACGGCGGTCTTCCTGACCTCGGACGCGCGCGGCACGCCGCCGGTGCTCGTCCACCACGTCCGCCACAGCAAGGTGCTCCACGAGACGGTCGTGCTGCTGACGGTGGCAAACGACCACGTTCCGCGGGTGGACGTCGCGGCCGCGACGACGATCGAGGAGCTGGGCCACGGCTTTCACCGGGTGGTGACGCGGGTCGGCTTCATGCAGACGCCGGACGTGCCGGAGGTGCTGGCGATCGTGAAGGCGCGCGGCGTGCCGATCGACGACGACGAGACCACGTACTACCTCGGGCGCGAGACCTTCCTCGCGACGCCGAAGGGCCGCATGGGGCCGCTGCGCGAGAGCCTGTTCGGCTTGCTCTCGCGCAACGCGAAGAGCGCGACGAGCTACTTCGCCATCCCGCCGGAAAAGGTCGTCGAGGTCGGGATGCAGATCGATCTCTGACCCGCCCCGCGGGGCGGGGTCCGCCTTGCGGCCGTCCACGAGAGAAGATACGAACAGGGCGCTTCTCGCCGGGCGCGAGGGCTGAGGAGGCCACTTTCATGCGATTCGGTGCGCGTTTCCTGGCCGTGGTTGCGAGCGTGATCACGACGGCAGCGGGGGCCGGACCCGCGGCGGCCGAGTCGCCCGCGGCCCCGACGCAGCCTCCTGCCGCGACGCCCGTCGCGCCCCCGACGCTCACGCCGGATCAGGCCCAGGCGGCAGCGACCGAGGCCCGGATCGTGGTCGTCCACCTCGCGACGCACAAGCGCGTGCGGCTCGACCGACGGACGAGCGAGACCGCGCCCTGGGTCGAGGTCTGCTGGGCGCCCTGCGACACGCGCACGTGGGCCGACGCGACCTACCGGGTGGTCGGCGAGGACCTGCTGCCCTCGGGCGAGTTCACGCTGCCACCCGCGCGCGACGGCCGCGTCGCGCTGCGCGTGCACGCGGGGTCGCAGGTCAAGCGCAACCTCGGCTTCGGGCTGCTCGGCGGCGGGGTCGTCCTCGGGGTCGTGGGCGGCATCGTCACCGGCCTCGGCGCGAGCGCCACGACGACGGTCGACGGCGTCACCCGCGACGGCAACCACGACGTCCTGACGGCGGGCACGATCCTGCTGCTCACGGGCGTGGCGACGGCGATCGGCGGCGGGACGTTCATCGCCCAGAACTGGGCCTCGTCGGTCGCGCCCCCGCACGCAGCCGAGGCGCCCGAGGCCCCGGCGACGCACGGCGCGCTGCCCGCGAGCCCGGCGGCGACCGGCGTGGCGATCTCGCTGCCGCTGCTCGGCGGCCGGTTCTAGCCCAGCCGCGCGTACGCCAGGTACACGGCCTCGTGCAGGCCGGCGAGCTCGAGCGCCTGGTCGGTGAGGGCGTTCGTGTCGGCGCGCGACCACCGCGTCGCGGGGCGAACGGTTGCCGCGCGCGCGTGCGCCTCCCCGAGGAGGTGGCCGACGGTGGCCCCGATCTCGTCGAGCCGGTGGCCCACCCGGAAGGCGTCGAGCGCGAGCTTGTCCTCCTCGGGCCGCAGCTTGCGCCCGAGAAACGAGGTGCCCGCCCCGCGCACGGGGGCAAGCTGGCGGGTCGGTGACCGGACGAGGGCGCGCGCGGCCGTCACGACGCGCTCCGCGTGGCTCGCCGAGGGAGGCTGCGGCACGAGCCGTTCGACCGAGCTCGGGCCGGCCTCCTTGAGCTCGACGACGCGGTCGTGGTCGGCATCGACGTGGACGAGCATCGCGAGGCGGAGGCGGCCGAGGCTCCCGGTGCCGGCGACCCGCTGCGCGACGTCGTCGAGCCGCCAGGTCGCGGCCTTGGCGGGCGCGCGTGCGCCGAGCGCCGTCAGGTAGGCCCCGAGCAGCACGGGCGCCTCGGCGGCCAGCTCGGGCGAGAGGTCGAGGTAGCGTTCGCCGCGGACGAAGGATCGCGTGCCCTTCTTGACGATCGGAGCCCGCTGGTCGAGCAGCTCGCGCTGCGTCCGGGCCGACGCGCGCAGGACGAGCTGCGTGACGACCGCGGGCGAAGGCGGCCGAGGGCGACCGTCGCAGGCCGCGCCCACGTAGGCGTCGAGCACGGTGCCGACGAGCGCGATCGCCTCGGCGCCCGTGGCCTGGAACGTCCGCCCCGCGAGCAACACGCTCGTGCATAGGCGGAGCACGTCGAGGCGCCACGGAGCGACGGCGGCGTCGTCGAAGTCGTTCAGGTCGAAGACGACGACGTCCTCGTCGCTCCGATAGGCGCCCACGTTCTCGAGGTGCATGTCGCCGACGAGGAAGCCCTCCCCGGGCGGCCCCGCCGCGAGATCGGGGCGCGCCGCGAGGATCTCGTGAAAGAGCGGCGCGGAGCCGCGCAGAAAAGCGTGCGGCGACGGGAGCATGCGCGCGCGCTTGCGGGCGAAGAGGGGCGGGAAGCGGGCCGTCGCCGCGCGGTCGAGGTCGATCTGACGCCGCGCCAGGTCGAACGGGCGCAGCTCCTTCGCCATCGGTGCGGCGTATCACATCGACCGACGCGGAAGGAGGCGCGGATCGTGCACCCGCCGGCCGGCCGTGACCGCCCGAAGCCCGTCCCTCGCCGGCCTCGCGATCCTGGGCGCGGCCCTCGCGGGCAGCGCGTGCGCGAAGGGGCTGACGCCGCTCGCGGGGAGCGGCGACGGCGCGGGCGGCGCCGACACGACCACGACGAGCGGCACGACGACCGGCGGCCAGCCCGACGCGGGCGGCACGTCGACGGGGTCGACGTCGACGGGCAGCGGGGGCGCGGGGACCGGCGGCGCGGCCGGGACGGGGGGCACCGGGACGGCGGGCGCGGGGCCGGGAGGCGGCGGCCAGGGTGGCGCACCGCCCGATCCGTGCAGCGTCGGGCACCTGGTGGTCAGCGAGGTGCGCACGCGCGGCGCGGCCGGCGCGAGCGACGAGTTCATCGAGCTGTACAACGCGACCGGCGCGAGCGTGACCCTCGACGCGACCTGGGTCCTCGAGGGGCGCAGCACCGACAGCGGGACCTACACGAAGCGCTGGGCGGGCAAGGGCGACTCGATCCCGTCGCACGGGCACTTTCTCATCGTGGGATCGAGCTACGCCCAGAGCCCCGCGAAGGACGACGGCCTCGCGTCGGGCATCAAGGACGCGAGCAGCGTCAAGCTCACGCACGGCGGGCAGATCGTCGACGCGGTGTGCTTCGGCTTCGACGCGAAGACGCTCGCGACGTTCGACGGCACCTACGACTGCGAGGGGACGCCCGCCTCGAACCTGCCGCACAACGACGGCGCCGGCGCGCCGAGCGACTCCGACGCGAGCCTCGAGCGCACGCCGGGCGGCGGGGCGGGCAACTGCACCGACACCGGCGACAACGCAGCGGATTTCATCCAGCAAGCGCCGTCGACGCCGAGAAACAGCCAGAGCCCGCCCGCGCCCTGACCAGGGCGCGGAGCGATCAGGCCGGCAGCTTCCCGCCCGCCGCGAGCCTGCGGCGGGCGCGGCCCTTCACGGACGACCACCGGGGCCGCTGTGCCCGGCGGGGCGGCGCTTCGCCCGGCGCTTGGTGCCCGCGCCGGGGTCGCGCGTGCGATCGGCGCCCTCGCCCAGACGGTCGATGCGCATCGGGCCGGCCGGCGGCAAGGCCGCACACGCCGCCTCGAGGCGCACGCGGAACACGGCGACCTCGCGCTGGGTGGCGTCGGGATAGAGGAGGTCGACCTCGAAGCGCAGGTGGCGGATGATGGCGGCTCCCAGCGCCCGGAGCAGGGGCGAGAGGCGCGCCGTGTCGGCCGGCGAGACCTGGGCGAGCTCGTAGCGGAGGAGCCGGAGCTCGGCGTGGTGCCGGTTGGACTCGGCGACCTCTTCGGCCTTGCCCGCCTCGGCGAGCGGCGGGAAGAGCTCGGCTTCCTCGCGCTCCATGTGCACCTCGAGGTCGCCCCCGAGGTAGACGCGAAACGCGGACAGCTCGGCCTCGATCGTCGCCGGATCGGTACTTTCGGCCAGGGCGGCGACCCGGCGGGCCATCCGCAGGGCGTCCTCCTCCTCGCGGAGGGCCTGGCGCAGGACGTCGTCCGAGGACCACATGCCGCTCCGTCCCGAGCAAGTTCCCTGCCCGGCCGACCACCGGGCCGCTGGACCTACCGTTTTCGGTCGCGCGGGCGACCGAGCGCGCCCGGATGTCGACCGCGCGGGGGCACGACCGGGCGCGCGCGGTCGCGGCGGGGGGGAACGCGCCTCGCCGAGGGCTGGAGTCCGATGCGACACCGTTGCGGCAGCGGCGCACCCGTTGCGCCGAGCCCCGCCTTCGGCGTCGCGGGAGGGCTCGACGGCCACCTCCGCGGGGTCGAACGCCTCGGTGCAGCCCCGGCGAGCCGCGCGCGGGCCGGGGACGGGCGGGCGGTCGCGCGCGGACGCTCGCGAGGAATTCGCGCGGCCGAGGCCGACGGGCGCGTGCCCCTGCGCGCAGAACTGAGTACGGTTCCGCCGTGGTGGGCGAGGGAGACGCGGAGCGGCGGTGCGGGAGCTGCGGGGCGTTCACGCGGGTCCGGACCGACGCGGCGGGCGGGCGGTTCGGCGAGTGCGCGCTCGAGGTGTTCCCTCCTCCCGTCGGCGCGCGATCGACCTGCTCACGCTGGCGGGCGCGGGGTGCCCAGGCGCCCGCGCCTCCGCCGCGCGCCGCCGGACAGCCGCGCCACGGCCGCGGCGCGACCCCGAGCCCCTTCGCCCCGACCCGACCCTCGCTTCCCAAGGAGATCGACATCGACATGGACATCGACGAGTTCCGGCGCGTGCTGCGCGAGGTGCTGGCCGAGGAGCTCGGCGCGGGTCAGGCGGAGCTCGGAGGCCGCTGGCAGGGCGGCGAGCTGATCCTGAAGCCCGGGCGAGAGGGCACGGCCGAGAAGCGCGTGCCCATCGAGGCGTTCTTCCACAAGATCGTGATGGTCCGCGAGAAGCTGCGCGTCCTCGAGCAGAAGCTCAACAACCACGACATGCTCACCGACGAGGACAAGGTGCAGCTGCAGCAGTACGTGACGGCCTGCTACGGCTCGCTCACCACGTTCAACGTCCTCTTCGCGCGCCGCGAGGAAGCCTTCAGCGGCGCCGGCAAGGACGACTGACCGCCTCGGCGCGGACCTCTCAGGGGAACGGCAGGCCCGGGATCTTCGGCAGCGAGCTCCTGGCCGCGGCCGCGAGCTGCTCGTGGGTGATCGTGCCCTTGATCGTGTAGGGGACGTGCACGCTGAAGGACTCGCCGCCGAGCTCGACGTCACCCTCGATCGAGTACGGGATCGCTCGGGACTGCATGGCGAGGCGCGCGATGGAGCCGAGATCGGCCCACTTCAGCGAGAGCGGGACGTCGAGGGTCGAGTGCTTCTTGGCGGGGAGCTTCACGCCGCTCGGCACGTGGACGGTGCCGAGGTCGACGTTGCCGTCGAGGACGACGTGGGCCCCGACGGTCCGCGCGGACAGGTCGATCGAGTTCGGGTTGTAGGCGTCGAAGCGCGCCGTCATGCCGATCCCGTCCGTCGAGACGCTCGTGATGCGACCCTGCTCGGGCGTGAGGACGGGGGGCTCCGGCTTGGAGCAGGCCGCGGCGAAGATCGACGCAGCAAGGAGGCCGGCGCAGAGCGCGGGTCGCCGTGACGCGCGGGCGACCGGCACGGAGGAGGAGGCGAATCGGAACGAGGGCGACGTCCCCTGCGAGGACGCGGCGTACCGGGTGGTCGGATTCATGGCTGCGAGACTCCTCTCGGCGGATCGTCGCCCGGGGGGGCGAGCGCCGCCGCGCTCCGCTGCGCGAGGCGCGCGCGGTACTCCTCGACGGTGAGCGGCATCGGCGGGTCGTCCGAGTTGAGCAGGACGCGCTCGCCCTTGAGGTCGACGTCGTCGTTGGCGCGCACGACGACGCCGCCCGGATCGGCCTCGAAGGCGATCGATCGCGCGGCGATCGACGAGGCGCCGCCGGCCCGACGCGCGACCTCGCCCTCGACGTGCTCGCGGAGGTCACCGCCCACGGCGAGCGAGGCGTCGCCGTCGACGCGCACGCGCAGCTCGCGGCACGCGAGATCGAGCGCTCCGATCGAGGCGATCTCGATCGAAGCGGCGGCGAAGCGGAGCACGGGGCCCTGGTCGGTGACGCTCACGGTGAGCACGCACTGGCCGTCACGCGCGATCACCCGCAGCACGTCGGCGCCCCCGGGGCCCGGCGTCGCCTCGACCACGCGGCCGGATCCGAGCGCGATCCGCCCCGTGACCGCGAGCGCGTCCGCCGGGGCGTCGATCGCGCCCCGTGCCCCGCCCGGATCGTCTGGGCCCGCCATCCGGATCGACCTACCGCGGCGGGGCGAGGCGCGCCAGGGCGACCGTCCGCGATCGGCGCGTCAGCCCTGCTGCGCGGCCTGATTCGAGGCGTCGACCGCGCTGGTCGGCGCGCCGGAGGTCGGCCCCGCGGCGGCCTCGGGGGGGGCAGCGGCGGGCGGCGCGGCGGGCTCGGGGGCCGCGACCTCGGCGATCGCGCCCTTCTTGGCGGCGGCGTAGAGGGCGCCGTAGCGCAGGAGCAAGGGGAAGCGGTCCGCGATCGGCACCGCGGCGCGCAAGGCGCCTTGCGACGCCTCGGCCGTCAGGAGCGCGCGAAAGCCCCGATCGACGCGCGTCCAGTGGTCGGCGTCCCACCCGGCGGCGCGGACGAGCTCGGCGCGCCGGGCGGCCGGGCCGGCAGGCGGCCGAGAGGCGTCGGGCGCGGGCTCGCGCGCGGCGAGGACGTCGAGGCGCGCGGTGAGGGCCGCGTACGTCTCGAGCGACACGTCTTCGATCGCCAGCGGGGCTTCGGGCATGATCGCGATCGTAGAGGAGCGCGCGCGCGGGAAGAAGCGGCCGCGAGGCCGGGCGGCAGACCACCGCGGGGCGCCGCGCGGGGCCGCCTTGCGCCGCTGCCCCGACCCCTGCGACGCTTCCCCGTCGTCCCCTTCGCCGAGCGGAGCCCCATGAGCACCCACGACTTCGATTTCGCGTTCGAGTCGAGCGACAAGGCGGTCGGACCGTGGAGCCACCTGCAGGTGGTCCGGTTCCGCGGCCACGAGGAGCTCTCGACGCTCTCTCGCTACGAGCTCACGCTGTTCGCGAAGTCGCCCGCGCCCGAGGTCGATCCGCACGATCTCGTGCGCTGCCGCGCCACCCTGCGGATGAAGACGCTGACGGATCCGGGCTACCGGGTCGTCCACGGCGTGATCACGGAGGCCGAGGAGCTCGGCCCCGTGCCCGACGGGATGCTCTACCGCGTGATCCTGCGGCCGCCGCTCGCGCGCGCGGGGCACCGCCAGCGCTGCCGCATCTTTCTCGACAAGACGGTGCGCCAGGTCCTCGACGCCGTCCTCCACGGCGATCCGGCCATCCAGCGCGCGGACGGCGCGACCGCCCCGCCCGACGACGGCGACGCGACGGAGTACACGCCCGCGATCGAGCGCTACACGTGGCGGACGGCGGACTCGACGCGGCTCGACAGCCCGGCCGTGCGCCCGTACGTCGTGCAGTATAACGAGAGCGATCTGGCGTTCCTCGCCCGCCTGCTCGAGGAGGAAGGGATCGCGTACCACTACGAGAACGGCCACGCGGTCTGCCTGCTCGTGCTGTCGGACGCCGACGCCGGGCGCAGCCGGCTCGAGCCGTTCGCACCGCTGGCGATCGACCTCGACGGGCGCGAGGTCTCGTCGGTGAAGCTCGGCGCGCGGATGCGCCCGAAGTCGGTGGCGCTCGACGACTACAACTGGCGCAAGCCCGCGCTCGACATGCACACCGCGGCCGATCAGCAGGACCCGGCGGCCGAGGGCTTCTTCGAGTACTCCTGGCCCGGCGGCTACCCGGACGCGCCGTCGCAGGGCGCGCCGCTCGCGAAGGCGCGCGTCGATCGCTACGAGATCGAGGCGGAGTACGCGGTGGCCGAGGGGAAGGTGCGCGTGCTCGGCGCGGGCAGCATCTTCCGCCTCCAGCACCAGAAGGCGCGCTACGAGGGCGAGTACCTCGTCACCAAGCTCGACGCGCACGGCTACCAGGAGGGCGTGGTCTCGAAGGCCGCGGTCGATCCCGAGGTGCCGTTCACGTGCACGCTCGAGCTCGCGCGGCGCGGCAAGCAGGCCGCGCTCGCCGAGTCGCGCTACCGGCCCGCGAAGCGCACCGATCGGCCGCGCATCGTGGGATCGCAGACCGCGTTCGTGACGGCGGAGCCGAACGCGGCCGAAGCGGAGATCAACGTCGGCGGCCCGCCGGGCGGCGAGATCGGCTGCGTGCGCGTGAAGTTCCACTGGGACCGCGACGCCGCGCGCCACGCGAAGGAGGCGACGTCGTGCTGGGTGCGCGTCAGCCAGATGTTCGCGGGCGCCGGCCAGGGCGGCGTGTGGCACCCGCGCGTCGGCGTCGAGGTGATCGTCGATTTCGTCGACGGCGACCCCGACCGGCCGATCGTCACGGGCCGCGTCTACAACGGCCAGAACCGCCCCGCGTGGGGGCCGGAGTCGGCAACGAAGAGCTCCATCAAGAGCTTCACGAGCCCGCACGACGGCAAGTTCAACGAGCTGTCGTTCGAGGACAAGCCCGGCGCCGAGGAGCTGAAGCAGCACGCCGCGCGCAACTGGACGGCGGAGGTCGGCCACGACCGCGCCGAGAGCGTCGCCAACGACAGCGCGAGCTCGGTCGGCGTGAACCGCACCGAGTCGACGGGCGCGAACCGATCGGCCTCCGTCGGGGCGAACCAGAGCGCCGTCGTCGGCGCGAACGACTCGCTCGCGGTCGGGGCGAACCAGAGCGTCGCGGTGGGCGTGAACCACACGCTGCTGGTCGGCGCGAACCAGTCGACGTCCGTCGCCGCGGACGGCTCGGCGACCTACGGAGGCAACCTCGGCGTGTCGGTGAGCGGCAACCTCACGCTGGCGGTCGGCGCCACGTCGACGACGGTCGTCGGCGGCGCGCAGAGCACGGCGGTCGGAGGCACCGACTCGCACACGGCCGCCGGGGCGCAGTCGCTCCACTCGGATGCGTCGCAGTCCATGACGGCGCCGACGCAGACGTTCGCGGCCGACGGCGCACAGACGCTCGCGTCCACGCTGCACGCCGTGCTGGCGAGCGCGATCGCGTCGCGATCGGCCGGCACGCTGGCGTCGACGGAGGCGCCCATCACGGTCATCAGCGGGGACGCCGTGCTCGTGCTGACGGGGTCGACTACGATCCTGTCCGGATCGGCGCTCAGCGTGAGCTATGGCGCGATCGCCCTGAACGGCGGGACGATCGACCTCAAGGGCAGCCCGGTGACCGTCGACGGCGGCGGCAGCATCGAGATGACCGCGGGCGTCATCAAGCTCAACTGACCCGCAGCCGACTCCCATGCTGCTCGTGAACCCGACGCCATTGCCGGTCGCGCTCGTGCCGAACGCGGAGGAGGACCGCATGGTCACTCTGCTGCTCGTCGCGGCGACGTACCACGTGGGCGAGGCCGGGCTCGAGGTGGCCGAGGATCAGCAGCCGCTCCTGAGGATGCCCCCGATGCCGCTGCTCGGCGACGCGAACCCGAGCAAGATGGGAGTGTCCGTGTGCGTCACCGGGTTCGTCTACGCGCCGGGGGGCGCGGCTTCGCAGGCCACGGCGCGCCTGCGCGTGGGGTCGGAGGAGCGCGCGGTGGCGGCGTTCGGCCCGCGCGTGTGGCGCGAGGGCGCAGGCGGCACCCTCGGACCGACGGCGCCGCTGCCCTTCGACCGCGTCGAGATGGCCTGGAGGCACGCCTTCGGCGGCGGCGTGCGGCGACCGACCCGCGTGGTCCCGCTCGCGGGCGGCGGCGAGGCGATCGCGCCCGAGCACGACGAGGCCTGCAACGAGAACCCCGACGGCGTCGGCTTCTACCCCGATCGCGACGACGCCCTGGAGCAACCCCTGCCCTCGCTCGAGGACCCGGCGCACCTCCAGGCGCGCTTCGACGACCGGCCCGCGCCCGTGTGCTTCGCGCCCTACCCCATCTATGGCGGCCTGCGCGCGGCCGCGATCGTGCGCGACGGCGAGGTGGCGTGGCAGGAGCACGGCCGCGCGATGACGCGATCGGCGCCGGCGACGACGTTCGCGGCGATCCCGGCCGGGACGCGCGTCGCCGTCGAGGGGATGCGGCGCCGGGGCGAGACGTTCGCGTTCGACGTGCCGGCGCCGCCGGTCGACGTGGAGGTCGCGCTGGGAGGGCGCGCGACGCGCATCCGCCTCGACACCGACGCGATCGACCTCGACGCGGAGACGGCTCGCGTGCGCATCGTGTGGCGCGCGTTCTTCGCGTACCCGCTCGTGCGCTTCGAGGGGCGCGTCGCGCGGGTGCGGGCGACCGAGGTCTTCGACGCGATGGTGGCGCGGGCCGCCCGGACGAGCCCCAGCACGGCGGCCGCGGAGGGCTGACGCATGGCGAGCAACTTCCACAACATCCTCGGGTTTCTGGCCGTCGGCCTCGACTTCCACAAGGGCCTGCAGGTGGCGGTCCCGCCCTGCGTCGCCGGGGTGCCCATCGCCGAGTTCCCGTTCTGGGAGGTCGTGTGCGCGCACCCCTTCTTCATGGGGCCGAACCAGAAGCCGTCGGTGAAGATCAACGGCGTGAGCTCGGTCGTCGACGGCCACGAGCCGCTGCTGCTCTGGCCGCACCTTTCCTGGGTGCCGCTCAACGCCTTCTGGCCGCTCGATCTGCTCTTCGGGTCGCACGCCTGCTGGCTGCCGCGCGGCACCGTCCTCATCTGCGACGAGGTCTCGACGTGCACGGTCTACGAGGCCGTCACCGTGACGCTCGACTGCTGGGACCCCTGCAAGGTGCCGAGCAACCTCACGCTCCAGTTCGGCACCGTGAAGACGACGCCCTCCCCCTCGGACTTCCTCTTCGGGGCGCTGCGCGCGGTGGTCGACGCCGCCGTCGACCAGCTGTTCGACAAGGCGTTCAAGAAGATCGGCAAAGCATGGACCCCGAGCAACAAGCTCGCGGTGAGGTTGACCCGCAAGGGCAAGGGCTACCAGCTCGCCAAGAAGCTCGGATCGAGGTTCACCGACAAGTACTCGTCCACGCTGACCCAGCGCGGCGCGGCGGGCCTCTCCAAGTCGGTGGGTCGCCGCATCACGGGCGAGCTCCTCAAGCGCGCCGGGCTCGAGGCGAAGAGCCTGGTCAAGACGGGCCTGTCGGCCGCGGGCTTCGACCCTACGAGCATGCTGCCCCAGAGCGTCGGCAACCCGGAGGCGGGCGCGTCGCAGCCGTTCAAGGGGTGGCCCGGGGTCGGCGCGATCGCCGACAAGAACGTGCCGCTCTACGGCGGGGTTCACGGCATCATCCAGGCGATCGGCGGGTGAGGGCGCGGTGATCGACGACCAGGACGCAGACGACGCGGGCGAGGACGACGACGGCGAGGCCTCCCCGATCGGCGCCGAGACGGTCGCGGCCGTGCGCGACCCGGCGACGGGCCGGAGGCTGCTCGCCGGGATCGTCAAGCGCACCTACGCGATCGACGACGACGGGCGGGTCTCGCTCGCCGACGATCAGGCCGCGATCGTCGACGACCCCGACCTCGGCATCGACGATCACGACGCCTACGCGCTGCTGATCGACGACACGGACCTCGTCGCGCCGAAGGTGGCCACCGACGTCGTCCTCGCGGCGACCGCGTTCTCGCGCGATCGGACGCGCGAGCTGCATGTGGCGGTCGCGCTGGGCGCGAACGTCCGCCGGCTGCGCGTCTCGGGCGAGCGCGTGGCCGAGGTGCGCGGCGACGGCACGGTGCGCTTCTCGTCGGCGGAGGCGTTCACCGAGACGCCGATCGGCTGGGACGTCGCGTACGGCGGCTACGACGAGCACGCCCATTTCACGGTCGCGCCGCCGACCGCCGACGAGATCCGGTTCCTCGGCCGGCCGCTCGGGCTGTTCGCCTACCCGCGCAACTCGGCCGGACGCGCGTACTTCCTCGACGTCGATCGGAGGCGCGCCGACGGCGCTCGGCTGCCGATCGTGGAGGACCCGAGCGACCCGCTGACGCCGGATCGCTTCTTCGTGCCGCGCCCCGCGGCGTGGCTCGACGCGCCGATCGCCGCAGGCCTGGGCTGGCAGCACCACGCCTGGTTCCCGCGCTTCGTCCGGACGGTCGGGCCCCTCCTCGCGCACGACGCCCCGACCCGGCCGGTGCGCGAGGTCGCGCTCGGCGACGGCGACGACCTCCCGGACGTCGCCGAGCTCGGTCGCGGCCAGCTGCACCCGCGGGGGCTCCAGGGCGCGGCGGCAGGCCTGTCGCGCGAGCGGCTGCGGGGCGACGAGCTCTGCATCCTGTCGAACCTGCACCCCCGCGTCGCCGACCTCCGCTTCGCGCTGCCGGGCGAGGTGCCTCGCATCACGATTCGCCCGCCGAACGTGAAGGCGTTCACGCCGCCGGCCGTGCTGCAGACGGTGCGGATCGACCCTGCGGCGGGGCGCGTCGTGCTGACGTGGTGCGCCGCGGTGCCCCTGCTCGCGCGCGTCGACCAGGACTTCCTCGCGAGCTGCGAGCTCGCGGTGAGCTTCCGCTGACGCCGGGGCGCCCCTTGGCGCGCCCTTGGGGCAGCCGATAGGATGGCCCGCATGAGGGGTGTCGGGTTCGCTCTGCGACTTCTGGTCGTCTTGGCAACGGCGCTGGCGGCGTGCGCGCAGGGCGACGCGGTCGACCCGGGCTTCCAGGCCGTCGAGGGCGAGGGCGGATACGACGGCGCGGGAGGCGACGCGACCACCTCGTCCACCTCCGCGTCGACGACGACCGACACGACGACCACGACCGACCCCACGACGACCGACCCCACGACCACGACCGACACCGGCGCGGGCGGCAGCGGAGGCGCGGGCGGAGCGGGCGGATCCGGGGGCGGCGACCCGCCGTGCGACTTCGCCCCTCCCAACGCATGCGCGTCGGCCGAGGAGCTTCCCGGGGTCGACGGCGATCAGGGTAGCGACACGCGCCTCGAGCACGGCGTCGGGTCGAAGTGGTACCGGATCTACGTCAAGGAGGCGGTGAGCTCGGTCATCAGCTACCCCGACCTGAGCTTCACCGCGACGCTGAAGTCGCCGCCGGGCGTGAAGTACGACCTCTACGTCTATCCGGGCAGCGGCGACGGGATCGAGTGCGGCGCCGCGGCCATCCACGCGAGCGGCGTGCCCGAGGCGTACTCGCAGACGTGGAACGACGCCGCGATCTCCGACAACAGCCAGTGGTTCGTGTTCGAGGTCCGCTACGTGTCGGGCGCCGACTGCGGCCCTGGATCGACCTGGCAGCTCGAGGTCCAGGGCCACACGAACTGACCTGCTCGCGGCGGGCGATCGCGCGGCGCGCGAGGCCGTCGCCCCGGCGCGGAGGGCGCGCCGGGACCGCAGGATCAGCCCGATTTCACGGCGATCTGGCGCGGTTTGGCGGCCGCGGCCTTGGGCAGGTGCAGGTGCAGCACGCCCTGGTTCAGCTCCGCGTGGATGCGGTCGGCGTCGATGCCATGGGACACCGCGAACGTCCGGCGGAAGTCGAACGCGCGGTACTCGACCGACAGGCCCTCTCCGTCGCTGACGTCGGTGCGCCGGCCCTCGATGCGCAGCTGGTTCTTCTCGAGCTGGACCTTGAGATCGTCCTTGGCGACCCCGGGCAGGTCGGCGATCACGAGGAGCTCGTCGGCGTTCTCGTAGATGTCGACCGGGGGGGCGACGGCGGGGCGCTGCTCGATGCCCTCGGGAGTCTCGGGAAAGCGCTTCTGCATGGTGGTCTCTTCGTTCATGGCCGTCCTCCTGATCACTGCGCCCGCACCGCGATGCGACGAGGCTGCGCCTCGGCGACCTTCCCCAGCGTGACCGTGAGCACGCCATTCTTCATGGCCGCCGTGGCCTTCTCCGGGTCGACCTTGCAGGGCAGCGCCACGCTGCGCGAGAACTGGAGCGCGGCGCGTTCCTGGCGGTGGACGGAGTAGCCCTTCGGGGCGTCGGCGCCGCGCTTGCCGGCCAGCGTGAGCACGTCCTGATTGAGCGACAGCGTAACGTCCTTGTCCGAGAGCCCGGGCACCTCGACGCGCACGACGAGCGTCGCGCCGGTGTCGTGCACGTTCATGCGCGGATAGCCGCGGCCGTAGACCTCGTCGGACGCGCGGGCGACGCGCGGCACCTCCTCGTAGAAAGCTCGGTCCATCCGGCGGTGCAGGTCGTCGAGCATGGAGACCGTGCGGTCGAATTCGTTCCATCGCGTCAGCATGGCAGTTCCTCCACGGACACCGGGCGAGAGGCCGCGCGCGCCAAGAGCCCGGGCGCGGCAGTCGGGCGACGAGTCGGGGAGGCAGCTCGGCCTCACCGGTCGGTCGGTCATTCCGGGGCCGGACTCGAGGGGAGTCGGCTCTCAGGGGCCCTAAGTTTCGTCGCGCGTCGGCGCTGTCAAGACCATCGCGCCGCGATCCCCGTCGGACGGAACGCGGGCCCCCGGGGGGCGGTGGCGCCGGTAGGGAGGCGCGCGGCGGCTATCCCGACCCGACGACCCGGTTGCGGCCGCCGTGCTTCGCCCCGTAGAGGCGCCGATCGGCGAGCGCGACGAGCTGGTCGGGGGCGTCGCCGACGCACTCCGAGAGCGACGCGCAGCCCGCGCTGAGCGTGACGCGGATGGTCGCCCCGTCGTGCTCGGTCACGAGCGCCTCCACCGAGGTGCGGATTCGGTCGGCGACGAGCGCCGCGCCGGGCAGGTCGGTGGTGCGCAGGATGACCGCGAACTCCTCGCCGCCATAGCGACAGAAGACGTCCTCGAGCCGCAGCCCCCCGCGGACGGCGCCGGCCATGCGCACGAGGACGGCGTCGCCGGCGAGGTGGCCCCAGGTGTCGTTGACGCGCTTGAAGTGGTCGATGTCGAGCATGATCAGGCTCAGCTCGGCGGTGTGGCGCTTGGCGTACGCGAGCTCGGACGCGAGGCGCGTGTCGAAGTAGTCGCGGTTGTACGCGCCCGTCAGCGCGTCGCGCACGCTCGCGTCGTAGAGGTGCGTGAGGACGGCGACCTGGTCGGCGTCGGTCATCGAGTAGCGGTAGGCGACGCCCGACGCGATCTGCATGACGTCGCCGTCCTCGAGGCGCTTGCGCGTGACGCGCTCGCCCTGGACGAACGTGCCGTTCGCCGAGCCGAGGTCCTCGACCCAGTAGCGATCGCTCTCGAAGTAGACGCGCACGTGGCGGCGGCTCACGCCGGGATCGGGCACGAAGACGTCGACGCCGCGGACGCGGCCGAACACGACGTCGGCGCCCGTCAGGCCGAGGACCTGCCCGAGCGATCCGCCCTTCACCTGGACGAGGACGTGGCAGTCCCGCTGCGCCTCGGTCACGCCCGCCAGCAGGTCGGCGACCTGGAGCACGGCGGTGCGCTCTTCGGAGTAATCGTGCGGCGGGAACGACTTGCTCAACGACAGCGACGATATCACCCGCCCGGGCGAGGGCGATCCTGTTCCTGCGAGGTTCCGGCACCTGAACGCACGTCGCGGTGCCGGGTCACGGAGGGAACAGGCGGGCGCGGATCGCCCGCACGATCGGGCCTTCGACGCCGCGCCCGACGGGGCGGCCGTCGATCGACGCGACGGCGCGCAGGCCGAGGCTGTTCGAAAGGAAGACCTCGCTCGCCCCGGCGAGGTCCTCGGGCGAGAGGCGCGCCTCGGTGGCGGCACCGAGGTCGAGAATCGCGGCGCGGGCGACGCCCGGGAGCGCCCCGTCCTCGACCGGCGGCGTGACGAGGGCGCCGTCGAGGCAGGCGAACACGTTCGCGACGGTCGCCTCGGCGACCTGCCCGCCGACGCCGAGCAGGATCGCGTCGTCGGCCCCGCGGTCGAGCGCCTCGCGGCGGGCGAGGACGGCGTCGAGGGCGCCGATCGCCTTCACGCGGCTGACCGGCGAGCGCTCGTTGCGCCGGGTGCAAGCGGCCACGACGACGCGCGCGGGCGCGGCCTGCGGCGCGATCGGCGACGCCGTGACGAGGAGCGTGGGCCGCGGCGAGCCGGGGGGCTCGATCCCGCGCGGGCCGGGGCCGCGCGTCAGCGTCACGCGCAGCGCCCCGTCGACGAGGCCGTTCGCGGCGAGCGTCGCCACGAGGGCGGCGACGAGCGCGCCCTCGTCGACCGGGAGCGGGATCCCGAGCACCGCCGCGCCCCGGGCGAGGCGCGCGAAGTGAGCCGCCGCGCGCTCGGGCCGGCCGGCGCGGGCGCGCAGCGTCTCGTAGAGCCCGTCGCCGAGGGTGAGGCCGCGATCGGTCGGGTCGAGGCGCGCCTCGTCCGCCGCGACGAGGCCGCCCCCCAGCCAGACGACCGGCGCCGTCACGACAGCGTCCCCAGCGTGGCGAGCAGCGGGCGCACCTTGACCAGCGCCTCCTCGTACTCCGCGCCCGGGTCGGAGTCCGCGACGATGCCGCCGCCCGCCTGGGCGACGACCTCGCGCCCCGCGAGGACCAGCGTGCGGATGACGATGCTCGCGTCCATCGCGCCGTCGAGGCCGATCCACGCGATCGACCCGCAGTAGGGGCCGCGGCGCGAGGCCTCGAGGTCGCGGAGCAGGGCGACGGCCCGCTCCTTGGGCGCGCCCGTGATCGATCCGCCGGGGAACGCGGCGCGCAGCAGGTCGACGGGGCCGAGGCCCGCGCGGAGCTGGCCCCGGACGACCGAGACGAGGTGGTGCACGCGAGGGAAGGTCTCGAGGCCGCAGATCACGGGCACGCGCACGCTGCCGGGGCGGCACGCGCGGCCGAGGTCGTTGCGGAGCAGGTCGACGATCATCACGTTCTCGGCGCGGTCCTTCGCGCTCGCCGCGAGCGCTTCGGCCTCGGCGCGGTCGGCCTCCGGGGTCGCGGCGCGCGGGCGGGTGCCCTTGATCGGGCGCGCCTCGACGCGGCCTTGCGCGTCGATCGACACGAAGCGCTCGGGCGACGCGCTCGCCACGGCGACGCCGCCGGGCGCGCGCAGGAACGCGGCGAAGGGCGCGGGGGTCTCGGCGCGCAGGCGCAGATAGATCGCGAACGCGTCGAGGCCGTCCGGGGCGCGGGCGCGGAAGCGCTGCGTGAGGTTGACCTGATAGACGTCGCCGGCGCGGATGTGGTCGAGGGCGCGCACGACGCGGGCGGCGTGGTCGGCGGGGGAGAGCTCGGCGTGCCAGCGCCCGTCGGCGCGCCACGACGGGGTGGCGATCGGTGCGCGGCCGAGGCGCGCGCGGAGCCCGGCGGCGCGGGCGCGGGCGCGGTCGGCGCGGGCGCGAGGGTCGACCTCGGGGAGGCCGCTCGACAGGATCCACGCGCGCCGCGCGGCGACGTCGAAGGCGGCGACCACGTCGTACAGGCCGACCGCGAGGTCGGGGACGCCGTGATCGTCGGGCCGCGGCGCGGGCGTCGGCAGGAGGTGGCGGCCGAGCTCGTAGCCGAAGAAGCCGATCGCGCCGGTCGCGAACGGCACCGGCGCGAGGCCCGACGCGAGGCGGTGGCGGGCGAGCTCGCGCTCGAGCGCGGTGAACGGATCGAGCGCGACGGGCTCGCCGTCGACGAACGTGCGATCGCCCGCGACGAGGGTGCGGTACGGGTCCACCGCCACGTAGCTCGTGCGCCCGCGCCCGCCGGCCGGCGTCGCGCTGTCGAGGAGCGCCGCGAACGGATCGCCCGCGAGCGGCGCGAAGGCCGCGGGCGGATCGACGTACGGGATCGGCTCGACGTGGAGCATCGGGGCCGCGTGACTCTGGCACCGCTCGCCGGCGCGGAGCAACGACCACCACCCCGCCGAGCCCCCGCCCGACGGATCAGGCGACGGGCGAGGCGGGGGGCGCGGCCTCGGGCGCGGCGGGGCCGAGCGCCGGGAGCGTGAGCACGAAGGCCGTGCCCTTGCCGTCCTCCGTCACCGGGCTCTCCACCGACACGCGGCCTCCGTGGCTGTCGGCGATGTGCTTGACCAGCGCGAGGCCGATGCCGCTGCCGCGCACCTGCGCCGCGCCCGCGCGCTTGCCGCGGACGAATCGCTCGAAGATGCGCTCCTGCTCGTCCTCGTCGATGCCGGGCCCGCGGTCGCTGACGCGCACCCGCACGTGACGCCCGCTCGCCTCGACCGTCACGTCGACGCGGCCGCCCTCCTTCGCGTACTTGATGGCGTTGTCCACCAGGTTGATGACCGCGAGCTCGAGCGCGCGCGCGTCGATGCGCGCCGAGGGCAGCCCGTCGGCGACGGCGAGGTGGACCTCGACGTGCTCGCGATCGGCCCGGTGACGCAGCACCTCGACGGCGCGCACGACCACGTCGCCGACGTCGCCGCGATCGAACGCGTACGCGGCCTTGCCGCGCTCGACCTTGGCGAAGTCGAGCACGTTCTCGATGAGCGCGGTGAGCCGCTCGCTCTCGCCGACGATGATGGACAGGTACTGCTTGCGCTTCGCGTCGTCGGCGACGCGGCCCTCGAGCAGGAGCTCGCCGAACATGCGCACGAGCGACAGCGGCGTCTTCAGCTCGTGCGAGACGTTCGCGACGAAGTCGCTCTTGAGCGCGGCGAGGCGGCGCTCCTTGACCGCGGCCGTGACCACGATGAAGACGCCCAGGATCGCGACGAGGGACGCGAAGGCGACGATGCCGATCTCGATCGTGCGCTGGCGCTCGACCTTGTGACCGAGCTCGTCGGCCGTCACGAGCGCGACCTGCACCCTCCAGTTGTAGAGCGTCGTCGGGAAGGGGCGGCCGACGGTGAACTCCCCTTCCTTGATGGGCGGGCCGAACACGATGCGCCCGTCCTCGTCGATGACGTTCATGCGGCTCGCGCCGCGATCGACCTCGCGATAGAGCCGCGGCATCGCGTCGTGCACGACGCGCGGGACGTCGTGCCACGCGACGATCAAGCGCCGCCGGCCGTCGAGCACGCGCTGCCAGTAGCTGATGAGGAAGCTCTGCCGGTCCACCGTCGTGTGCAGGTGGCGCAGCTCCTCGGTGTCGCCCTCGCGGTTGAGCTTCGGCAGGAGGCGCGTGACGAGCAGGCGGCGGAACGCGTCGTCCTCGCGCCCGGGCGCGCCCTCGGCGCGGCGCGACGCGAACGCGAGCACGTCGTGATCGGGGCCGTCAAGGTCGAGCACCAGGATCGCGCGCAGGGTCGGCGTCTCGCGGGCCGCGGTCGGCAGCCAGCGCCGCGCGATCGACCCGAGGTTCGAGAGGTCGACGTGCGCCATCGCCACGTTGTCCTGGGCGATGATCACCTTGTCGAGCCGGTCCACGCGCTCGTCGGCGAGCGTGAGCGTCGCGTCGAAGACCGTCTGCTGGCGGGCCTTCTCGATCTGGAGCGTGGTGCGCAGCGCGAACGCGCCGAGCAGAAGCACGGCCACCACGATGGCCGGGACCAGCACGAAGTGCAGCAGCCGCTCGCCGAGGGTCCGGCGCGCCACGATGGTCTCCGGCTCCGGCGGCCCGCGCGCGGCTAGCGCCTGCGCCCGCTCTGGATCTTGGACGTGGACTTCGGCGGGACGGAGCTGCGCGCGGGCGGCGTCGAGGGGCGCGGCTGCGCTCGCGACGTCGGCGCGGCAGCGGCCGCGGGCGGCGCGACGCTCTCCTCGTCGACGAGGACGCCATGCTGGCCCACGAACTCACCGAACTGCTGGCCGATGTAGGTGAGCGCGTTGCCGTCGCTCTCGGTGAAGCGGCCGCCGTCGAGCGGGTTGGCGAGCTCGATGAGCCCGAGGTAGCGGCCGGCGAGCTCGACGGGCGCACAGACGTAGCTCTTGACCTCGACGCCGAGGATCTTCCACCGGGCGTCGAGGACGCGCGGGTCGCTGGCGGCGTCGCGGACGACGACCGCGCGGCGCCCGCGCATGGCCGCGAGGGGGATGGGCGCGCGGTCGGGCTGGCGCTGCAGCAGGATGTTGGCGCGGCCGCCGTTCTGCCGAACGACGACGAACTCGCGGCGATCGATGTCGAAGAGCGAGACGAGGCAGACCTCGCACGGCAGCTTCTCGGCGACGAGCGAGAGGATGAAGTCCGCGCCCTCGAGCGAGTCGCGGAGGAAGTGCAGGTCGCAGAACGCCTCGAACAGCTCCGCGAGCAGGTCGTCGCCGGAGACGCGCGTGCTCGCCGACGGCGGGTTCGATCGCGGCTTGCCGGCCGGCGGCGGGGTCGATCGGGGCGCGCCGGCCGGCGGCGGAGTCGATCGGCGCTTCTCGGGCGGCGGCGTCGACCGGCGCTCGGTCGCGACCGGGGCGGGCTCGGGCTTCGCGGCCGACGGGGGCGGAGCGGAGCGGGGGCCGGCCTCGACCTCGAGGATCGGCATCGCCGCGAGCGGGGTCGGCGTCTCGCCCGCGGCCTCGCGGGCCGGGAACCGGATCTCCGGGTCGTCGCCGCGCCAGTCCTTCCACATCAGGGTCGCGATCGGGCGACGCTGCGGCTTGCCGGAGAAGCGGTGGTCGAAGAGCGCCAGGTTGACGAGGCGCCCCGCCTTCACGCCTCGAAGGGCGACGTGCACGGCCTCGAAGCGCTCGCGCAGCAGGGCCACACAGGCGTCCTCGGGTGTGCCGGGGTCGACCAGGTAGGCGTACTCTCGGTAGCTCAGGGGCGATCGGTCGGACGGGTCGTCCTCGCGCTTGAAGAGCAGCTCGGCGGGCGCGCCGACGACCGTGGGCTCGGGCTGGAAGATGGCGCGGGCGACCTTCTCGGCCGAGGGCGCGACCGTCGTCGCCTCGTCGGCGATGGGGCCCGGGCGGGCCGACGCGCGCTTGGCGGCCTCATCGGCCGCGGAGCGCACCTCGGCGGAACCGCGCGAGCCGAAGGCCGCCGTGCGCGACAGGCTGGCTGCCCCCGAGGAGCTCGCTGCCGGAGCGACCTCGGGAGCCGGAGCAGGCGCCGGGGCGGGGGCCGCCGCAGAGGCCGGCGCAGGGGCCGCCGCGGAGGCCGCCAGGTCGGTCAGCGGCGCGTCGTCGGGCGCGCGCCGCACGAGGTATTTGTGCCGCGTCGCGGGGTCGATCGCGCGATATCCCTCGTCGAGGAGCTCGATCGAGAAGTTCGACAGGGAGCCGTCGTCGCCGTGGAACGATCGGGCCTTCTGCAACGCCGGCTGCCACTGCGCGGCCTCGACGCACAGGACCACGGGGGGAGCGGCGCCCTTGCCCAGGGTGGAGAACTCGACGAACCAGCGCATGGACCACCTGCCGCGTGCGAGCGGCCCTGACGACGCTTTGCGGGCGTCATTTGTACAGACCGCGGGGGTGAGGGTCAACGACGAGGGCCCCGACCCGGCCAGGGCGCGCCCGCTCCGCGTCGAAGGGGAGCAATCTCGTGGTAAGAGGCCTCGTGTCCGCGCGCACGTTCCGTTCCCGAGCGACGCCCCGCGGCGGCGCGGCTGCGCTCCTCGACGCGATCGCGGCGCGATGGGACGTGATCGACGGGCCGCTCTTCGTCGGCTTCGCCAGCGCGTGCGTGCTGTACGTCGCCGCCGTGTTCTACGGCGCCATGCTCGCGCAGACGCGCGGGCAGTGGTCGGCGCCGCTCGACGACGTGTTCATCCACTTCGACTACGCCCGCGCGACCGCCCGCGGCTTTCCGTTTCAATGGTCCGAGGGCAACGGGTTCTCGAGCGGCAACACGAGCCTCGCGTACCCGTTCGTGCTCTCGATCGGCTGGCTCGCGGGGTGGAAGGGCCTCGACCTCATGCGGTTCGCGGCGATCGTCGCGTGCCTCTCGCTCGTCGGGTTCTTCGTCGCGTCGTCGCGCCTCGTCGGGGGCCTGGGCCGCGGGGCGAAGTACCTCGCGCCGCCGGTGCTGCTCTCGCTCGGCGCGCTCGACTGGTCGCTCTTCAGCGGCATGGAGAACGCATTCCACCTGGCGACGTGGGGCGCCGCGCTCGTGACGACGCTCGACCTCGCGGGCGCGTGCCGCGGGCGCACCGAGCGCGACTTCGGCCGCGCCCCGCCGTCGCTCGAGCGCCTCGCCTGGCGCGCGGGCGCCGCGAACGCGCTGCTCTTCCTGACGCGACCGGAGTCGTTCGTGTGCGTCGCGGCCTTCGCGGCGTACGTCGTGATCGCCGCGCGCAGGCGGCGCGGCCTCCGCCGCGGGCTCGCGCTGGCGGCGCGCCTCGCGATCCCGGGGGCGATCGCGGCCGCGCTGCAGATCGGCGCGAACCGCATCTTCACCGGCGAGTGGTCGCAGGCGGGCGCCATCACCAAGCTCGTGATCAGCAACCCGTACATGACGGCCCAGGAGAAGTGGGACGAGTACTGGTTCCTCGTGAAGTACGTGCGCGAGCGCCTGACCGAGCACCACTTCACCTCGGACAAGGATCAGTACCCGTGGCTCGTCGTGTGGGTCGCGCTCGTGCCGCTCCTCGACAAGCGCACGCGCGGCCTCGCGCTCCTGATCTGGGCGCAGATCGCCCTGTGGCTCTACCTCGTCGCGCTGAACGGCCAGGTCCGCTGGCAGAACGAGCGCTACACGATGCCCGCGGTGGCGTGGCTCTTCCTGCTCGCCGCCGCCGGCCTCGCGGTGATCCTCTCGCGCTTCGGCGCCTCGATCGCGGGCCGCGCGTTCTGGCTCGCGCGCGCCGGGCTCGCCGCGTGGATCTGCTCGACGTTCGTGACGTGGCAGGCGGCGAACTTCCGCGACCAGGTGTGGTTCTTCGCCCGAGCGTGCCGGAACATCCGCGACCAGCACATGGTCGCCGGCAAGCGCCTCGCCGCGCTCGGCCCGCGGCGCGTGCTCGTCGGCGACGCCGGGGCGCTGCTCTACGTCTCGGACCGCGCGGGGCTCGATTTCATCGGCCTCGGCGGCTACCACGACCTGCCGTTCGCGCGCGCCGGGGTGCACGGCCTCGGCGCCTCGCTCGAGCTCATCGAGCGGATGCCCGCGGGAGACCGCCCCGACGCGATGGCCATCTACCCGTCGTGGTGGGGCGATCTACCGACGCTCTTCGGGCAGCGCCTCGAGGCCTTCCCGGTGCTCGGCAACGTGATCTGCGGCGGCGCGGAGAAGGTCCTCTACCGCGCCGACTGGAGCGCGCTCGACCCCGTGGGCGCGCCCCGATCGCTCGCGCGCGGCGAGGGCGTGGTCGACGAGGTCGACGTCGCCGACCTCGTGAGCGAGCGCGATCACGGCTACGCCTTCCCGCGCCCGCAGGCCGGCTTCGTCGAGCTCCGCGTGCTCTCCGATCCGGCCGACCGCGCGCGCGACCTCTTCGACGCCGGGCGCGTCATCCCCGAGGGGCGCACCGAGTCGCTGCGCCTCGCCACGCCGGCGGGGCCGGGCCGCCTCGCCGTGCGGACCGCCGCCGCGCACCCGGCCAGGGTCGAGGTGCGATCCGCGGGCAAGCTCCTCGGCACGATCGCGGTCGAGCCCGATCGCCGCGGGTGGAGCGAGCCGTCGATCGCGCTGCCGGCCGGCCAGGGCGACCGCGTCGATCTCGAGCTCACCCCGGTCGAGGGCGAGTGGACGAACTACCACGTGTGGGTGATCGAGGCGGCCCCGCCTCGCTGACGGTCAGGCCGCGGCGGCGGGCCGGCGGTAGGCGAGCGACGCGGCGAGGCCGCACAGCGCGAACACCGCGCCGGCGAGGCCGTAGGTGAACAGCAGGCCGTGCGAGATGAGCAGGCCCGCGAGCGTCTGGCCGACGATCTGCGCGACGCTGCCGAGCGACTGGCTCAGGCCGAGCGCGGCGCCCTGCTCGTTGCGGCCCACGCTCTTGGTGAGCAGCGTCGTGATCGTGGGCCGGCCGAGCCCGACCCCCATGCCGCCGATCGCCATGAGCACGAGCAGCACGGGCGTCGAGTGGGCGAAGCCGATCAGGCCATAGCCGGCGGCCATCAGGGCGAACGCCGTCGCGGCGAGCTTCTCGTCGCCGTGGCGCTTGACCAGCCGGCCGAGGAGGCCCCCCTGGATCAGGGCGCCGAGCAGGCCGACGTAGGCGAAGACCCAGCCGGTCTTGCGCACGTCGTACTCGAGGCCGGGCTGGCGCGAGAGGAAGAGCGCGAGGCCGGTGCCGAAGAGCGTCGCGAATGCGAGCGTGTAGGCGAAAAACTGCAGCAGGCGCGTGCGCGGCTCGGGGCGACCGAAGAAGCGCCCGAGGTCGAAGCCGCGGCGCGCCGTCGCCTCGGCGGGCGAGGCGTGCGGCTCGGCGAGCGGGGGCTTGGCGGGCAGGAGAGTCGCCGTGAAGAGGATCGACAGCGCCGACAGGCCGGCGGCCGCGTAGGCCGGCGCGCCGTAGCCGAAGCGGGAGGCGAGCACGCCCGAGATGGCCGGGCCGATGAGGAAGCCCAGGCCGAACGAGATGCCGATGAGGCCGAAGGCGCGCGTGCGGTGCTCGGGCTTGGTGACGTCCGAGATGTACGCCTGCGCGATGCTGAGGTTGCCCGCCGTGAGGCCGTCGATGATGCGGCCCGCGAAGAGCATCCAGAGCGACCCGGCGGACCCGATCATCAGGAAGCCGACGAACGTGCCGGCCTGGCTCACGAGCAGCGTCGGCTTGCGGCCGACCACGTCCGAGATGCGGCCGAGGATCGGCCCGGAGACGAGCTGGCAGGCCGCGTAGCTCGCGCCGAGGATGCCGATGAGCCACGGCGGCGCCCCGAAGTGCTGCGCGTAAAACGGCAGGAGCGGCAGGATGATCGTCAGGCCGAGGACGTCGACGAAGACGGTCAGAAAGAGGGGCAGGAGCGGGCTCTTCATGGACAGGCGCCCCCTTGTAGCCCGGATCGCCGACCGGTGCCCGCGCCGACCCCGCTACGCCAGGAGCTCCATGAGGTCGTCGCGCGTCAGGCTCGCGGCGCGGTCCGCCCCGCCGAGCGCGGCCTCGGCGATGCCGCGCTTGCGGTCCTGCAGGGCGAGGATGCGCTCCTCGACGGTGTCCTTCGCGACGAGGCGATAGACCATCACCGGCTTGTCCTGGCCGATGCGGTGGGCGCGGTCGGCCGCCTGATCCTCGACGGCCGGGTTCCACCACGGGTCGAGCAGGAAGACGTGATCGGCGGCGGTGAGGTTCAGGCCCGTGCCGCCGGCCTTGAGCGAGATCAGCATCACGGGCGGCCCCTTGTCGTCCTGGAACTGCGCGACCACGCCCGCGCGATCGCGCGTCGACCCGTCGAGGCGCGTGAACGGGATGCCCGCCCGCACGAGGTGCGGCTCGACGAGGTCGAGGAACGACGTCCACTGCGAGAAGACGAGCGCCTTGTGGCCGTCGGCCGCGGCGTCCTCGAGCGACTCGAGCAGGCGCTCGACCTTGGCCGAGGTGTCCGCGTGCTGGCCCGGCACGAGGTTCGAGTGACACGAGGCCTGACGGAGGCGCAGCAGCGCCTCGAGCGCGGCGAGCACGCTGCCGCCCTCGGAGAGCCGCGCGACGATCTCCTTGCGGGTCGCGGCGCGCACGGCCTCGTAGACGTCGCGCTCGCGATCCTCGAGCTCGCAGTAGAGCACCTGCTCGACGCGCGGCGGCAGCTCGGGCGCGACCTCGCGCTTCTTCCGCCGCAGGACGAAGGGCCGGATCTTCTTGCGCAGCCGCTCGGCCGCGCCCGGCTCGCCGTTGCCGATCGGCCTGCCGTACCGCACGTCGAAGTCGGCGCGACCGCCGAGCAGGCCGCGGTTGGTGAAGTGCAGCAGGCTCCACAGCTCCTCGAGCCGGTTCTCGACGGGCGTGCCGGAGAGGGCGACCTTGAAGCCGGAGCTGATGCCGTAGGCGGCGCGCGCGACCTGGCTGTCGGGGTTCTTGATGGCCTGCGCCTCGTCGAGGACGACCACGTCCCACGCCTCGCGCGCGAGCTCGGCGGCGTCCAGGCGCAGGATCGCGTACGTCGTCAGCACGACGTCGGCCTCGCGGTCGAGGACGCGCCGGGGGCCGTGGTAGGTCGAGTGGCGGAGGCCGGGGCGGAAGCGGCGGATCTCGGCCGCCCAGTTGTGCACGACGCTGCGCGGGCAGACGACGAGCGTGCGGCCCTTCATCGCGCAGAGCATCTGCACCGTCTTGCCGAGGCCCATGTCGTCGGCGAGCACGGCGCCGAGGCCGGCGTCGCGCAGGAACGCGAGCCAGTCGTAGCCGCGCGCCTGGTAGGGGCGGAGCGTCGCGTCGAGGTCGGCCGGCAGCGCCGCCTCCGGGATGGAGGCAAAGCCGGAGAGCAGCGGCTCGAGCGTGGCGAAGCTCGCGGGCCGCGGCGCGTCGAGATCGTCGCAGAGCTCGGCGAGCGCGACGATCGCGGCCTTCTCGATCTTGCCGTCCTCGCGCCGCGCGGCGAGCAGCTCCGAGACGCGCGCGCCGAAGCGCGAGAGCCAGTCCGCCGGCAAGGGCGCGAAGCCGCCCTCGAGCAGCGGCACGAGCGGCAGCCCATCGCGCCAGGCCTTGAGCACGGCCGCGGCGTCGGCGCGCCCGATGGGCTTCGCGGTGCCGTCCTCGGGCGCGCCGTCGGCGACGAGGTCGAACGTCACGTCGAACGCGTCGCCGTCGATGCCGATGTGCGCGACGAGCTTGCCCTTGCCGAGGATCCCGCGGTCGCCGGCCTCGTCGCCGTAGGTCGCGCCCCACGCGGAGAGGCGCGCGGCGAAGCGGGCCGCATCCGACCCGCTGAAATCGACCGCGCGGCCGGGCACGAGGTGCAGCTCGTCGCGCAGGCGGGCGAGCAGCTCGCGCTCGGCGGCCTCGTCGCGCACGGGCACCTTGCGCGCGAGCTGCACGAGCTTGCCGTGCTCGATGCGGGCCTCGGGCGGGTTGCCGTAGACGAGGCTCGCCGCGACGGTCAGCGCGTGGTTGGCCTTCTGCGACAGCTCGAAGTGAATGCGCGGCCGGAGCCCGCCGTGCGTGCGCGGCAGGCGGCGCGTCTGCACGTCGACGTCGAAGCGCTTCTGCATCTCGGGCAGCACCTGCGTCACGAACCGCCCGAGGTCGGCCCGCGCGAACGGGCGGCGGAGCGGCAGGCGCTCGAGGCGCGCGCCCGTGAGGTCGGTGTCGGCCAGCGGGTGCAGCGCGCCGTCGGCGCAGCGCGCGATCTCGGCGACGACGATCTCGGTCACCCGCGGATCGCGCTCGAGCACGAGGACCACGCCGTCGGCCTGATCGACGACCTTCGCGAGCGGCCGCACGGGCTCGCGCGCGATCTTCACGGGGTCGTCCTCGAGCAGGACGTCCGGCGCCGCCGACAGCGCCTCGAACAGCTCGAGCAGCCGATCGGGCGGGAAGTAGCCGACCTGTCGCCCGCCGACGATGCGGTCGATGGCGAGGTCCGCGTGCGACGGATCGACCCCGGCCGACGCCGCGCGCCCCCCGGGCCCGGTGATCGAGACGCGCAGCACCTCCTGCGTGCCGTCGACCTTGACGACGAACCGCTCGAGCGACAGCGCCCCGTTGTTGCGCTTGAGCCGATAGCGCAGGTGCGCGCCCGGCTCGGCCGCGGGCAGCGCCGCGCCCGCGTCGTCGGACTGGGTCAGGGCGATCACGGCCGCCGCGACGTGCGCGCACGGATCGGCCTGCCCGTCGCAGTCGCAGCCCCACTCGCCGTCGGCCGGATAGAGCGTGACCGACGGCGCGACGGCGGCGCCGGGCGCGCGCACGCGGACGGTGACCGTGTCGGCGCCGTCCTTGCGGTCGAACACGCGGTCGTCGCGCGCGAGCTTGACGCCCTGCGACCAGGGACCGGGGAGGCAGGCTTTGCGGACGGCCTCGAGGAGGCTCTGGAGCGGACTCGTCACGGCCACCGGTGTACCTCAAGACCCGCTCGCGCGAGCGACGCTCGTGACCCCGCGGCGCGCTAGCGCGGCGGACGCTTGAACGGCGGCCGCACGAGCTCGACGGTGTCCTCGGTCTCGGGCGGTGGCGGCTTGCCCGTGAGAAGGTCGCGCAGATCCTGGAGGTATTCCGGGTCGGGGTGCAGATCGGCCGCGGCCTCGAGGAGCTCGCGCGCGGCGGCCAGATCGCCCCGGCTCATCGCGAATTTCGACTTCGACGCGAGGATCTGCGCGGCGCTGTCCACGTCGACCGACAGGATCTCCCGCCGGTAGCGCCGCCGCGATCCCTTGTCGGAGAGCACGCTCCACGCCTCATTCGCCAGCTTCACCAGCCGATCGGCGTACGTCGGCGACGCGCGGTGAGCGGGCGCGCCGGGCCGGTACTCGGCGACGAGGGCCTGGTGGGCGGCCCGGAGGCGCGAGGGTGCGTCGGTGAAGTGCAGGCCGAGCGCGTCGAACAGGTTGCCCTTCGCGCGGGCCTCGTAGAGGACCCTCGCCGGGTCGTCGACCGCCACCGCCGCGAAGCCCGCGTCGGTGGGCTTGCGGCTCGGCGTGGGCGACCCCAGCGGCGAGCCCACGGCGCTCAGGTCGTCGGTGGACACGCGCGCCGACAGCGGCATCGCGACGGCCCGGACGTGCGAGGTGTCCGGCGCGGCCCCGAAGCGCGGGGGCGGCGAGCTCGGGGAAGCAGCCGAATCGGGCGGCGACGACCCGTGTCGCTGCGCGCCCGGCGCGCCGTCACCCATCGACGGCGTCACCTGCTGCGACTCGCGCATCGACGCGCGGAGCGCCCCCGAGACCGCCTCGCCCACGGGCGGCGTGGCCTGCTGCAGCGCGCGCAGACCGCCGCGGTGCAGGCCGGCTCCGCTCGGGGGGACCGCGCGGGAGGCCGCATGCGAGCCGCGCGACGCCGCGCGCAGCGACGTCGCGAGGGACTCGTCGATCTTGGGCGTCGTCAGTCGCACGCTCTCGCGCTCGCGGCGCTTCGGGGGGTCGAGGAGCGAAGCCTGCGCCCCCGGGCCGGGATCGGGCGTCGGGGCGCCCAGCGGGGCCCGGCCGGCGCCCGTCCTCGAGGGGGGCGCGGGCGCGACTGGCGTCACGCGCGCGGGCGCGACAGGCTGGGGCGCGGCGGGCGCGGCCGGCTTCGGCGCCGAGCGGCTCGCGGCCTGCAGCGTGGCGAAGTCGGCCGCGGACCAGGCGTCGACGCGGATGAGCGCGCTCGCGTCGCGCAGCGAGATGATCCGACCGTGAGCGGCGATGCGATCGCCCCCGGGCAGGCGCAGCTCGAAGTCGAACTCCTCCATCGGCGCGGGGAAGCCGGCGCCCACGACGGGCACGATGTGGTGCCGGAGGAACGGCTCGAGGTCGTCGTTCACGGCCGCCGCGTCGGGGTAGCGGACCCCGCCGTTCTCCCAGGTCCCCCGCGGTTCGTAGACCGCAGGCCTCATCCGGCGACCGTACCCCGCTTCGCCTTCGCGCTGTCGGCGTGCGCACCTGCCAACCGGTCGACCTCGTCGGGCGACAGGCCGGACGACGCGAGCACCTTCTTCGAGGTCGTCTTGCCGCTCCGGATCTCGGTGGCGTCGACGTGCAGGATGCCGTCGGCGTCGAGCGTGAAGACCACCTCGACCTGCACCGTGCCGGCGGGCCCCGGCGGCAAGTCGCCGAGCAGGAAGCGCCCGAGCAGCCGGTTGTCGCTCACCTGCTGCCCGTCGCCTTGGTAGATCTCCACCGCGACGAAATCCTGGTTTTCCTCGGTGGTCTTGAAGATTTTGTGGGCGCGGGTGGGGACGGTCGTGTTGCGCGAGACGATGACGGACATCTTGTCGCCGACAATCTTGATGCCGAGCGAGTGCGACGTGACGTCGAGCAGCACCACCTCGGCGAGCTCGCCGCTCATCAGGCCGCTCTGGGTGGCCGCGCCGATCGCGACGATCTCGTCGGGGTGCACCCCCTTGACCGGCCGCTTGCCGAAGATCTCGACGGCCTTCTTCTCGACCGCGGGCACGCGCGACATGCCGCCGACGAGCACGACCTGATCGACGTCGGCGGCCGTGAGCTTCGCGTCCTCGAGCGCGCGCACGCACGGGCCCTCGAGCCGGTCGACGAGCGACTCGGTGAGCGTCTCGAACCACGCGCGGGTGACGGTGCGGATGAGGTGGAGCGGGCCCTGCGGGCCGACGCCGATGAAGGGCAGGTTGATCTCGGTCTCGACCGTGGCGGACAGCTCGTGCTTCGCGCGCTCGGCGGACTCCTTGAGCCGCTGCAGCGCGGCCGGGTCCTGGCTGAGGTCGACGCCCGACTCCTTGACGAACTCGTCGACGAGCGCCTGCATGAACGCGCGGTCCCAGTCGTCGCCGCCGAGGAAGGTGTCGCCCGCGGTCGCGAGCACCTCGAAGACGCCGTCCTCCATGCGCAAGATCGAGACGTCGAACGTGCCGCCGCCGAGGTCGAAGACCGCGACCCTCGACGCGGCGTTCGTCTTGTGGACGCCGTACGCGAGCGCGGCCGCCGTGGGCTCGTTGATGATGGCGCGGACGTCGAGGCCGGCGATCCGGCCGGCGTCCTTGGTCGCCTGGCGCTGCGCGTCGTCGAAGTACGCGGGCACCGTGACGATGGCCTCGTCGACGTGCTCGCCGAGGTAGTCCTCGGCGACCTTCTTCATGTGGCCGAGGATGTGGGCCGAGATCTCGGGCGGGCTCATCTGCCGGCCGCCGATCTGGACCCACGCGTCGCCGTTCGGCGCGCGCAGGATCTCGAACGGCATCGTGCGCTTGAAGTCCTCGACCTCGGCCGAGTCGAAGCGGCGCCCGATCAGCCGCTTCACGCCGAAGAGCGTGTTCCTCGGGTTGGCGACGGCCTGCCGCTTGGCCGCGGCGCCGAGCAGGATGGTGCCGTCCTTCGTGATGGCCACGACCGACGGGGTCGTCCGCGCGCCGACCTCGTTGGGGATGACGACCGGCTTGCCCCCCTCGAGCACGGCGACGCACGAGTTGGTGGTGCCGAGGTCGATGCCGATGATTTTGCCCACGATCCGTCCTCCGCCCGATCATCGCCCGCCGGGCACCCTGTGGCGCGCGTCGTCCACGGACGGGGAGGCCAACCGGGCCTCGTCCCCTCGGCGCGGATCGCCAGCGCTCGGCGTGGCAGCTTCGTACCGCGCGCGATGAGTGGCGAGCTTCTTCGGATCCGAGAGCGTATCTCGGGCCTTCTTGAGAGTGATGAATATTTCCGTGGCGAGCCCGCGCACCTCGGGGCCGTCCGTCGCGTACTTGTTCGGGTGCCACTTCTTGGCGAGGCCGACGAAGGCGAGGCGAAGGTCCTCCGGGGTCACGTCGACGGAAACCCCGAGCACCGAGAAGCAGTCGGCGCGCACGAGCGCGGCGAGGTGGTCGCGCAGGACCTCGGCCTTCGTGCGGCCCCCGCCGACCGCGGGGTCGACGCGCGGCGCGCTGGCCCGCGGGGGCGGCACGGACGCGCGGCCCGGCGGGGCCGGTTGGGCCGGGGGGATCGGACGCACATCGAAACCGAACGGCTGCGTCGGGACGCGACGCCGCTCGACCTCGGACGTGGGGATCGGCGGGGCGGGCGCCGCGCCGCCGGGGGCGGTCGCGGTTCGCTGTCGCCCGAGCGGCGCCGACCCGGCCGGCTGGGACCGATCGGTCGGAGCGCCGATCGATGACGGGACGCGGAAGCGGTCGACCGAAGGGGGCCCCGGGGCCGGCGATCGCGGCCGCTCGCCGCCCGACGCGGCCGCAGCCGCAGCGGGCTCGCCGCCGGTGCGGTACGCCTGCTCGAACGCGGCGAGCGCGTGCTGCTGCTCGTCGCCGAGGTCGACGAAGCGGACGCCCATCCCCGCGGGCCGGCCGGTCGTCGCGGCCCGCTCGCGCGAGACCACGTTGCCGACCTCGGCGGCGATCTCGACGCTGCGCCCGCCCGGCACCACGATCCGGACGCGGACCTCGTCGGCGACCTGCCGCGGCGTCGTCGTCTCGACGAAGAGCGAGCCGCGCTTGAGCTGCGCGGCGACCTTGCCGTAGTCCTCCCAGGTCGGGAAGCGGACCTCGACGGGGCCGGCCTCGGGTCGCCCCGACGCGCTCGCCTCGCGGAAGAGCTCGTCGAGACGGTTCGCCAGGGCCTCGCGGGCCGGCGGCCTCCCGAACGTGGGCACGGAGGGGACGCGGCCCGCGGAGCCGGGCGCGATCGGCGGCGGGGCGACCGACGGCGCCGATCGCGTCCGCTTCCCGTGGAGCAGGCGCAGAAGGAGCGGGGGAAGAAGCGCGTCGATCCCGATCGCGGACGCGCAGGCGGACGCCCCCAGCTCGAGGAGCGCCTCGTATTCGTCCCCGGGCAAGAGCACGGCCACGATCACCAGATCGCGATCGAACGATCGAAAATCGTTCACCATGCCGTCGCGCCAGAACGGGTCGCTCGCGCCGACGACGAGCGCCAGCGGCCGCGGTGGCTCGTCGAGCAGAGTCCGCCCGCGCGCCTCGCTGTGCGCTCCGGTCGTGGCGAACCCCGCGCCCTCGAGCGTGTCGCGTAGCGCCCGACACGCTCGCGCGTCGGGATCGATCACGAGGATCTTGGGAAGGCTGTCCACTGCGCGGCAGGGGCGATGCTAGCGGAACATCGGCGGTTGGGCGCAACGGTCCGGAGGGCGCCCGTGCGGAAGGCGGCGGCGAGGCCAGAACTTGCACAGGCGCGTCACCCTGGAAATGGCCAACCGATCGGGGTCGGGCGCGGGCGCGGATTTCCACGCGGACCCGCGCTGCCCGCCCCGCCGCGGCTAAGCTCGCGCGGCGATGAGGTTCGGGCTGCCCGACGACGCGGGGGGCTGGATCGCGCTCGGGCTCGGGATCGCGGCGCTCGTGGCCGCGCCGAGGATCGCTCGCGCGGCCCGGTCGCGCGGCCTCGTGCCGGCGGGCGCGGCCACCGCGGCGGCGCTCTCCGCGGCCTACGTCCTCTATTACCTGCACGGCGGCCCGCGGATCGTCGACGCGACCACCTACCTCCTCGAGGCGCGCGCGATCTCGCACGGCCTGCTCTCGTTCCCGGTCGCCGAGCCCGCGGCGTCGACGATCGGGCGGTTCCTCGTGCAGCACGACGACGGCGGCGCGACGCGCGCGGCGGGCATCTTCCCGCCCGGGTGGCCGGCCCTGCTCGCGATCGGGGTGCGGCTCGGGGCGCCGCTCGCGGTCGGACCGGCGATCGCCGCGGCGATCGCGGCCGCCACGTTCGCGCTCGGCCAGCGCGTCGCCGCGCGCCTCGCCCTGGGCTCGGAGGCGGCGCCGTGGAGCGCCGTCCCCGCGATCGCGATCGCGCTGTCGGTGGTCTGCGGCGCGCTCCGCTACCACACGGCCGACACCATGTCGCACGGCCTCGCGGCGCTCTGCGTGACGCTGGCGCTCGTGGGCGCGATCGACGCCTTCGACCCGGCGTCGTCACCGCGGCGAGCGCGCCTCGCGGCGGTCGGCGCGGGCCTCGCCGGAGGGTGGCTCGCGGCGACCCGCCCGGTGAGCGCGATCGCGCTTTGCGCCGCGGTCGCCTCGATCGCCTCGGTCGCCGGCGCCCCGCCCGTCGCCGCGCGCCTCCGGCTCGGCGCGCTCGCCGCCCTCGGCGCGCTGCCCGGCCTCGCGCTGCTCCTCGCGCACCAGACCGCGGCCACCGGATCGCTGCTCGGATCCTCGCAGCTCGCGTACTACGCGCAGAGCGACGGCCCGCCGGGCTGCTTCCGCTACGGCTTCGGCGAGGGCATCGGCTGCCTCGGCGAGCACGGCGAGTTCGTCCGAAAGCACCTGCCCGACGGCTTCGGGGTCGGGGCGGCGGTGATGACCACGCTGCGCCGCCTCAAGGCGCACCTCGTCGACGCGACCAACGCCGAGCCGCTCGCGCTGCTCGTCCCGATCGGCGCGGCGATCGTGCTCCGAGCGGGCGCGGCCCGATCGCTCGCGATCGCGGTCGGCGCGCAGATCCTCGCGTACGCCCCCTTCTACTTCGACGGCAACTACCCCGGCGGCGGCGCGCGCATGTTCGCCGACGTGCTGCCGGTCGAGCACGTGATCGTCGCCGTCGCCGCCGCGGAGCTCGCCCGGCGCGTCGCGCTCCGGCGCGGCGCGGGCGACGACGCGCGGCGCGCGATCGCGTGGGTCGTGGTCGGCCTCGCCCTCGTCGGCTTCGGTGTGCGCGCCGGGTTCGATCACGCCCAGCTGCGCGACCGCGACGGCGGCCGACCCATGCTCGAGCCCGCGGTCCTCGCGGCGGCGGGCGCGACGCGCGGCCTCCTCTACGTCGACACGGACCACGGCCACGCGATCGGCTTCGACCCGGGCGCGCCCGAAGGCGCGCTGCAGGTCGTACGGCTCCGCGGCGACGCCCTCGACCGCATGGCCTGGGAGGCGCGCGGCCGGCCGCCGGCGTTCCGCTACGCCTTCCGCGTCCCGCCCGGCGGCGGGCGAGCCGAGGCCACCGTGGCGCCCTTCGATCCGGGCGCGATCGGGGTCGACCTCATCGAGGGCGAGTCGCTCTGGCCCGCCGCCTCGCAGCGCGGCGCCTACGCCGTCCCCGAGGAGGGCGGCCCGGGCGCGTCCGGGGGGCGCCGCCTCGTCGCCCGCACGGCCGGCCCGGCGCGAGACGACGCGCGGGTGGTGCTGCGCTTGCCCGCGCCGTTTCTGCGCGGTCTCGCGGTGGTGCCCCGGATGGAGGGCGCCGGGCAGGCCGTGCTGGTGGTCGACGGCCGAGAGGTCGCGTCCTTTCCGGGCGACGCCGGCGCGGCGACCGTCCCCGCCGACGCCACGCGCCTGGAGCTCGAGCTCCGCCCCGCCGACGCCGCCGGGCTCGCCCTCGACCGGATCGACTTCGGCGCCGCCGCCGGGCGGGCCCGCCCGGGCGAAACCCATTGACCACCTCGCCCGTAACATGCGAACTTCGCGAGGGTTTCATTCGGGTGGGGGTGCGCGTCTCGGGTCCGTGCACTGGGCACGACGGCCGCGCCGTTCGGAGAGGGTCGAGAGGCGCACATGACCAAGAGCGAGCTCATCGATGCGATCGCGGGACGCGGCGAGCTCACGAAGGCGCGCGCCGAGCTCGTGGTCAACTGCGTCTTCGACGCGATGACCGAGGCGCTCGAGCGCGGCGAGGGCATCGAGATCCGGGGGTTCGGCAGCTTCAGCGTGCGGCCCTACAAGCCGTACAACGGCCGCAACCCCCGCACCGGCCAGCCCGTGCCCGTGCCCGCGAAGCGGCTGCCGTTCTTCAAGGTCGGCAAGGAGCTCAAGGAGCTCGTCAACGAGAGTCGGTCCTTCGCGATCACCGGCGGCGACGATCACGACGACGACGAGTGATCCGGGTGGGCCGCGAGCGGCCCGGAACGCGCGCGCGCCCCACGGGCGACGACGCTGCGCGGTCCGGCGATCGCGGCTAAGCTCCGCGCCCGCGGCGCCCTGCCGCCCGAGGAGCGCATGATCTCCGTCGACCGCCAGCTCGAGACCCTCTGTCGGGGCATCGTCGATCTCCACGTCCGCGCCGAGCTCGAGGATCGCCTGCGGTCCGGCAAGCGCCTGCGCGTCAAGGTCGGCTTCGACCCGACGCGCCCCGACCTGCACCTCGGCCACACCGTGCTGATGCAGAAGATGCGGCAGTTTCAGGACTTCGGCCACGAGGTCGTGTTCGTCGTCGGCGACTTCACCGCGATGGTCGGCGACCCGACGGGCCGCAACGAGCTGCGCCCGCGCCTCACGCGCGAGGAGGTGCTCGCCGCCGCGCAGACCTACCAGGATCAGGCCTTCAAGGTGCTCGACCGCGACAAGACCGTCGTCCGGTACAACTCCGAGTGGCTCGGCAAGCTCACGCCGCACGAGATGATCGAGCTCGGCGCCAAGTACACGGTGGCGCGCATGCTCGAGCGCGACGACTTCTCCAAGCGCTACCAGGAAAACCGCCCGATCTTCGTGCACGAGTTCTTCTACCCGCTGCTCCAGGCGTACGACTCGGTCGAGCTCGAGAACGACGTCGAGATCGGCGGCACCGATCAGCTCTTCAACCTGCTGGTCGGCCGCGATCTCATGCCGCGCTACGGCAAGCTCGCGCAGATCGTGATGACGACGCCGATCCTCGAGGGCACCGACGCGCGCCTCGAGGGCGGCAAGGTCGTCGGCGCCAAGATGTCGAAGAGCTCGAACAACTACGTCGGCATCAACGAGCCGCCGTTCGAGATGCTGCAGAAGCTGATGCTCGTCGACGACCAGGTCGTCTGGCGCTTCATGGATCTGCTCTCCGCCCGGTCGAACGACGAGATCGCGGCGCTCCGGGCCGAGGTCGTCGCCGGCACGCGCGGCGTCGTCGACGTGAAGGAGGCGTTCGCGAAGGAGATCGTCGCCCGCTTCCACTGCGAGGCCGACGCCGAGGCGGCGATCGCGCGGAGGAAGAGCGTCGCCGCCGGCGGGCTGCCCGACCGGATCGACGAGGTCACGGTCGACGCGGGCGCGGGCGTGGGGCTCTTCCTCGGCAAGGCGATCTTCCTCGCCGGGCTCGCGGCCTCGGCGTCGGAGGGGGCGCGGCTCGTGAAAGGCGGGGCGGTCCACGTCGACGGCGAGCCCATCAAGAACGACAAGCACGAGCTCGCGAAGGGCCAGCGCTACCTCGTGCGCGTGGGCTCGAAGAACCGCCAGTTCAAGTACGTCACCGTTGGCTGACGCCATGGCCGGGCGCGCAGGCGACACGCGGCGCAGCTTCCTCGGCGGCGCGCTCGGCGGCGCGGTGCTGTCGGCGCTGTCGGCGATCGGCTGCGGCGCTCGGCCCGCGCCGAAGGAGCCCCCGCGCGAGCCCAAGGCGCCGGCTTCGACCACGGTCGCGGCGCTGACGGACCTCTTGCCGCTGGCTGGGCTGCGGTGGCTGGTGATCAGCCGGCCGCGCGAGATCGCGGCGGTGCCATGGCTCATTCCGGCGATCGGCCGCGTCGTGCCCGAGCGGCGCCTGGACCTCTTCGCCGCGGCGACGGCGCTCGATCTGCGGCAGTCGCCGGAGGCGGCGATCGCGAGCTACGACGAGGCGGCCGCGCGCGGCGAGGGCGCGGCCGACGGCGAGGCCGACCCCGGCGCAGCGCCGACGGCCGCCGGGTCCGCGACGTTCTACCTCGTGCGCCACGCCGCCGATCCGCTGACGATCGAGCGCGCCTTCCGCGCGCGGCTCACGAGCGGCGAGCAACGCATCGTCGAGCGGCCCGATCTCGTGCGCGTCTCGGGCGCGACGGCCTCCGCGCAGCGCGCCATCGTGGTGCTCGGGCGCGACGTCGTCGGCTTCCAGGAGGGCGGCAACCTCGACCGCGGCCCGGCGCGCATCGCGGCGCTCTACGCGAAGGGCAAGCTCAAGCGATCGGCGACGGCGCTCGCGCGCGATCCGCTCCGCGCCCTCGACGCGCGGTTCGGGTCGGCGCCGGCGCGCGCGTTCGCTGTCGGCCCCTTCGAGGGGGAGCTCGCTCGGGGCGCACGCGGCCTGCTCGCGGGCGCGACGGCGATCGGCGCGTCGGCGCGGCCGAGCGCACGCGAGAAGATCGCGCTGGCGATCGCGGTCGCGGGCGACTTCGGCGCCACCGGCCCGAAGGCGTCCGACGAGCTGCTCCGCGCGTGGAACGAGCTCGCCGAAGGCTCCTTCGGGCACCTCCTCGGGCTCGATCGGCCCATCGATCGTCCGCTCGCGACCCACGGCCCGGGCGCGGTCGCGATCGCGGTCGAGCTCGATCCCGACAAGCTCGCGGGCGGGCTCGCGGCGGCGACCGCCGATCGGGTCGAGGAGCTGATGCGGTAGACGAAGAGCTTGCCTCGACCGCGTCGGGCGGGCTATCGCGCCTCCACCCATGATCGCCCCCACGCACGCAGTCTTCCTCGTCGCCGCCCCGGATCAGCCGGGCCTGGTCGCGCGGCTCGCCGGCTTCTTCTACGAGGCCGGCCTCAACATCGTCGACGCCAGCAACCACACCGACCCGCACGCGGAGGGCGCGGCGCGCTTCTACATGCGTATCGTCGTCGACCTCGCGGGGCTCTCGGCGCCCGCCGCCTCGGCCACGCTCGGCGGGTCCGCGACGCGCGCGTCGCTCGAGGCCGCGTTCGGCGCGCTCGCGACCTCGCTCGGCGCGACCTACGCCATGCGCGCGACCGACGACGTCGCGAAGATCGCCATCCTCGTGACCAAGGACCCGGCCTGCCTCTACGACCTCATCCTGCGGCAGCGCAGCGGCGAGCTGCCGTGCGAGATCGCGCTCGTCCTCTCCAACCACCCGACGCTCGAGCCCGTCGCGCAGAGCTTCCGCATCCCGTTCTACTGCCTGCCGGTCACGCCCGCGACCAAGCCGGAGCAGGAGAAGCAGGTCCTCGAGCTCTGCGCCAAGCACCACGTCGAGCTCGTCGTGCTCGCGCGCTACATGCAGGTGCTCACGAACGGCTTCCTCGAGGGCGCGCCGCCGGTCATCAACATCCACCACGGCTTCCTGCCCGCGTTCCAGGGCGCGCGGCCATACCACCAGGCGTACGCGCGGGGCGTGAAGCTCATCGGCGCGACCGCGCACTACGCGACCAAGGACCTCGACGAGGGGCCGATCATCGAGCAGGACGTGGCGCGCGTGACGCACGCGATGGGGCCCGACGAGATGACGCGCGTCGGGCGCGACGTCGAGCGGCTGGTGCTGTCGCGCGCGGTGCGGGCGCACCTCGAGCGGCGGGTGATCGTGGAAGGGCTGCGGACGATCGTGCTGTGAGGGTCGCCGGCCTCCGGGCGACTTGCCGGCAGCGAGCAGGACATCCGCGACGGTCGTCTCGCCCTCGTAGGTCACCGGAGTGCCCGTCACGCAGGCGCCCTGGATCAGACACCCCTACGGGCTCCCGGTGAACTCGGGCAGGTGGTCGGCGGTCTCGGGGGGGACTCCGAGGCGCTGGCGACGGCGGAGATCTACGACCCGGTCGCCGGGACGTGGACCGTGACCGGCGCGATGGCGGACGCGCGCGCCTACCCCACGGCCACGCTGCTCGCGAACGGTCGCGTGCTCGTCGCGGGAGGGGCCGCAGACGACATCGTGACGGCGCTCGCGACCGTCGAGGTCTACGACCCGGCGGCGGGCGCGTTCTCGCCGACGCCGCCGCTCCTCGCCACGCGCACGTTCCACACGGCATGCCGCCTCGCGAGCGGCGCGGTCCTGGTCGCCGGTGGGCTGGGCAACGACATCTTCCGCGAGGTGCCGGAGATCTTCGCGCTGGCGAAGCCCGGCGTGGCGTGCGCGTACGGCAGCGAGTGCGCCGTCGCGTGCGTCGACGGCGTCTGCTGCGAGAGCGCGTGCGCCGGCCCCTGCGAGGCGTGCGCCGGGGTCGTGACCGGCGCCGCAGACGGCGTGTGCGCGCCGGTCGTCGCCGGCACCGACCCCGACGCCGAGTGCCCCACGCTGCCGCCGTTCACGTGCGGCACCGACGGGGTCTGCGACGGGGCGCGCGCGTGCCGCAAGCACGCCGCCGGCGTCGAGTGCCTCGCGCCGAGCTGCACGAAGGGGGTCGTCACGGCGCCGACGTGCGACGGCGCGGGCAGCTGCGCCCCCCACGCCACGGTCTGTGCCCCGTACGTGTGCGGCGACGGCGCGACGTGCGCGACGGCGTGCGCTTCCGACGCGCAGTGCACCCCCTCGAGCCATTGCCGGGTCGCGGATGGGACGTGCCAGCCGGACCTCGACGCGCCCTCGCCCTGCGCGTCGGACGCGGCGTGCATCTCGGGCCACTGCGTCGACGGGATCTGCTGCGACTCGGCCTGCGCCGGCCCTTGCCTCGCGTGCAGATCGGAGAAGACGGGCGGCGAGGACGGTGCGTGCGCGCCGGTCGCCGCGGGCACCGATCCCGACGACGAGTGCGCGGACGAGGGCCCGGAGAGCTGCGGGCGCGATGGCCTGTGCGACGGGGTCGGCGCGTGTCGCTTTCATCAGGGCACGAGGGATCGGCGGCTGCAAGGCCAAGGACGGCGACGGCGACCGCACGGTCGCACCGCCGACCGCGGCCGCAGAGTCGGCCCGAGCGATCGAGGTGGTCGAGGCCATCCGGGCGCGCCTCGGCGGCGCCCGGCGCGCCCTGCTGCCGTGGGCCCCCGAGGCGTCGATCGTCCGCGACGGCGCCGCGATCACCCTGCAGGTTCCCCTCTCCGACGCCCGCGACGGCGCGCCCAAGGTGAACGTCACGCTGCCCGCGCGGGCGAGCGAGGCCTTCGTCCTGCGCGACCGGGCCACGGGAGTCTCCGCCTCCATCCGGCTGCTCGGCGCCGATCCGGTGCCCGCCGAGATCGCTCGCGGCCTCGTCGTCTACCCGCGCGCGATCGGGGGCGGCGTCGACGTCGTTCACGTCCTCACGGCGACTGGCACCGAGGATCACGCGTACTTCGATCGCGCCCCCGCCATCGAGGCGCTCCGCTACGAGCTTGCCCTCGACGGCGTCACCGGCTTGCGCCTCGTGGGCCGGACGCTCGAGCTGCTCGACCAGGTCGGCGCGCCGCGGCTGCGCATGGCGCCGCCCTTCGTCGTCGACGCCGCAGGCGTGGAGCGGCCGGCGGACGTCGCCGTCGAGGGCTGCGCGGTCGACCGCGCCCCCGCCCCGCCATGGGGTCGCGCGGTCACGCCGCCCGGCGCCCGCATCTGCACGGTGCGGGTCACGTGGAGCGGGCGCGGCGTCGCGTACCCCGCGCTCGTGGATCCGGCGTGGACCAGCACGGGGGCGATGGCGACCAAGCGCATCATGCACACGGCGACGCCCCTCGCGAACGGACGCGTCGCTGTCCTCTGCGGGAACGACGGGGGAAACGTCCTGGCGAGCGCGGAGCAGTACGATCCGGGGACGGGCTCGTGGGCCGCAGCCGGGTCGATCGCCCACGCTCCATACGAGCACACCGCGACCCCCCTCCCGGGCGGGTCCATCCTGGTCGTGGGAATACCAGACGGCGGCCAACCGGAGCGCTACGACCCGCTGACGGGCACCGCAACCCCCGCCGGCGCACCGCAGGAGTTCCGGAGCGGCCGCCACACGGCGACCGCGCTCGCCAGCGGCAAGGTGCTCGTCAGCGGCGGAAGTGGCGGCCCCGGCACCCTGTCGAGCGCCGAGATCTACGACCCCGTGGCCAACAGCTGGTCGCCTTCGGCGCGGCCCTCGCCTTCGCCGCGCTCGCGTCCGCGCTGCGGCGCGGCCGCCGCGGTCGCGTTCCGGCCCGCCGAACGCTCGCCCCCTGAAGCCTCCCACGCCGACGCCGGGCGACGCGCCCTTGCGTCCGGCACGCACAGCCGAGCTCCCCGTCGTGCGGTGCACCGCGTCCGAAGACGCGAGGCGTTGACGCACATTGTAATCGCGCGCACCATTCCAGGTGGTCTGGCTCGGCCGAATTCGATGCGCCTGGGGGAGGGCGCCAGTCGATGCGATCCGACTCCCGCTACCCTGGACCGGCGGTCGCGACCGCGGCCTCGATCGCGATCGGCACCGCCCTCCCGGCGGGGGCGGGCATCGTCGCGCACATGCTGCTGCCGGACCAGCCCTGGCAGGCCGTCTCGCTGCACTCGGCGGGCGAAGCGCTCGGAGCCGGCGCTGCCCTCCTCCTCGCGTCATTGCTCTTCCTGACGCAGCGCGCGGACGACAGCGGCGTGCTCCTCCGGGTGGCGCCCGCGTTCGTGTGCCTCGGCGTGATCGATCTCTTCCACGCCTGCGCGGCCCCCGGCAACGCCTTCGTCTGGCTGCACGCGATGGCCTCGATATCGAGCAGCGCGCTCTTCGCGCTCGTGTGGCTCGGAGCGCCGCGTCGCCGGTCGGCCGCCCTGCAATGCCTCGCGCTCGGCGCCGTGGTCGTGGCGTTCGGCGCGGTCTCGCTCGCCGCTCCGGACCTCGCGCCGGTGATGGTGGGTCCGACCGGCTTCACGAAGGCGGCGCGCGCGCTGCACGCGACGTCCGGCGTCCTGTACTGGGTCGGGGCGGCAGGCCTGCTGCGCTCCTACGCCCGGCGGCGGAGCGTCCCGGCGCTCGTCTTCGCGACGGTGTGCTTGCTCCTCGGCACGGCCGGCGTCCTCTTCCCGGTATCGGAGATGTGGGAGGTCGATTGGTGGTACTGGCACGCGCTGCGGCTCGCGGCCTATGGCGTGACCATCGCGTACACGGCGGCCCTCTGGCTCACGCTGCAGCGAAACCTCGACCGGGCGTTCGAGGAAATCCGCACGTTGAACGCGGGCCTCGAGCATCGCGTCGCGGAGCGGACCGCCGACCTGACGGCGGTGAACAACGAGCTCGAGACCTTCGCCTACTCCGCTTCGCACGATCTCCGCACCCCGCTCCGCGCGATCGCGGGCTTCAGCCACGCGATCCGCGAGGACCATGGGGCGGACCTCGGCGAGGACGGCAGAAGCCAGCTCGACCGGATCGCCGCGGCCGCGAAGCGAATGGGGCAGCTCATCGACGCCCTGCTCGGGCTGTCGCGCGTGACCCGAGCCCCCCTGTGCGTCCAACCCGTCGACCTCGCCGCCCTGGCCCGGCCGATCCTCGACGACCTCCGGGCCGCCGACCCTTCCCGCCGCGTCGAGGTCCTCCTCGACCCCGAGCTGCCGGCCCGCGGCGACCCCCACCTGCTCGGCGCGGTGCTCCAGAACCTGCTGGAGAACGCCTGGAAATTCTCCTCGAAGCGGGAGGACGCGGGCATCGAGATCGGCAGCACGCGCGACGCGGACGGCCAGACGATCTACTTCGTCAGCGACAACGGCGCGGGCTTCGACATGGCGTACGCGGACAAGCTCTTCGGCACGTTTCAGCGCCTGCACGCGACCTCGGAGTTCCCTGGCACCGGCATCGGGCTCGCCACGGTCCGGCGCGTCCTCGACCGCCACGGCGGCCGCGTGTGGCTCGAGAGCCGCATCGACGAGGGCACCACCGTGCGCTTCACCCTCTGGACCGAGCCCGCGGTGCCGCCCCCTTCCCTGCACCCCCCCCCGACCGAGCTCCGAACGACCCTGAGCCAGGGGTCCTCCCCGCCCTGATCGCTGCCTCGGAACGTCGCGCTCCAGGCGCGCCGCGTCCGCGGTCGGTCCACGCCTCGAGGTCGCGCAGGACGATCTCGACCCTCCGATCGCGCTCCCCGATCGTCGGCGACGATCCCCCGTCGACGGCTCTTCGACGGTCCCCGACGCGGCGGGGCTTCTCGGCGAGCGTCCGGCGGGCGGACAATGGCGCGAATGGAGTCCATCGACTGCGCGGTCATCGGTGCGGGCGTCGTGGGGCTCGCCGTCGCGCGCTGCCTCGCAATCCAGGGCCGGGAGGTCGTGGTGCTGGAGGCCGAGGAGGGCGTCGGCCGGCACACGAGCGGGCGCAGCTCCGAGGTGGTCCACGCCGGGCTCTACCACCCCGGAGGCACCTTGAAGGCGCGCCTCTGCGCGGCCGGCAAGCGCGCTCTCCACACCTACCTGGTCGACCGCGACATCCCCCATCGCCGTCTCGGCAAGATCTTGATTGCGGTCCGCGAGGGCGAGATCGCGACGCTCGATCGGATCCGCCGGATCGCGGAGGACAATGGCGTCGACGACCTCGTGGCCCTGTCGGCCGAGGACGTGCGATCCCTGGAGCCCGCGGTCGTCGCCGTTCGAGGGGTCTTGTCGCCGTCGACGGCGATCCTCGATAGCCGCGCATTGCTGGCCGCCTTGAAGACCGACCTCGAGGCGGCGGGGGGCGTCGTCGCTTTCAAGGCGCCCGTGACGGGTGGTCGGGTCGGCGAAGGGGGCCTCGTGCTCGACGTGGGGGGCGAAGGCCCGGTCCGCGTGCGCTGCACGACGGTGGTGAACTCCGCCGGGCTCCGCGCGCCGAGCGTGGCGCGGACGCTGCGCGGGCTGAATCCGGCCCTCGTCCCCGGCGAGCACTTCGCCCGAGGGCACTACTTCGCTCTCGCGGGGCCGTCCCCCTTCCGGCACCTCGTCTACCCGATGCCCACTCCCGGCGCGGTGGGCATCCACGTCACCCTCGACCTCTCGGGGCGCGCCCGCTTCGGCCCGGACGTCACCTGGAGTCCCGATCCGAGCTACGCCTTCGACGAGGCGAGAGATCAGGCCTTCTACCGCGCCATTCGCCGCTACTACCCCGGTCTCGCCGACGGCGCCCTCGCTCCGGGGTACGTCGGGATCCGGCCGAAGATCGTCCCCGAAGGTGCGCCCGCCGCGGACTTCGCCGTGCAAGGGCCGGAGGTCCACGGCGTCCCCGGCCTCGTCAACCTCTTCGGGATCGAGTCCCCGGGCCTCACGGCGTGCCTCGCGATTGCCGAGGACGTCGCCGCGCGCCTCGGCTGATGGCCCCCGGCGTCGACGGATCTCGCCGTCGATCAGGGGGACTCGCCTCGACGACCGCCATGTCGCCGCACGATCTCGGCCACGATCCGGTCCATTCCGACGGACCGTGACGCCTTGACGAGGACGAGGTCGGAAGCGCCGACGGCCTCGAGGACCACCCCGGATCCCTCCTCCACCGAGGACACGAGGCGCACGTCGGCGACCCCGGCGCGCGCCCGATCGGCGACGCGATGCGCCTCCCCGCCGGCCACGACGACCACGAGGCCGGCGCCGCTCTCGGCGACGACGCCGCCGACCTCGTCATGCCCGCGAGCGGCCTCCGTCGCGAGCTCGCGCATCTCTCCGATCACGAGGACGAGCCGCCGCTTCATCGCCGCCGCCATCTCCGCGACCGCGCGAATGGACGACGCCATCGACGCCGGATTGGCGTTGTAGGTGTCGTCGATGACGGCGAGACCGCTCGCGAGGTCGAGCGGCACGAGGCGCTGCGCCCCCTCGCCGAGCTCCACGTGCCGGAACGCCTCCGCCAGCGGATCGCCCTCGAGCCGCGCGCCGAACGCGGCCTCGACCGCCGCGACGGCCCCCGCGCAGGCGAGCGCCCCCGCCTCGCCGACGAGGCGCGTCTCGAACACGCTCCGACGCCCGTCCGCGTGAGCGAGGACCACTCTCGACCGCGTCATGCCGATCGCCGTGCGATCCAGCAACCTCACGTCGGCCGCAGCGCCCCGGCCGTACGTCACGCGCCGCGTCGCCGGGGTCGCGTCGAGGGCGCGCCGGCACCGGGCGTCGTCGCCATTCGCGACGGCGACGCCGTCCGGGGAGATCGCGCGGAAGAGAGCGGTCTTCTCGATCTCCACCCCGTCGATCGACCCGAGGCCCTCGAGGTGCGCGGCCGCCACCAGCGTGAGGATCCCGACGTCGGGCTGGGCCATCCGGCAGAGCTCGCCGATCTCGCCCGGCTCGCTCGTGCCGAGCTCGACGACGCAAGCCCGGTGTCCGGATCCCAGGCTGAGCAACATCATCGGAACGCCGATGCGGTTGTTGAGGTTGCCTCGCGTCGCGACCACCTTGCCTGGAAAGAGGCTCTCCACGAGCGCGGCGGTGGCGACTCGGGTCGTCGTCTTGCCCGCCGACCCGGTGATCCCGATCATCGTGCGGGAGCCGAGGTCCCGCCACCGCCCGACGTGCGCGCGAGCGAGGTCGCCGAGCGCGCGAAGGGTCGAGTCGACCCGGACGACGGTCATCGACCCGGGGGCCTCGACCTCGCGCTCCACGATGGCGAGGGTTGCCCCCGCGACCGCCGCGGCCCCGACGTGCGCATGGCCGTCGTGCGTCGGCCCGCGAAGCGCGAGGAACGCCGCCCCGGGGCGGAGATCGCGCGTGTTCGCCGAGACGGACGTGCTTCGATCGGCCGCGCCGCGGGCGACGATCACCCCCGCCGTGGCCGCGACCACCTCGGCGATCGTGAACTCGGCTTCGTTCCTGGGAATCTGCGTGGCCATCGATCGTGGTCCCGTCCCTCTCCTCAATCGCCCCGCGACGCGAGCTTCGACGCCCGGAGCTTCGCCGCGGCGACGGCGTGGTCGCTATGGGGCACGCGCTGGTCGCCGACGATCTGGCAGTCCTCGTGGCCCTTGCCGAGGATCATGACGACGTCGCTCTCGGCCGCGGACTCGATCGCGAAATGGATTGCCCTTCTTCGGTCGAGCTCGACGACGACTCGCTCCCTGTCGGCCGGCGAGGCCAGGCCCGCGAACATGTCCTCGACGATGGCCCGGGGGTCCTCCGATCGGGGATTGTCCGAGGTGACGACGACCCGATCCGAGAGCCGGAGCGCCGCCTCCAGCATCAGCGGGCGCTTGCCCCGGTCGCGGTCCCCCCCACAGCCGAACACCGTCACGAGCCGGGCGCGCGCGCGCTCGCGGCGCATCGCGGCCCTCGCCGCGCCGAGGACGTGGTCGAACGCGTCGGGGTCGTGGGCATAGTCGATGAACACCGCCTGGTCGCCCGCGTGGACGACGCGCTGCGCCCGCCCCGGGACCCCCGCGAAGTGGCGCAAGGCCTCCACGCAGGCGTGAAAGTCGCCCCCGGCCGCGACCCCCACGGCCACGGCGGCCAGCGCGTTCGCCCCCCAGACGCCCCCCAGCATGGGCAGGCGGAGATCGGCCGTCATCCCCCACGCGCGGAGCCGGAACGCGCTCGAGGAGAGCCCCGTCTCGAGGACCTCGTACTGGAGGTCCGCCCCGCTGCCGATCCTACCGTACGTCCACTTCGTCGCAGCCGGTGGCACCCGAAGGCGAGCGCCATAGGGGGTGTCGACGTTGATGATGGCGTGGCATCGCGCCTTCGGCGTGGCGGCCAGGGCCTCGGTGAAGAGCCGCTCCTTGGCCTCGAAATAGGCGTCCAGCGTGCGATGGTAGTCGAGGTGATCGCGGGTCAGGTTCGTGAAGACGGCGACGTCGAAGGGCACGCCGCTCACCCGCGACTGAGAGAGCCCCTGGCTCGTGGCCTCCAGCGCGACGGCCCGCGCGCCGAGGGCGAGGAACCGGGCGAGGCGCTCTTGCAGGACGATCGGCGGAGGGGTCGTGTCGCCCGGCCATACGTGCCCGGCAAAGTGGTGGTCCACCGTGCCGAGGACGCCCGTCGGGATGCCACAGGCCGCGAGCACGGCTTCGACCATGCAAGTCACCGACGTCTTGCCGTCGGTGCCCGTGACGCCCACACAGAACAGCTTTCGTCCCGGGTCGCCGAAGTACCTGCCCGAGAGCTGATTCTGCGCGTAGCGCGCGTTCGGGACGACGACGACTGGGCCCGTGAACCCGAGAGGAACGCGCGCCTCGTCCTCGACGACCAGCGACGTGGCGCCGCTCGCGACGGCCTGGGGGAGGTAGTCATGCCCGTCGAGCGCGATGCCACGGATGGCGAGAAAGAGGCTCCCCGGGGTCACCCGCTTCGAGTCGTTGACGATCCGCGCCACGTCGACGGTGTCGGGTCCGCGGGCGAACAGGCCCGTGCCCAAGAGCAGCTCCCGCAGGATCATCCACCCACCCCGGACCGATCGCCGCGCCCGAGGCGCCTCGCAAAGTCCGCGAATTGCCGCGCCTTGTCCTCCGGACCCGAGAAGAGGCCGCCATTGCTCGGCGCGGCCGTCGACATCAAGCAGACGCTGGGCGACGCGGGCGCCTCTCGGTAGACGTAGCGAATGGCCTCCTCCATGCTCTTCGGCTCGAAGAGGGCAAGTCGACTCCGGAGCGGCGTGCGCTCGAGGATCGCGCGGATGCGGGCCCCCGTGGGCGGGAAGAGGAGGACGTGGCGGACGGCGGATCGCTCGAGCGCGGGGAGGAGCGCCTCGTAGTCCTGCTGCCGGTCGACGCCGCCGAGGAGGAGAAAGCGCACGTCGTCCCCGTTTCCGGCGAGCGCCTCCAGGGCAGCCACGGTGACCTCCGGGGCCGTGGAGCGAATGTCACAGACGAAGCGGACACCCTCCTTGTCGGCCACCGTCTCCAGGCGGCCGGCGAGCGCGCGGAACGACCGGATCGAGGCCCCGATCGCGTCATCGGCAATCCCGAAGTGCCGACCGACGAGGATCGCAGGCCAGAGGTTGTAGTTGTTGAACTCTCCCAGGAGCGGGCCCGGAGCGGGGCCGACGAGCTCGGGGCGCGCCCGATCGAAGGCCACGCGGCGCGCAACGCTCGACGCCGCGATCGCGGTCGCACGCGGGCAGTCGGCGTTGTACATCACCACGTCGTCGCGGGTCTGGTAGCGCGTGATCGAGGCCTTTGCGGCCACGTACGACGAAAGCTCGCCATAGCGATCCAGGTGGTCGGCGAAGATGCCGAGCACGACCGCGAGGTGGGGGCTCACCTGGAGGTCCTCGAGCTGGAAGCTCGACAGCTCGACGCAGTAGAGGGTCTGCGAATCCCCACCCGTCAGCCCCTCCAGGCACGGCCGCCCGATGTTGCCGACCAGGCGGACGTCCTTGCCTGCGGCCGAGAGCACGTGGGCGAGGAGCGAGGTGGTGGTCGACTTGCCCTTGGTGCCGGTGACGCCGAGGACCTGGCCCGTGCACTCCTCGAAGAAGAGCGCCGTGTTGGACGTGACGACCGCGGGCCGACGGCGGATCGCGGCCATCGCCGGGTGGTCGGGCCGCACGCCCGGCGACTTGAACACGATATCGATCGCGGGCGCCGACTCGGACGCCTCGGCGCCCGACAGGAACCGCACGCGCTGCGACGGGCTGGTTGCGGGGGGGATCCGGTGAGCCGCCGCGCCGTCGTCGTCGACGACGGTGAGATCGATCGGCCCCGGGCTCGCCAGCAGCCGGCGGCAGGTGCTGGTGCCCTCGAGGCCGAGGCCTACGACGCCCACGGCGGTGCGCCCGAGGAGCGGCCCGACGCGAGGGCGAAGTGCGGCGTCGGCCACCGCGTAGAGGGCCTCGGGGACGAGGTCGCTCGGGGACCGGTGCGTGAGCGCCTCCAGGGTCGCGTCGGCGAGCCGGCCACCGCGACAGAGGTCGATCGCGGCGCGGATCTCGGCGGGCGTCGCCACGCACTCGAAGGGCCGTTCGGCCCCCTCCTCGCTGAGGAGCGACGGCAACCTCGCCTGGCACTCGGGGTCGATCAGGAGATCCTTGCCGAAGTGGGTAACCAGCGCGGGGCGGTCCAGGAACGGGGCGAGCAGGAGGAAGGTCGACAGGCACTTGGGGCACCGCCCACACCATGCGTCCGCCTTGCGCCCCCGGTTGCAGCTCCGAAAGACGGGGTGAAACGCCGTGAGATCACTGAAGCGCTGCGCGATCTGGAGCTCGTTGAACGGGCGCAGGAGGCTGAAGTAGTGCAGATCCGTCGCGACGTGGTCGGCGAGGTACCGGTGCAAGGCCGCCTCGAAGGCGCGGCTCTTGCCGTACTGGTGGTTTATCCGCCGCCCGCGGTAGAGGAGCGGGGCGTAGTCGGACGACGACTCGTTCGACAGGGTGATGTACTTGCGCCCGAGCAGGACGGCGGCGAGCGCGGACGCGAAGGCGATCACGGCGCCGAAGGGAGTGTGTCCGTTCGGGAAGCCGGCCCGGTTGAGCTCGATCAGCCGAGGGTCGAGGCGCCGACGGACGACGACGCGGTCGGCGACGCCGGCGATCCGGATCGCGGACTCGGTCGAGGGAGGAGGGTTGATGGCGAGCGCCGTGAGGCCTTCGGCCCTGCGCGCGAGGAGGTCGAGGGTGACGAGGGAGTCCTTGCCTCCGCCGATGGGGAGGACGTGGCCACCCAAGAGAGGCCCTTGGAATACGGCGGGCGGGCGGGCGTCGCCGCCGACGATCGTGACGAAGCTCGGGTCCGTGAAGGGAGTTCGGTTCGCGAAGTGGAACTCGCCCATCCCTTCGGTCAACACCCACGTCCAGAAGGCGGCCTGATCGGCGCCGATCGGGCCGGCGCGCACCTCGACCCGTGGCGAGCAGGTCGCCTTCCAGTAGCTCGGCAGCTCCGCGAGGCCGAGGTGAAATACGAGGTTGTCCACCACCTCGCGGCCGACCCGGGATCGCGCGGACGGGCCCGCGAAGGCGATCCGGCACGTCGGCTCGAAGGCGAGGTCTCCGGCGCGGAACCGCCAGGAGCAGTCGAGGGCGCCCGTCTCGTCCTCGCGCCATGCGTAGTCCTCGTAGACGAACGTGGGGTACTCGGCCCGGAGGCGATCGACCCGCGCCGATCGCGCCTCCGGGCCGCCGCCGGGGTCGGGATCGTCCCGGGGATCCGGGCCGATCGCCGCGCCGTCCCGAGGGGGCGTCGAGGATCGCGGTGTCGTCACGGCCTAGCGCTCCGGCAGCCCGAGCGTCCGCTCGGTGGGCCCGACCTGGGCGCCCGCGAGGTCGTGGCGGGCCAACATCTCCACGACGCAGGCCGTCTGGCGGATCCGCTCGCGCAGCTCGGCGAGGGTCGGGAGATGGTTCTGCCGCGGCTGCGAGATGGCGCCGCACTTGATGTACACCGGCGACGCCAGGCGCACGAACTCGGGGACATCGTGGGTGCGGAGGATGCCGCCGGCTTCCTCGGCGGTGTCGGAGAAGAGGTCGAGAGGGCACGTCACCGCGGCGCGCATGGCGCCGATCATGTCGAGATCGAGGTCGGGCACCGGATTGACCGTGTCCGCGCCGAGGTCCTCGTAGAGCCGAGCGGACAAGGGGTTCGAGCAGCCCAGGTGCACGGACACCTTGAAGACCGTGCTCGCCGGCAACTCGCCGGCTCGACGGAGCTGGCTCAGCAGCGTGAGCAGGCCCTCGTCGTACACCACGAAGCCGCGCACCCCGAGGTCCGCCGCCCGCCGGACCTCCTCGACGGCGCGAACGACGCTCTCCATCCCGCGGAGTCGATAGCCGATGCGGCGACCGTTGCTGCTCCGGACGAAGCCGCCGGTGTCGTAGATCGCGCGGGGGCCGATCGAGAGGAGCAGGCCGATGGCTTCGCCGGCGCAGATGCGCACCATCTCCACGATGTCGGCGTCCGGGAGGCGACCGATCCCGCGACACTCGTCGCACCGATTCACGCGAATCGAGTGTTCCTTCGCGAGCTCGAGGGTCGTCCGCAAGATGGCCGCGTTGTTGACGCTCGAGAGCTCGATTCCGAACTTGCCCCCACCCGAGAACGAGCGGTCCGGCGGCGCGGTCGCCTGCCTGTCCCCCGTGGGCAGCCCTTGCCGTGAGAGGAACTCGCGCGTCCGCGCTCCGACGACCGTTGCGACCATCCGTCACGTCCTCCGCGACCGGCCCGACAGCGCCATCCGAGGCTCGCAGATCCCCCCGGTCTCGAGGATCCGCGCCATACAAGAGGGGAGGTCGGCCGCCATCATGCGCGGACGATCTGACCGACGCCGGCGTCGAGCGGCTGAAACCGTAGGGCCATCGCCCGCGGGTCGTCCTCGAGGGCGACGTCGAGGTCCGCGCGGAAGCCGGCCTCGACCTCGACCCGTCGACGCACGCGGGGATGGGCGCGGATGAGGGCGGCGCTATCGGCGAGATCCGGCTCTCTTCCGGCGAGGATCGCCTCCAGCGCGTCGGCACAGAGATCATCCTCGAGGCACCCCTTGCCGCTGGCGAAGTCTCCCGCCGGCAGGAGCACCACCGACGGCGTCGCCAGGGCGGCGAGGTGCCGCGCGACCGCGCGCAGGTCCCGAAAGCTCGCCAACAGGACGTCGTCCGCGCACGCGGCGGCCGAGAGGAGGGTCCTCGTGCCGTTGGTGGTCACGAGCACGGGTGTCCGCTCCCCGAATGCCATGCGCGAGACCCGCGCGGGGGAGTTGTCGACGCGCGTCCCCACCCAAGGGGCCTCGGCCAGCTCGCTGACGACGACGTACTCGGAGGCGGGCTGCGAGAGCCGGTCGAGGTCCCGAAGCGTGGCGGCGACGGCCACACGCAGGCACGAGGGACGGCTCATCAACACGGCCGCCGTCGACGTCATGCGGAGCACGTCCATCACGACGACCGTGCCGAGGCGCTGCGAGGACAGCTCCGCTGGCCGGCGTCGCTGGACGTGCATCACACCTGGCCTGCGCGAGAGGTCATGAAGGTTACCCCACGTAACATGGGGCACGGCGGCCGGACAAGCTGCGGGCGTGTTCGCCGCGACGCGCCTCGCGTCCCTCCGGTCGATCACCGGCGCGCGCGGCGGCGCCACAGCGACCGGAGGTCGAGGAGCCCGAGCGCGGGCGCGGCGAGGGCGAACGCGCCGCCGAAGACCGCGAGCACGAGCAACGATCCCGCGAAGGTGCGCGCGATCGGGGTCGGCAGCGCCCACCTGACGATCAGCGCCGGCGCGATGGAGGCCGCTCCGAGCAGCGCGATCCGCGCGCCGGGGACGTGCTCGAGGCCGAGCCCGCCGAGCTGCTTGTGCAGCTTCCACCCGAGCGCGATCGTCTCCACCCACGCGGCGAGGACGGCGCCGAGGACCACGCCCACCACCTCGAACCGCTGCATCAGCACGAGGGAGCACGCGGTGCTCGCGACGACGCGCCCGATCGCGTAGCGCGCCGGCGTGCGGGTGTCGCCGAGGGCCCAGGCCGTCGTCGTCAACACGCGCGCCGAGGCGTTGCCGAGCAGGGCGAAGGCGTAGGCGACCACGATCTCGCGGACGCGCTCGGTGGCGGCCTCGTCGAACTCGCCGCTCTGCAGGCACACGCGGAGGATCTCGCCGCCGAGCAGCGCGAGGACGAGCGTGGCCGGCACCGTCAGGGTCGTCACGCGCGCGAGGGCCCCGCCGAGGCGAGCGCGGAGGCGCGCGTTGCGCCGATCGAGGTCGGCTTCGGCCGTCTCGGCCGCCAGGTCGGGCAGCGCGGCGGCGGCCTCGCCCGTGCCGAGGATCGCCATGGGCAGGAAGTAGATCATCTGCGCGGTGCTCATCGCGGCCTGCGCGCCCGTCCCGAAGAAGCTCACGAGGGCGAGGTCGACCAGGCCCGAGAGCTGGACCACCCCGCGGCCCAGGAGCACGCTCGGCAGGCGCGCGACGGCCTCGCGCAGGCGCGGATCGGAGGCGTCGAGGCGAGGACGGATCGTGCCGATCAGCGATCGCGCGGCGGGCACGAGCACGATCACCTGCAGGACGGCGCCCGCGAGCGCACTCCACACGAGCGCCGCGAGGAGCGGCTCGCCGCGCCGGCCGAGGCCTTCGCCGAACCCGACGAGGGCCGCGATCTGGGCCGCGCTCCACGCCGTCGGCGCCGCGTAGGCGAGGAAGAAGCGTCGGTGGGCGTTGAGGACGCCGAGGGCCCACGCCGAGAGGACGAGGAGCGCGGTCATCGGGAACAGCACCCGCACGGCGCCCGTCGTCAGCGCGAGCCGATCGCCCTCGAACCCCGGCGCGAGGATCCGGGTCAGGGCCGGGGCGAGCGCGACGCCGACCGCCGACGCGGCGCCGGCCGCCAGCAGGAGAAAGCCGAGCGCCGTCAACGCGAAGCGGGTGGCCTCGTCGCTCCGACCTGCCGCGCGGGTCCGGGCGTAGACCGGGATGAAGGACGCCGAGAGCGTGCCCTCGCCGAGCAGGTTCTGGAACAGATTGCCAATGCGAAACGAGGCGACGATGACGTCGGCGAACGCCGAGATCCCGAAGTAATGGCCCACGACGCGCTGGCGCACGAGCCCGAAGACCCGCGAGAGCAGGATGCCCGCGGTGACCAGCAGGGCGTCCCGTCCGGAGCCGATCGCGGCGCCGACGGCGGCGGGGTTCGAGGCGGGCGCCGGCGCCTCGGTCGCGTGCTCCTGGCGACCCATGACGGCCGACGTCTACTCCAACTCCCGCGGGGCGTCGCAGCTCCCCGCGGGCGCGCGGGGCCGGGGGGATCGCGGCCCGGCCTCGGGACGGCGCAGCGCACGGGGGCCGAAGGGGCTGTCGATCAGGGTCGCTCGCCGCGGCTGGCGCTCTCGCCCGGGCGTCCGAACGAGTCCAGCGCGTCCCGCAACCGCCGCCCCACGCGGTCCTTGCCGAGCACGAGCACGGCCGAGGTCGCGACCACGATGGCGAGGTCGAGGCCCGCGGAGCGCCGCGTGAGGTACTCGCGCTCGAGCCGCGCGGAATCCGCGGCGGAGATCGCGCCGAGCACCTGCACGGGCCCGGTGATCCCCGGCTTGGCGAGGAAGCGGACGTCATGCGCCGGGCCGTTCCACCCGAGGCGGACGATGTCGTCGGGGGTGAGCGGGCGAGGGCCCACGACGCTCATCTCGCCCCGGACCACGTTCCAGAACTGAGGTGCTTCGTCGAGCCCCGTGGCCCGCAGCCAGGCTCCCGCCCGCGTCACGCGCCCGGCGCGCATGGTGCGCAATTTCAGGAGCCGGAACGGCACCCGGTTCGTCCCGAGGCGCGCCTGCCGGAAGAGGACGGGGGATCCGTCGTCGAGCAGGATGATGGCGGCCGCCGCCGCGAGGGCGGGCGAGAGCACGGTGATCCCGAGCACGCTCACCGAGAGATCGAAGATCGTTCGGCCCACGTCGCGCGCGCCCTCGGCCGGACCGCGCAGACGATCGGACGCGTTGCCCCACGCCTCGGCGAGGCGCCGCAGCAGGCCATCGCGCCCCGCCGAGTCCCTGACAGGCATTCAGGTCCCCTAGCCCCGCGCCCGCAGGTGCCCGAGCAGCGTGCGGATCACGCCGCGCGCGAGCTCCGGCGACTCGTCGAGCAGGGCCTCGAACTCGGCGCGCGGGATGCGCAGGAGCTGCCCGTCCTCGACGCAGACGACCGACGCCG
>CAIVJW010000364.1 GCA_903906315.1 uncultured delta proteobacterium | reverse complement strand
GCGAGCGGCCCCAAACCCCGCCGCCATCCGGGCGGCCGACGATGGGGCCGCGAGCGGCCCCAAACCCCGCCGCCATCCGGGCGGCCGACGATGGGGCCGCGAGCGGCCCGTTCGAGCCCGCGAGCGGACGCTCCGGCGGCTACGGGCGGCTAGCGATCGCGGCGAGGGGGCGATTCACGGCTTGCCGTCAGGCGAGGCGCGCGCCTTCGGCCGCGAGCAGGCGCGCTTTGCGCTCCACGCCCCACCGGTAGCCCGCGAGACCGCCCGACCCGCGCACCACGCGGTGACACGGCACGAGCACCGCGACCGGGTTCTGGGCGCACGCGCGGGCCACGGCGCGGGCGGCGCTCGCCGGCAGACCGGCGGCCGAGGCGAGGTCGGCGTACGAGCACGTCGAGCCGCGCGCAACCTCGAGGAGCGCGCGCCACACGCGACGCTGGAAGGCGGTCCCGACGAGGTCGAGCGCGGGCGGCTCACCGAGCGGCGCGCCGGCGAGGTGCGCGACGAGGCGGCCCGCGACCGCGCCGAGGGCCGCCTCGTCGCGCGCGAGCGAGGCGCGCCGGAGGTCGGCGCGCAGGCCCTGCTCGAGGGCGACGTCCGAGTCCCCGAGCGCCAGCGCGCACACGCCTCGCGACGTCGTGGCGACCAGCATCCGGCCGAGCACGGAGTCCACGATCGCGTAGCGCACGTCGGCCGCAGGAGGGATCGGGCCGTCAGGCTGCCCCGAAGGCCCGCTCGCCGCTGTGATCGTAGTCATCGGGCCCAGCATGACCGCGACCCGGGCTGCTGTCGCCCGATCCGCCGCGCCGCCCGGACCCCCAACGTCCCGCCCGACTTTGCTACCGTCCGCGCATGTCCCTCCGCCCCGAGCTCCGAGACCGCGCCATCGAGCGCGCCGCCGCCGTGCTCGAGCCGATCGCGCGGTCGTCGCGCCTGCTCGAGTCGATCGCCTGGCCGCGCAAGGTCGAGCGCGCCTTCTTCGCCGCGGGCGCCGATCGCTTGCCGAAGCCGGAGTACGACGTCGACACGGATCGCGCCCGCGCGAACGTCGACGCGGTGACCGAGCTCGAGGCCGAGCTCGCCGGCGACCACCCGATCCTCGCGTGGCTGCGGGCCCTCTGCCGGAGCTACGGCGACGCGAACCGGATGCTCCTCGGCGTGGGCGAGCGCAGCTTCTACGAGCTGTCGCTCTCGCTCTACGGCGGCGCGCGGTCGACCGCGCTCGACGCCGACACCACGAACCTCGACTTCGCCGAGCACATCGCGAAGCGCCTCGCGCTGCCGGCGGCGCCGCCCGGGGAGCGCCCGCTGTCGACCGACGAGTTCATCGGCGAGATCGAGCACCGCCTGCGCACGCGAAGGCCGAGGATCCCGCTCGAGATCGTGCGCGACCCCGACCTCAGCGCGAAGGTCATCTGCGGCATGACGCGCCTGCGCGTGCGCGAGGGCGCGACGTTCAGCGCAGCGGAGGCCGACAGCCTGTTTTTCCACGAGATCGAGACGCACGCGCTCACCGCGCAGAACGGCGCCGCGCAGCGCAAGCTCGGCTTCCTGCGCGGCGGCGGACCGAGGACGACCCGCACGCAGGAGGGCCTCGCGGTGTTCGCCGAGCTCTACGGGCACGCGCTGTCGACGGGCCGGCTGCTCCGCCTCGTCGAGCGCGTGCGGCTCGTCGACATGGCCGAGCAGGGCGCGTCGTTCCTCGACCTCTACCGACACCTCGTCCTTCGTGGCGTCGGGCAGCGCGACGCGTACCTCGACGCGCAGCGCATCTGCCGCGGGGGCCTGGTCACGGGCGGCGCGCCGTTCACCAAGGACGCGAGCTACCTGTCGGGCCTGATGGACGTCTACAATTTCCTGCGCGTGGCGCTGCGCGCGGGAGCCCGCGACGTCGCCGAGGTGCTCGTCTCGGGGCGGATCGCGCTCGAGGACGTCGAGCCGCTGCTCCTGCTGCGCGAGCAGGGCGTGCTCGATCCGCCCGTGCTCCTGCCGCGGTGGCTGCAGCGCTGGGACGGCCTGCTCGCCTACTTCGCGTTCACGTCGTTCCTGAACGAGGTCGACCTCGAGCCGGTGGAGGCGCGCCACCCGCTGCTCGTCGAGCGCGCGCGAGCCCAGGAGAGGGAGCGGAAGTCACGGCCCCCTCCGAGCCTCTCGAGCGGCGAAGAGGACTGATCGGGTCAGCCGCCGCCGCGGGCGCGCTTAAGCATGCCGAGAAGCCGCGGGGTGATCTGCGCGACGGCTCCGTCGCCCTTGATCGAGCCCTCGAGCTGGAGGCCCGTGGCGCGGCCGTCGGGGGCGGGCGCGGCGAAGAGCGGGATCATGGCGGACACGTAGCCCGCGGCGCGCAGGCGGGCCTCGTCGCGGTCGAGGTCGAACTCGATCAGCCGCAGCGTGGGGAACGTCGCGTCGAGCTCGCCGGCGGCGGCGGCACGGTGGAAGCGCCCGCAGGGCTCGCACCAGCTCGCGCCGACGTAGACGACGAGATCGCGGCCGTCGGCCCGCGCGCGTTCCAGCTCGCGCCGCACCAGCACGGCCACGTCCTCGCCGGGCGCGGCCGCGACGACCTCGACGTGGGCCGCGCGCGCCGCCGTCGGGGCGGCCGTGGCGACGGGGATGGGCAAGTCGCGGCCGGCGCCGTCGCGCGAGCAGCCGGTGAGCAGCGCGGCGACCACGGTCACGGCGGCCAGGCCACGGGGGCATGACGAGGGGGCGTCCACGCGCCGACGCTCTTACCACGCTCGCGCCGCAGGGACGCCGCCGGCGACGCTGAACGGATGCCCCCCCGGCCCCGCGGCCGCAGGATTCCTGGCAGCGCGGCGCGACCTTGATACCATCAGCCGACGCGGGCGCCCGTTCCGTGGTGCAAGGCCAGCCCGACTGCGCGGGTGCCGAGCCGGCGAGTTCGGAATTTGCGGAAATGGGAGGGTCGACGATGCCCGGGGCCGCCGCGGCCAACACGCTCGGTAAGTACCGGCTCATCGCGGAGCTGGGCTCCGGGGGCATGGCCGACGTGTACCTGGCCGTCGCCCACGGGCCCGCCGGCTTCAACAAGCTCGTCGTCATCAAGCAGATCCGGGCGCAGCTCGCCGAGGACCCGGAGTTTCTGGGCATGTTCCTCGACGAGGCGCGCCTCGCCGCTCGCCTGTCGCACCCGAACGTCGTGCAGACCAACGAGGTCGGGCACGACGGGCGCCGGTACTTCATGGCGATGGAGTACCTCGACGGCCAGCCGCTCAACCGCATCCTGCACCGGCTGGGGCGCACGAGCGGCCTGCCGCTCGGGATGCACCTGCGCATCCTGTCGGACGTGCTCGGGGGCCTGCACCACGCCCACGAGCTCCGCGACTACGACGGCACGCCGCTCGAGGTCGTGCACCGCGACATGAGCCCGCACAACGTCTTCGTGACGTACGACGGGCAGGTGAAGATCGTCGACTTCGGCATCGCGAAGGCGATGAACTCGTCGTCGGAGACGCGCACCGGCGTGCTCAAGGGCAAGGTCGCGTACATGGCCCCCGAGCAGGTGCGCAGCGAGCGCGTCGACCGCCGCGCGGACGTGTTCTCGGTCGGCGTGATGCTCTGGGAGGCCGCCGCCGGGCGCCGGCTGTGGAAGGGCATGACCGACATCGCGATCCTGTCGCGCATCACGACGGGCGACGTCCCGTTGCTGCGATCGGTGAAGCCGGACGTGCCGCGCGAGCTCGAGGAGATCGTCCTGCGCGCGATGGCGCTCCGCCGCGAGGACCGCTACCCGTCGGCGGCCGCGCTCCAGGGAGAGATCGAGGGGCTGCTCGAGCGCCTCGGGTGGCGCGCGCCTGCGCGCGACCTGGGGAGCATGATTTCGAGCCATTTCGAGGAGGACCGCGCGCGGATCCGCGCCATCCTCGAGCAGCAGCTGCGCAGCGCGAAGTCGTTGCCGACGGCCGAGTGGCAGGCTGTGGCGCTGCCGATGATCGAGGCGGCGCCGACCTACGTCGGCGGCCCGATGAGCGGCGGGACGACGGCGTCCGGAGCGGGCCAGTACACCGGGTCCGGATCGAGCTCCGGGTACGGGCCGCCCTCGCTGCGCGACGCCACCGGACCGCACTCGCACCCGTCCTACACGCCGTCGTACCCGTCGGCCTCGTACCCGGCGCCGCGCCCGTACGGCAGCCCCTACCCGTCCACGCTCACCGCGAGCACGTCGATGACGGGGCCGAGCTTCGTCGGCCCGCCGCCGCCGGCCCACTCGGCGGCGAGGCCCGTCGTCGTGATGTCGGCCGCGCTCCTCGTGGGCGCGATCGGGGCGTTCGTGTGGCTGCAAGCGCGCGGGCCGGCGCGCCCGGCGGCGGCCACCGGTGAGCCCGTCGGGCCCGTGGCGGCCGCGACGGTCGCCGCGGCGTCG